>JBAYTZ010000004.1 GCA_041675285.1 Candidatus Delongbacteria bacterium
GTCCATCTCTGTCTTCGAGAAAACCCAGCTACGAAGCGCCTTGAGAGCCGAAGGTTCCCAAATCGAGCAAGCATCAGATGGTAACCAATTGTTTTTGTTCGACTTCTAACCGGACACTAGTGACGTTAATGTCAGAAAAGGACACGCTGGAGATTTCAAACATTTTCGTTTTTAATAGCGGTACATTAAGCAGTTTTCTTAATAGTACTAGGAGGGCTAATGGCTTATCGTATCGAAATTTCAGATTTATTAACAACCCGCAGACGATTGGAGGAGCATTACAAATTCAATGTTCAGAATCATATAACGGAACATCCTGGGCTAGAATAACGAATCTGGAAGTCGGTGGGGTAACGGCGACAACTACGCCAGCTTTATATCTGAATTGCGAAACGCCAATTCTAGAGATAGATAGTCTTCATGTTCATGATAATCGATCTTTGGTTGGCACATACGATACCTTGATCAAATTCGGAACCGTCGACAATCGAGCCACCATCCGTCACTTGGACATGCATGACAACGTCTCCGGCGACAGCACCAGCCATGTGGGCACGGGCTTGCTGTACACTCGACGGACCAGCCTGCTGGATTCCCGCATCTATAACAACAGCGTGATACTGCCGCCCCACCCGGATGCATCGGGAACGGGCGGCAATTACGTGCTGGGTGCGATGGTGAAAAACGGGTTGGGAGACGACGTCCATTTCGAGAACCTGGTCTTCGAGAACAACCGCGTGGAAGATCTGGACGACTATTCCACTCTCCCTGCATTCGGATACACGGGCAACTATGGTCGTGAATTGTGGGCCAACGGTAACAATGTCACCGTAGATAACGTGTTGGTCCGCAACAGCCAACAACCAAACAGCATCCCCGAGACCCTGGCGGGAGATGGCATCTCGTACTCCGGCATGAGCTATACCCTGGCTTTTGGAGGAGGCAAGGTGAGTGTGAGGAATGTGTTGTTGGAAGACTGTGACGACGGCGGCATCGACTTGGGCGGTGACTCACTACTTTTGGACAATGTCATTCTGCGGAATGTGGGGCGGGCGGCGTTCTACATCGGGGACAATTTCAGTCCCCAGGCCCCACCCTACTATCGATTCCGCAACGTGCTCATCGAGAATGTCGACGTTGCGCTGAATCACCTCTCGCCGTCCTATCAACGCAACAGCCAGCAGGCGGTGCTGCAAGTCGCCGTGGCGAACGACTACCAAGGCATCGTTCCGCGCGCTGACTTTGAGAACGTGACCGTGACAGGGTGTGACGGCATGCGGCACCTGTTCAATTTCTACCAACCGATAGACCTCCACGTGCGCAATTGCCTGTTTTACGACAATAGCTATCAGCAGTTGGTCGAATGGAATCTGCCCATTACACAGGACTGGCAATACAACTTGGCCGAGGAGGCCGTGCCTGGTGAGGGCAATCTGGTAGGCCTTGATCCGTTGTTCGATCTGGAGCGTGGCGTGCCCTACCTGTCGCCGGATTCGCCCTGCGTGGATGCCGGAGCCCCAGACTTCGCCTTCAACGATGTCGAGGATCTGACCAACCCAGGCATTCCGCTCTGGCCCAGTCTGGGCGGCCTGCGCTGTGACATCGGCTACACGGGCGGACCTCACGCCAGCCTGACTCCTGACACGAATTGGGTGGCTGTGTCGCCGTGGCGGCCCATCACTGAGCCCCAGAGCTTCAGCCTGGGCGCCCCCTGGCCCAACCCCTTCAACCCGGTGACGCGCATTCCCTTCACCCTCACTCGCCCGGCGATCGTCAAGCTCAGCGTGCACAATCTGCTGGGTCAAGAGGTGGCCGTGTTGCGGAACGGCGCGCTGCCGGCCGGTACGCACTTCGCTCCCTTCCAGGCGGAGCGGATGGCCAGCGGGACCTATCTGGTCACGCTGGAGGTGGGTGGGCGGCAAGCGACTCGGACCGTTACGCTGCTGCGTTGATCCTGACGGTCAATCACTTGTGATCACGGCCTGGGGCGGCGTCAGCGGACGGGCAGCACGCTCTCGATGGCGGCCAGCAGCTCGGCGTCCAGCGGCTCCACCTTGGGCTCGAAGCGGCCCACCACCTGGCCGGCCGGGTTCACCAGGAACTTGGTGAAGTTCCATTTGATGGGGCCGCGCAGGGATTCGGCGATCTCGCTGGTCAGGGTCTTGTAGAGCGGGTGGATGCTGTCGCCCTGGACGGTCAGCTTGGCGAACATGGGGAAGTCCACCTGGAAGGTGTTCTGGCAGAACTCGAGGACCTCCTCGTTGGTCCCCGGCTCCTGGCCCAAGAAGTCGTTGCAGGGAAAGCCCATCACCACCAGCCCCTTGGCCGAGTAGCGCCGGTGCAGTTCCTCCAGGCCGGCGTACTGCTTGGTGAAGCCGCACTTGGAGGCCGTGTTGACGATGAGCAGGGCTTTGCCCTGGTAGTCCGTCATGGACTCCGTGCTGCCGTCGATGCGGGTCAATTGGTGATTCAAGCTGATGCTCCCGTTCTCCGTGCCGGCGTTGGAATCGAGCTTGCGCTGGTTCAGGCCGCAGGAACAGAGCAGGAAGAGGCCCAGGGTGGTGAGGCGGCGCAGGATGCCAGGCATGACAGCTCCTTGTTTTGGGGCGGTCAAGCTAAGTTAGTTTGACCTAAATTCGATGGGTTCCGGCCTCGACGGGTTTGTCTGTTGATTCCAGGGCACAACCGGCGCAGCTTCCGTAAAAGGTCAACTCGTGGAACTCCTGGATGTAACCCGCCGGCACCAAGGTGTTCACCTCGGGGCGGCAGCCGGCGATCTCAAACACCTTGCCGCAGCGAAAGCAGAAGAAGTGGTGATGATGGCCCTTGCCGGCCTGCTCGTAGCGGGGGGAGTCGCCGGGGATCAGCACTTCCCGCAGAAAGCCCTCGTCCAGCAGCATGCGCAGGTTACGGTAGACGGTGGCCAGGCCCAGGCGGGCCACCAATTTCTGCGCCTCGGTGAGAATTTCCAGCGGGGTCAACGGCCGGGCCTGGACCATGACAACTTCTCGAATGGCTCGCCGTTGGCGCGTATCCCGTTGCATGTTAATCCTTTCGACCTTTTGGACAACATACTATTTGACTTGTCAAAATCATCTGTGCGGATTTGGACAAAATCCTCACGACTTATTGACAACGCAAATTCATTTCATAACCTTAATGATCGTCCAGCGCGGATCCTGGCGGAATCATCCAAGCTGGGCGCGACCCGTTTCACACCTCCCAGTACAGCGGCCTCCAGCAATGGGGGCCGTTGTCGTTTCCGGCGGCAACCCCTTGGCTTGGGTTGATCATTTCAGCAGCAACACCTTGCGCGTGGCGCGCTGTTCGCCCGCCTGGACGGTCACCAGATACAGTCCGGAAGCCAATTGGCCGCCGTCCACGCGCAGCTGGTGGATTCCGGCTCCACGCAGACCTTCCCGCGAGTGGGCCACTTGCCGACCCAGCAGATCATGCACCTGCAGGCTGACCTCCAGCGGACGATCCAGTTGATAGGAAAGCGTGGTCGTCGGGTTGAAGGGATTGGGCCGCGCCTCCCCCAGCACGAAGCCGCCCGGCCGGAGCGTGGCGGACGGACCGGGCGCGACGGAAAGCTCCACGTCCAGCAGCGGAGCCAGCCGGGCCAGCCAGTCGCGCCGGCTGCTGGTGCTGGCCAGGCCGGAGATTGCCTCCAAGCCGAAGCCGGCTGCGATCACCCGGTGGGAACTGTCCTGCCAATCCAGCTGCCACATGGCCGGCTCCTGACTGTTGCGATAGCGCGCCAGCACGTGGCACAGACCGTCGGGGCACGTCAGCGAGCTGGGCGAACTCTGGTTTTGGGCCCCGCCGGCGCCGATGAGCAGGGCCGTCAAACCCGCCAACTCGCCTTCGCCGTCCACCAGCACTTCGTTCACGTCCGGGTTCAGGATCTCGATTCGATCCAGGAAGGGCGGGTCCAACAGGTCGAAGGCATCCTGCCCACAAATCAGCACGCCTGTCTGCTCGGTTTCCCGTGCCGCCAGCCATTGGGCCTCGGCATTTGAAAGCGACTGCCCGCTGGCCCCCGTCAACCAGAGCAGGCCGCGGTGGTCGGGGCGCAAGGTCGCGGGAAGGGGCGTGGCCGCCGGATCCAGCACATCGCTGAAGACGCAGAGGGAATCCAGCTGTTCGCGATAAAAGGGCAGCAGGGCGGATTGGGAGCCCGGGGCCACCAGCAGCAGCCAGGGATCCCCCACCGGCAGCTGCAGCGGGGTCTGTTGTTCCGGGTAGTGCGCGCTGTGCGAGCCGAGGATGAGATTCAGGTAGCCGATTTCGGCGGATTCCAGCCCGGCGAGCTGGACCTGGCCCAGCGGCAGTTCATGCACCATGCCACCAGCGCTCTCCGGGATCGTCTCCCACGTGCCACCAATCTCCACACCGCTACCGGAAAGGCTGAACTGGAGCTCCGTGTCCCAGCCGCCCGTGTTCTCCACCTGTAACGATAACCAGGCGCTCTCCCCCTGGGCTAGATCTCCGTCGCCGTTTCCGCCTTGACTGTCATCCAGTTCCAGCGCCAGCACGCGCCATTGAGGCGGCCCCGGCTGGGGTGGCAGGGCCTGCTGGCGACAGAGCACGGGGTGCCGATGGTTGAAGATCAGCGTGTCGAAGACGCCGGGCAGAGTCCAGCTGAACTGCTGGGTCGGCTGCTCCAGCCAAACCAGGGTGTCCAGGGTGGCCTGGCTGCTCACCAGCCGCAGGGGCACGCGCGCGCGGAAGCTGTCCAGCCGGGGATGGGATTGGCTGACCGTCAGATGGACCAGGCAATTGTCCGCCTCTTGGCGCAGTTCGGTGCGGTGCTGGTAGGTGGGGTAGCCGCCGCTATAGATCCACTGCTGAAAGAACCAGTCCAGCTCCTGGTTGCCCGCGTTCTCCAGCGCCGCCTGGTACTCGGCCGTGCCCACCGTGCCGTAGCGATGGGCGGCCTGCCAGTCCCGCTGGGCCTGCCCAAACGCCTCGTCGCCCAGCAGGTCGCGCAGCATGTGCAGAACGGAAGCCGCCTTCTCGTACTGGCTGATGTTGAACAGATCGTCGGCGGGCGGCGCGAAAATCGGCAGGTACTCGCTGTCCCAGCTGAGGTAGGTCTGCTGGATCTGTTGCAGATAGTCCAGAAAGACGGTCTCGTCGCCACTGGCAAGATGTTGGAAATACAAGGCTTCCGCGTAGGTGGCCCAGCCCTCGTTCAGCCAGACTTGGCGGAAATCCACCGGGGTCAGGGCGTCGCCCCACCACATGTGGCTCAGTTCGTGGGCGATGATGGACTCGTATTGCAGACCCGCCGCGAGGATCCCGTTGCCGATGGTCGTGCAGGTCTGGTGCTCCATGCCACCCATGCCACCGTAGATGGGCGCCTCGCCCATGGCGTAGCCCTCAAAGGGATAATCCCCCCAGAGTCCCGAAAAACACTCCAGCATCTGATCCATTCTGGAGACAGCCTGGCCGGCGGCACCCACGTGCTGGGGGTAGACGAACCAGCGAAGGGGAAGACCCTGCCACTCGTCCTCCAGGATGCTAAGCCGGCCGCAGACGATGCTAACCAGATAGCTGCTCATGGGGTGGTCGTGGCGGTAGGCCCAGGTGCTGGTGCCGTCCCCGTGCGGCTGCACGCCCTCGAGCACGCCGTTGCTCAGGGTGAAAAGCTGCTGTCCGCCCGGACGGACACGCGCCAGAGGGCCTTGTCGTGGGGCTCGTCGAAGCAGGCGATCCAGTTGCGCGTGCCCCAGGGGTCGGAGAGCGTGTAGGCGATCTGCGGCGCAACGAAGAGGCCGGTTCCGGCGTGGACCATTGGCGGCCCAGCGTACTGGAGTTCGGCCCAGAGGCTGTCGCCCGTGGCGGCGGGCTGGGCGCTCAGATCCAGCAGGAGCCGGTCGTCTTCCCGGGACCATGCCACCGGCTGCCCGTTGACCAGGGCGGAGTGGATCTCGTAGCCGCGCAAATGCAAATCCAGCAGATTCAAGGGCTCGCGCGCCACCAGCGCCACGCGGACCGTCGCTTCCAGGTGGGCTGGACTGAACTCCAGCCCCAGCGCGACCTCGTAGGACAGGGCGTCCCAGGCGTGCAGGCTGTCCTGCCGGCTGGATTCGCGGACGAAGTTTCCCGCGGTGGCAGGTGTGGCACGGTGCAGGAAGCGCCAACCGTCCCGGAAGCCGCCCCACTCCGCCGCATCGGGCCGACTCCACGCCGGCAGGGAAAGGGCGACCACCAGCAGGCCGGTCAACCAACCACGGTGGATGCGAGCGGAAGGGCGGCGCATGGTGGGGCTCCAGAATTGGGGGGCGTTGGTTGTCAGACGCCGTCGTGAGTGGCCAGCCAGCGGCGGGCCTCGTCCGGAGTGGCAAGGGCGCCCTCCAGTTGCAGCGCCTCCAGTTCGTCCAGCACGCGGCCCAGCGCCGGACCGCTCAGGCCGTGGGCCTGCAGCTCCTCGCCGCGCAGCAGGGGCGCCGGCTGCCAGTGCGCCTGGTGCCGTTCGATCAGGCGGGTCATCAACTCCAGCGGCAGATCCGGCCAAAGCCGCGGCTGCCGCAGCACGGGCAGCAGCCAGCCCCGTTCCGGTCGGCGCAACCAGCGCAGCTGATCTGCCAGCCGCAGGCGGGAAAACTCAGGCAACCAGGCGCACAGCCAGGCGACGGAGCGCGCCGCGGCCAGCTCCACGCGGGAGAAACGCAGGGCCCGGCCCAGGGCGTCCAGCCCGGCCTGGAGCTGCGGTGCCTGGTCGGGCTGCCACCCGTCCCGCCCGAAGCCGGCCACATCCAAAAGCAGGCAGAGCAGACCCTGGAAGCCCAGGGAATCAGAGAGTGGATCCCGGACCCCGCTCCAGCTCTCCAGCCAGGCCCAGTCCGCACCGGATCCCAGCTGGACGGCCCGCTTGCCGGCCAGCCGCCGGGCGTCCGTCCGCAACAGGTCGCGCAGCACGGGGCCCAGGCCGCTGGGCTCCAGCAGAACCAGGCCGCGCCGGGCCGCGGGTGCCGCGAAGAGTTTTTCCAACTCCAGCCGGACTCGCTCCAGGCTCACCACGGGGAGGTGGACGGCCTGGCGCTGGATGGCGGCCAAGGTCGCGGCATCCAGGTCGAAATCCAGTTGCGCGCTGAAGCGCAGCGCCCGCAGCATGCGCAGCCGATCTTCGCCGAAGCGGGCCTCCGGATCGCCGATGGTGCGCACCAGCCGACGCTGAATGTCGAGGCGACCCTCCACCCAGTCCAGGATTTCCTCGCGCTCCGGGTCCCAAAGCATGCCATTGATGGTGAAATCCCGCCGGGCCACGTCGGCCCGGGCGGTGGAATAGCTGACCCGGCTGGGGCGCCGGCCGTCCAGGTAACCTTCCTCCTCGCGGAAGGTGGCGACTTCGAAGGCCTGGCCCTGGTGGTGCACGATCACCACGCCGAAGGCTTCCCCCACGGCGAAGGTGCGCCGGAATAGGGCTCGCACCTGGTCGGGACGGGCGGAGGTGGCGATGTCCAGATCGCACTGCGGGCGGCCCAGCAGGTAATCCCGCACGGCGCCGCCGGCGATGTAGGCCTCGTGACCCGCGGCCCGCAGGCGGGCGATGAGCTGGACGGCGGGCCGGTAAAGTGGGGCGGGAGCGAATCCGATCATGGTATGGATGGAAACAATGCCCGGCCGCATTGGCAAGGGGTTTCGGGCCGCTCACGGGACAGAGAGCCAGCGCCGCAGAGTCCCTGAAGGTCAGTAAGCCAGAACCTGTTGAAAAAACTGCAAGTAGCTGGGCACGAGCTTTGCTCGAGAAATGGAGGACTTGCAGTCAGGAACAGGTTCACACAACCATTTCAATCGAAACATCAACACTGTTTTAGCTCTTGTGGTGCAAAGAGTGGCCCAACGCCGCGGAAGCGCAATTTGGTTGCGTGGCCTCCGCCGGTTTTTGGACACTTGGGACACCCCGGAAAAAGGAGGAAGGATGCGCAGAGCGTTGACCGGATTCGCGGTCAGCATGGCCCTGGCGGGCTCCGTGCTGGCTGGAAGCTTCTCGGACGGGCTTGAACGCTACGTGGCGGGCAAATCCTCGACGGAAAGCATCAAGGTGCTGCTCTCGTTGAAGGAGCAGGCCAAGGTGGCCGACCTGGATCAGCAGTTGCGGGATCGCAAGGCCACCCTGGCCGAGCGTCACGAGCTGGTGATCAGTGAGCTGATGTCCACCGCCACCCGGACCCAGACCGACCTGCTGAACGAGCTGGCGGCCCTGAAAACCGCGGGCAAGGTGAACGGCTTCACGCCCTACTGGATCACCAACGCCGTCGTGGTCAACGCCCCCATTTCCGTTCTGCGGCAACTGGCGGCTCGTGGCGACATCGACCTGGCGGAAGTGGACTTGGTGGTGGATGCCATCATGCCCGTGATCCCGGCCAAGGGCTTGGTCATCGAGCAGGACAACGGCAGCCGGGTGATCACCGCCGGCCTGGCGGCCATCAACGCCGACGACGTGTGGAACACTCTCGGTGTCAACGGCGCCGGCGCCCTGGTGGGCAGCATCGACACGGGCGTGGACGGCACGCACCCGGCGCTGAGCACGCGTTGGCGCGGCAACAACGGCCATCCGGTCAGCGAGTGCTGGCTGGACGCCCTGGGCCTGGGTCACGCCACGCCCCAGGACGGCAACGGCCACGGCACGCACACCACCGGCACGATGGTGGGTGGCAGCGACGTGGGCGTGGCTCCGGGCGCCATGTGGATCGCCAGCAACGTGATCGCCGGCGGCACGGGCTCCGTGTTCGACAACGCCGTGATCGCCTCCTTCCAGTTCATGGCGGATCCGGACGGCAATCCGGCCACCCTGGACGACGTGCCCGACGTGGTGCAGAACAGCTGGGGCGTCAACGAGAACTTCAGCGGTTATGTCGATTGCGACAGCCGTTGGTGGGCCGCCATCGACAACTGCGAAGCCTCGGGCGTCTGCGTGACGTTCTCGGCGGGCAACGAGGGTCCGGGCGCCGGCACCCTGCGCAGCCCGGGCGACCGCTGCGTCACCCCCTACAGCTGCTTCTCCGTGGGCGCGACGGATCCCGTCAACGGGAACGTGATCGCCAGCTTCTCTTCCCGCGGGCCCTCCACGTGCTCGCCCGCGCCCTATCCCATCAAGCCGGAAGTGTCCGCGCCGGGCGTGGACACCTACAGCACCTATCCGGGCGGCGGCTTCACGACCATGAGCGGCACGTCCATGGCCGGCCCGCACGTGGCCGGCGTGGTGGCCCTGATGCGTTCGGCCAACCCAAACGTGGACGTGAACACCATCAAGCAGATCCTGATGGACACCGCCGGTGGGGTTGAAGACAACACCTACGGCCACGGCCACATCGACGCCTACGCGGCCGTGATCGCCGTGATGGAAGGCTACGGCACGCTGGCCGGCACGGTGACCAGCTCCAGCTCGGGTCTGCCCATCGAGGGCGCCAGCGTGAGCAACACCGCCGGTCCCCAGATCTCCAGCACCAACGCCTCCGGCGCCTACAGCATGATGATGGCCGAAGGCCCCTACACCATGCAGTACTCCGCCTTCGGGTACGTGGCGCAGAATCAGGCCGTGAACATCGTGGCCGACGTCACCACCACCCAGAACGTGGCGCTGACTCCGGCCCCCTCCGCCGTGCTGTCCGGCTTCGTCTACGACGCCGACAACAACCCGGTGCCGGGTGCCACCATCGACTTCACCAACGTGATCCTGCCCAACGCCACCACCAATGCGAGCGGCTTCTACAGCACCTCCATCCCGGTGGGCTTCACCTACAACGTCACGGCCTTCAAGCCGGGCGTGGGCAGCCAGAGCCAGACCGTCACCTTCAACGCCGCGCAGACGCTGGACTTCCACCTGCCGATCTATGAAGGCTTCGAGTCGGGCAACTTCGCCGCCTTCAATTGGACCCAGGGCGGCAACGCTCCCTGGACCATCGTCAGCGACGTGGTCTACGAAGGCACCTACGCCGCCAAGAGCGGGTTGATCACCCACAGCCAGACCTCCACCATGAACATGGGGATGGCCGTTCCCAGCCCGGGCACGATCACCTTCCGCTACAAGGTGTCCTCCGAGTCCAGCTTCGACTACCTGCGCTTCTACATCGACGGCGTGCAGCAGGACGCGTGGTCGGGCGAAATCGACTGGACCCAGGCCACCTACCCGGTCGCCGTGGGCAACCACACTTTCACCTGGACCTACTCCAAGGACAGCAGCGTCGACACGGGCAGCGACTGCGCCTGGGTGGACGAGATCATCCCGCCCGACGCCGTGTATCCCAACGTCGCGGTGAATCCCCTCAGCCTGAGCGAAACCGTCTCCCCCGGTGGAACGGCTTCGGACATCGTGAACGTGAGCAACACGGGCGAAGGCGACCTGCTCTGGACCGCCAGCGTCAGCACCTTCAGCGCCGCCTCCACGGTGCCCTACCTTGAGCTGGCCAAGGGCCAGGCCGACCCGCGTCAGGGCGAAGCCGCCCGCCTGTCGGGTGGCCCGGACGCCTTCGGCTACTCCTGGAAGGATTCCAACGAGCCCGGCGGACCGGCCTTCAGCTGGTTCGACATCAGCGGCATCGGCACCGTGGTCGGCAACACCGACGACACCAACTACGGTCCCTTCAACCTGGGCTTCACCTTCAACTACTACGGCGTGGATTACAGCGCGGTGCGCGTCTGCACCAACGGCTGGCTGAGCTTCACCAGCACCAGCAACTCGCTGTCTCCCCAGGGTATCCCCAACGCGGCGGATCCCAACGCCCTGCTGGCCGGCATGATGCGCGACCTGAATCCGGGTTCCGCCGGCTCCCTGCAGTACTACGCCGACGGCGCCAACTCGCGCTTCATCGTCCAGTGGACGGGCGTTCCGGTTTACGGCACCTCGGACTACCAGACCTTCCAGATGATCCTGCACTCCGACGGTCGGATCGTCTACCAGTACCTGACCGTGGTCAATGCCACCAATTGCTCGGTGGGCATCGAGAACGAGTCGGGCACGGACGGTCTGCAAGTGGCCTTCAACACGGCCTACCTGACGAACAACCTGGCCATCGAATTCGCCGCCACGACGCCCTGGCTGAGCGTGACCCCGTCCTCGGGCACGGTGGTTCCCAGCGGCAGCGGCAGCTTCTCGGTGGGCTACAACGCCACCGACATCGCCTTCGGCACCTTCACGGGCCAGGTGAACTTCAGCTGCAACGACGCGGACACCCCGAGCATCACCATTCCGGTGACCATGATCGTCTCCGGCGTGGACAACACGGCGCCGATCATCACGCACACGGCCCTGGGCAACACCGAAAACACCGTGGGTCCCTACGCGGTGAACGCCAACGTGACCGACCCGTCCGGTCTGCAGTCCGTCACCCTCAGCTACCGGCTGAACGGCGGCGCCTGGACCAACGTGGCCATGAGCGGCGGCCCGAACTACACGGCCAACATCCCCGGCCAGCCCTTCGTCACCACCGTGGACTACTACGTCACGGCCGTTGACAACAGCGCCAACCACAACGTCGGCACCTCCGCCACCTATTCCTTCCAGGTGGTGGACGCCAGCCTGCCGGTCATCGTCCACACCCCGCTGGTGAACACCCAGGACGTCACGGGCCCCTACGTGGTCAACGCGGACGTCACGGACAACGCCGGCCTGACTTCGGTCACCCTGGCCTACCGCATCAACGGCGGCGCCTGGACCAACGTGGCCATGACCGGTGGCCCGACCTACACGGCCAACCTGGCCGGCCGTCCCATCGGCACGGTGATCGACTACACCATCACGGCCGTGGACGCCAGCCCGGCGCACAACACCGCGGTCACGGCGATCAACACCTTCACCATCCTGCCCCCCGCGGGTCTGGAATATTGCCAGAACTTCGAAGTGGGCACGCTGGATGACTGGACCTCCGTCAACCTCGGCGCCGGCAACGAGTGGGGTCCCTCCTCCTACGGCGCGCAGGGCTACACGGCGTACATCCAGTACAGTTCCTCCACCCAGGAAGACCATGCCGCGCTGGTGAGTCCGGTCTTCGACTGCAGTGGCCAGGTCACGGTCCAGCTGGACTTCTGGCAGTATCTGCGGATGGGTTACGCCGGTTACTGGTCGGATGCCTACGTGCGCGGTTCCACCGACGGTGGCGCCACCTGGACCCAGCTGATCGCCGAGTGGCACTCCACCGATGGCGGCGGCACCGAGTTCATCCTGGAAGGGCTGTACAACTACGACCTGACCAGCTGGGCCGCGGGCCAGGCCAACGTCAAGATCATGTTCGAGTTCATCGACCTCTATGACTGGTACTGGCATGTGGACGACATCTGCATCACCGGCACCCTGCCGGCCAATCCGGATCCTGTTGTGCTGAGCATCGCCTACGCGGGCAGCCTGGCCAACCTGAGCTGGACGGCCGTCGCCGGCGCCACCAGTTACGATGTCTACTCCGCCCCGGCCATGGACGGCACCTACACCCTCCTGGCCAACACCACGGGCCTGGCCTACTCCGTTCCGGTCACCACGGGCACCAAGGTGTTCCAGGTTGTGACCCGCAACGACGCGGCGGCCGTGGCGACGGTGAACAGCAATCCGCTGGCCCGTCCGGTCACGGAGACGGAGCGCGCGCGCTTCACCAAGTAAGCGGGCCGCATTCGGTTCCCAACCAGCCCCCCGCGAGCCGTCGCGGGGGGCTTTTTTCATCGTCGGGCCGGGGCACGCTCTTTGCGGCCTCGGATCCTGAGCTTGTTCAGCACTCGTGCCAGCCGTGCTGCCGATTTGGGATGTGATCCTTCCGGCAGCGCTCTGTCTCGAACCTGAATTGTCCTCGCCCGGGGCGGGGGGCGATCGTGCTGGCCAAAGCGACCAATTCTGCACAAGCTGTTCTAGCGACAAGGATGACTCAGCATGAAGCGTTGCCTGACTTTGGGAAGCCTGGTTCTGGCCCTGGCCGGAGCCGCCGCGGCGGGACAGTTCTCCGCCGGGCTGGAGAGATTGGCCGCCGGCCGGTCCGCCGACGAAGCGCTGACGGTTCTGCTGTCCCTGCGCGAGCAGGCGGACATCGCGGGCCTGGACGCCGACCTGCACGCCCGGCGGGCCACGCGCGCCGCCCGGCATGAGGCCGTGGTGCGCAGCCTGAAGGAGCGGGCCGCCTCCAGCCAGCAGGATCTGCTGCGCAGCCTGGAGCAGTTGCGGCGTACGGGCAAAGTCCAGGGCTACACGTCTTACTGGATCACCAACGCGGTGCTGGTCAAGGCGCCGCTGGGCGTGCTGCGCGAACTGGCCGCCCGGGCCGACGTGGCGCTGGTCGAGCCCGAGCTGCTGGTGGAGCTGATCGATCCCATCCTGCCCGCCACGCCGGGGGAGCGCGCGCCTGGCGACGGCCAGCGCACGCCGGAGCCCGGGGTGTTGGCCGTTCGCGCCCAGGAAGTCTGGAATCAGCTGGGCGTCACGGGTTCGGGCGCGCTGGTGGGCGGCATCGACACGGGCGTGCTGGGCACGCACGCGGCGCTTTCCTCCCGCTGGCGGGGCAACAACGGGCATCCCACGGCGGAGTGCTGGCTGGACGCCGCCGGCCTGGGCCACACGACGCCCAACGACGGCCACGGCCACGGCACGCACACCATGGGCACCATGGTGGGCGGCGCTCCGGGCCTGGAAGTGGGCGTGGCTCCCGGAGCCCAGTGGATCGCCAGCAATTGCATCAACATGAGCACGGGCGGCGGCTTCGACAACGCCGTGATCGCCTCCTTCCAGTTCATGGCCGATCCGGACGACGATCCGGGCACCATCGACGATGTGCCGGACGTGGTGCAGAACAGCTGGGGCGTCAACGAGGGCTTCAGCGGTTACTTCGACTGCGACAGCCGCTGGTGGGCGGCCATCGACAACTGCGAAGCCGCGGGCGTCTGCGTCACCTGGTCCGCGGGCAACGAAGGTCCAAGCGCCACCACGCTGCGCAGCCCGGGCGACCGCGCGCTGACTCCCTACAACTGCTTCTCCGTGGGCGCCACCGACCCCACCGCGCCTTACACTATCGCCAGCTTCTCCTCCCGCGGTCCCTCCGGCTGCGGCGGCGCCTTCGCCATGAAGCCTGAAGTGAGCGCGCCGGGCGTGGACACCTACAGCTGCTACAACAACGGCAGCTACACGACCATGAGCGGCACGTCCATGGCCGGCCCGCACGTGGCTGGCGTGGTGGCCCTGATGCGCTCGGCCAACCCGGACATCGAAGTGGACGCCATCAAGCAGATCCTGATGGACACGGCGGTGGATCTGGGCCCGGCGGGCGAGGACAACGCCTACGGCCACGGGTTTGTGGACGCTTACGAGGCCGTCCTGGCCGCGCTGTCCGGCTTCAACGACACCTATCCCCCCAACATCACGCCGGCCAGTTTGGATCAGGTGCTGGCGGCCCAGCCCCAGACGGTGGGCGCGCAGATCACCGACGCCAGCGGCCTGGCCTCCGTGACCCTGGCCTGGCGCCTGCCGGAACAGGCCTGGAACAACGTGGCCATGACCCAGAGCGGCTCCAGCTGGTCGGGCCAAATTCCGGGTCAGACCGGCGGCAGCGTGGTGGAGTATTTCATCACGGCCGTGGACGGCTCGGAGAACGCCAACAGCGCCAGCACGTCCGTCGCCAGTTACGCGGTCTACACCCTCCTGTTCGCCGAAGGCTTCAACGGCACCAGCACCTTCACCCACGAGGGGGGCGGCGGACTCACGGACCAGTGGCATCTGGAGTCGGCCCGGGCCTATGAGGGCACCCAGAGCTGGAAGTTCGGCGGGACGGGTTCGGCTAACTACGCGGACAACGCGGGCGGCGTGCTCAGCAGCCCGGTGCTGACCCTGCCGGCGGGTGCCACGGAGATCGTGGCCAGCGTGCGCAGCTGGCTGGCGGCGGAAACCTCCGGGGCCTATCCGGATTCCTGCTACGACGGCGGCGTGCTGCAGCTGAGCCTGGACGGCGGTCCCTGGCAGGACGCCCTGCCCAGCCCCGACTACACGCACGACCTGCGCAACCGCACCTCTACCGCGGCCCTGGTGGCCTGGTTGGGCGTGCCCCGGCCGATGTTCAGCGGCAGCGCCGACTGGACGCGCCTGAACGTCAACGTGCCCTTCGGCACCACCACCGTCCAGCTGCGCTGGCTGTTCGGCACGGACACGGGCACCACGCGCGAGGGCTGGTACCTGGACGACTTCAAGCTGCTGGCCCTGCTGCCCGTGTCGGCCGGCTTGCCGGTCAACGATCTGGGCATCGTCTGGTCGGGGGGCGTGGTCACGTTGAACTGGAGCCCCCAGCCGGGCGCCCTGGCCTACCGCGTGTACGGCGGCACCCAGCCCTGGGACGTGGATCCGCCCCTGCTGGGCGAAGTGCCCGTTCCCGGCTTCCAGCTGAACGAAGCCGGATCCATGCGCTTCTATCAAGTGCGCGTGGTCTACTGATCTGATCGTCAAACCCGGCAGGCCAGGTGCTGACCCTGACCATGCTGGGCTGAACAGGCAAGCGCCGGATTCCCCACGGGGATCCGGCGCTTTTTTGTCACGCTGGCGGGCCTGAGGCGGGCCTGACGATTTCTAGAGGAACATGGCCCGGCAGATCCAGACCGCGGTCAGGATGCCCACGCAGTCTGCCAGCAAACCGGCCACCACCGCGTGCCGCGTGCGTCGGATGCCCACGGAGCCGAAGTAGACGGCCAGCACATAGAAGGTGGTCTCCGTGGAGCCGTAGATGGTGGAGGCGATCCGCCCGATGAGCGAGTCCGGCCCGTGGACCTGGATCAGCTCCGTCACCAGACCCAGGCTGCCGGAGCCCGAGAGCGGACGCATCAAGGCCACCGGCAGGACCTCCGCCGGCAGGCCGATCCGCTCGGTCAAGGGGGCCAACAGGCCGGCCAGCAGGTCCAGGGCGCCGGAGGCGCGAAACATGCCGATGGCCACCAGGATCGCCACCAGATAGGGAATGATTCGCAGGGCCGTCTCGAAGCCGCCCTTGGCGCCCTCCACGAATTCCTCGTATAGGCGGACCTTGCGGGCCACGGCCAGCACCGGAATGGCCACGAAGAGGAAGGGCACCATGGCGTAGGAGAAGGTGTCGATGGCGGGGCGCAGCGCGTCAAGCATCGTTCACCTCCCCGGCACGGCGGGCCGGAAAGAAGCGCTGGAGCAGGCGGCTGCCCAGGATGGCCGTCACCGTGGCGCAGCCCGAGGCGATCAACGTGGTGCCCACGATCTCGGCCGGGTTGGCGCTGCCCGCGCCGGCGCGCAGGGCGATGATGGTGGCCGGGATCAGCGTGATGCTGGCCGTGTTGATGGCCAGGAAGGTCACCTGACTGTTGCTGGCCGTGTCCTTCAGCGGGTTCAGCTCCTGCAACTGCTCCATGGCCTTGAGGCCCAGCGGCGTCGCGGCGTTGCCCAACCCCAGCCAGGAGGCGCTGACATTGAGCAGGATGCTGCCCAATGCCGGGTGGCCGTCGGGAATCTCCGGGAAGATGCGGCGGAAGATGGGCTTCAAGGCCCGGGCCAGCAGCTGGATCAAGCCGGCCTTTTCCGCCACACGCATCAGGCCCAGCCACAGGCTCATCACGCCGATGAGCGAGATGGCGATGGTCACCGCGGTTCCCGCCATATCGAAGGCTGCTTTGGTGACTTCATCCAGGCGGCCGGTGAAGGCCCCCACCACCACGCTGCCCACCACCAGCGCCAACCAGATCCAGGTCAGCATGGCTCCTCCCTCGCTAGCCCTCGAGACCCCGGACCGCGCGCCAGCGGGCGCGGATCCGCGTCGTGTCGGGGCTCAACGTACCACTTGCCCGGGAGCGGAAGAATCGTTCACTTTTAACCCCTGTGTGTGCGCCAGATCACACGCTGGAAAGCCAGTAAAACAGAATGGGGTGACGGATCCCGCACAGTGCTGCGCAGAATTGGGCGGGGGTTCAGCGCTGACCGTGTTGATGGGTAAGGAGTTTATTTTTGGCACGCGCTTGGCCTATGCAAAGCTGAATTAGCTTTGTCCAACCGCAGGGGCGGGTGGGCGCCGGACGCAAGTCCGGGTGCGGTGCGTCGGATAGGCAGCCGACTCTAGCAGAACAGCCCGGATTCCAGTCCGGGCTTTCTTTCTCCCCGCTCCCCCCCGCAATTGCTTACTTTTTCCCCGTTCGAGCCAATCAACTTCAACCGCCATGGGGTGGATGATTTATACAGGGGAATTCAATGTCAAGGCAAGCCCACACCACCTTTTTGAAGGACTACCAACCCAGCGCCTGGCTGGTGGACTCCGTCGACCTCGTTCTGGATCTGCAGGCCGACCATACCCTGGTGCGGGCCCGGCTGGCCGTGCGCAAGAACCCCGCGGGCCCCGGCGGCCCCCTCTGCCTGCAGGGCGAGGACGTGGAACTGGTGGGTCTGGCGGTGGACGACGCGGTGCCGCCCGCCGGCAGCTGGCGGCTTGAGGAGGGCGGCCTGGTGGTGGAGGGTCTGCAGGATCGGCACGTGCTGGAGATCCTGACCCGCATCAATCCGGACGGCAACACGGAGTTGTCCGGGCTCTACCGATCCGACGGCATCTACTGCACCCAGTGCGAGGCCGAGGGCTTCCGCCGCATCACCTACTTCCTCGACCGGCCGGACGTGATGGCCTTGTACTCCACGACCATCCAGGCGGACAAGTCGAGCTGCCCGGTCCTCTTGTCCAACGGCAACCTGGTGGCCCAGGGCGAGCTGGAGAACGGGCGGCACTGGGCCCGTTGGCAGGATCCCTTCCCCAAGCCCTGTTATCTCTTCGCCATGGTGGCCGGTCCGCTGGAGTTCATCGAGGACCACTTTGTCACCTGCACCGGGCGCAGCGTCACGCTGCGGATCTTCACGGAGCCGCACAACGTGCACAAGTGCGGCTTCGCCATGGAATCCCTCAAGCACGCGATGGCCTGGGACGAGCGGGCCTATGGTCGCGAGTACGATCTGGACATCTTCATGATCGTGGCCGTGGACGCCTTCAACATGGGCGCCATGGAGAACAAGGGTCTCAACATTTTCAACGCCGCCCTGGTGCTGGCCCAACCCGAAGCCACCACGGACGACGAGTTCGCCCGCATCGCGAGCGTCGTGGCCCACGAGTACTTCCACAATTGGACGGGCAACCGGATCACCTGCCGCGACTGGTTCCAGATCACGCTCAAGGAAGGCTTGACCGTGTTCCGGGATCAGGAGTTCTCGGCCGACTTGGGCTCACGCGCCGTCTGCCGGATCAAGGACGTGCAGACGCTGCGCTCGCGGCAGTTCCCCGAGGACGCCAGCCCGATGGCTCACGCGATCCAGCCGGTGAGCTACCAGAAGATCGACAACTTCTACACGGCCACGGTTTACGAAAAGGGCGCGGAGATCATCCGCATGCTGCACACCCTGCTGGGCGCGGAGGCCTACCGCAAGGGTACGGACACCTACTTCCAGCGCCACGACGGGCAGGCGGTGACCACGGAGGATTTCGTGGCCGCCCTGGAGGCCGGCAGCGGCGTGGACCTGACGCAGTTCCGGCGCTGGTATCGCCAGATGGGCACGCCCCGGGTCCAGGTGAGCGAGTACTGGGACGCCGCGGCGGGCGAACTGCGGCTGCAGCTGGAGCAGACGGTGCCCGGCTGGTCGGGTGAAGTGCTGGGCCCCCTGCACATTCCGATCGTGGTGGGCCTGCTGGACGAACAGGGCCGCGAGCTGCCCGTGCAGCTGCGGGGCGAAAGCGCCGGCCAGGCGGGCAATCGTCTGCTGGAGCTGCGCGAACAGCGACAGACTTTCACCTTCACGGGTCTGGATGCCCGCCCGCACCTCTCGCTGTTGCGCAATTTCAGCGCGCCGATTCGGCTGGAGCGCGAACAGGACGAACGCGAACTGGGCTTCTTGCTGGCCCATGACCGCAATCCCTTCGCCCGCTGGGAAGCCGGCCAGCGCCTCTATCTGTCGTCCCTGCTGCAGTGCGTGGAGAATCTGCGTCAGCGGCGGCCCGCCTCGGTGAGCCCAGACATGGTCCAGGCTTGGCGGAGCACGCTGGCCGACGCCGATCAGGATCCGGCCTTCATCGCGCTGGCACTGGCGCTGCCCGGGTACGCCGTGCTGGAGCAGGAGCTGGACGTGGTGCCCGTGGAGCTGCTGCTGCAGTCCTTGGAACTGCACCGCCAGACCCTGGCGCGCACTTGCCGGGACGACCTGCACGCCCTCTACAGCCGCTACAGTCGGGAACTGGAGTCCCGGCCTTATGCCCGCGCCCCGCGGGATGTGGGCATGCGGGCCTTGAAGAATCTCTGCCTGATCATGCTCTCCGAATTGGCGGACTCCGAGCCCGCCCAGCTGGCTCTGCGCCAGTACCAGCAGGCCGGTTGCATGACGGACGCCATGGCCGCGCTGGCGGCCCTGACCCACACCACCGCGCCGGAACGCCAGGAGGCCCTGCAGGATTTCGCCCGCCGCTGGGGGAGCAATCCGGTGGTGATGAATTCCTGGTTCAGCGTCCAGGCCGTCTCGCGGCGGGAGGACACCCTGGAGCAGATCCAGGAGCTGCTGGGGCATCCGGCCTTCGATCTGCGCAACCCCAACAAGGTGCGCGCCCTGCTGATGGCCTTCGCCGTCAACAATCCCACCCGCTTCCACGAACAGGACGGCCGGGCCTATGCCTTCTTCACGGATCGCCTGCTGGAGGTGGACGCCCTGAACTCGCACATGGGCGCCGCCATGGTGCGGCCGCTGATGTCCTGGCGGCGCTTCGAACCGCAGCGGGGCGCCCAGTTGAAGGCGCAGCTGGAGCGGGCCGCCGCGGCGGAGAAGCTCTCGCCCAACGCCTATGAGATCGTGTCCCGCAGCCTGGCGCAGGTGTAAGCGTGCGCCCCAGCTGGGACGAGTATTTCCTGGGCCTGGTGCGCGAAGTGGCCAAGCGGGCCACCTGCGACCGAGGGATGAGCGGCTGCCTGATCGTCCGCGACAAGCGCATCATCTGCACGGGCTACGTGGGCTCGCCGCCGGGCAGCCCTCATTGCGACGAGGCCGGCCATCTGCTGAAGACCGTGATGGACGAAGAGGGCCAGGTCAGCCAGCACTGCGTGCGCACCATCCACGCCGAGCAGAACGCCATCTGCCAGGCGGCCCGCCACGGCACGGCGCTGGACGGCGCCACCCTCTACTGCACCATGGAGCCCTGCCGCACGTGCGCCATGCTCATCGTCAGCGTGGGGATCACGCGCGTGGTGGCGGAGCGCATGTACCATGCCGCGCAGGATTCGCGGGAGATCTTCCGTGCTGCCGGCGTGGAGTTGACGGTGGTGACGCCGGAGGTGCAGCGTTACGATCGGCAATGAAGGGCCCGGGCGGCCCCGGCGGCTGCGTCGGCAGGCACTCAACGTCGGGCTGAGTTGCCCGCAGTGCCGCATGCTGGCGGATTTGTGCGTGTGTGGGTTGGTGCCGCGCCGAACCCTGCGCACCAAGCTGGTGCTGGTGATCCACCACCTCGAGGTCAAGCGGCAAAGCAACACCGGCCGCCTGGCGCTGGCGGCCCTGGACAACCTGGAGATCCGGCTGCGCGGCCGGCGGGATCAGCCGCTGGACCTGAGCGATTTGCTGGATCCCGCCCGTCGGCCCCTGCTGCTCTATCCCTCGGCCGACGCCCTGCCGCTGGACGCCGCCTGCGCGGCGGCGGATGAGCGGCCGGTGACCCTGTTCGTTCCTGACGGCACCTGGAACCTGGCCCGCAAGATCCCCCTGCGCCAGCCTGAGTTGCGCGACATTCCGCGCGTCTGCCTGCCCTTCGAGACTCCATCCGAGTACCGGCTGCGGAGCGCGCCCCATCCCCATCAGCTGTCCACCCTGGAAGCCATCGCCCGCGCCCTGGGGGTGCTGGACGGCGCCGAAGTCCGCGCCGATCTGGAGCGCCTGTTCCGCGTGGCCCGGGACCGCGTCCTCTGGAGTCAGGGCAAGCTGCCCGAATCCGAGGTGGAAGGCGGCCTGGAGTTCCGGGTTGCCCGGCTGATCTGAGCGCGCACGCCCCAATCGACGACAACGCCCGCCATGAAAAAGCCCGACGCCTGTAAACAGGGGCCGGGCGCGAGTACGTTGGGGATAGTCGGGGGAGGCTGGACCCGAAGGCCCTTCACGCTTGTGGGGACAAGGTGAAAAAAAACCGGGCCTCCCGCAGGAGGCCCGGTTCCGATCGATCGGGAATTACTTGATCAGGACCATCTTGCGGGTCTCGCTGACACCAGCCGTCTCGAAGGTGTAGAAGTACACGCCCGAGTTCAGGTTGGAGGCGTCGAAGACCACGTTCTGCTCGCCGCGGGCCATCAGGCCGTTGACCAGCGTGGCGACTTCACGACCGGCCAGGTCGAAGACCTTCAGGCTCGCCGCGCCCGTCTCGGGCATGGTGAAGGAAATCGTGGTGGTCGGGTTGAAGGGGTTCGGGAAATTCTGGGCCAGGGTGTAGGCCACCGGCGCATCGGGGCTGCTCACTTCGTAGCCGTTGTCGTCGGTCACGTAGAGGCAGATGTCGTCGATGTACTGGAAGCAACCCTGATCGGCGAAGCCGCCGAAGCCCACATAACCGGAGGACGGGCCGCTGACCGTGGTCCAGGGCAGCACGTTCACTTCGCTCAGCATCTCGAACAGGTCGATGCGGACCTTCTGGTTCAGCTCGTCGTAGCGGACGCGCAGCAGGTGGAAGTTGCTGTCATAGACGGGCAGCACGGCGCTGGTCACCAGGGCGCCGTCATCGTACACCTCGATGGAGGAGGTGGAACCCGTGCGGTCGATAATGAAGGACAGGCCGGAAGCCAGGACTTCGCCCGCGGGGGCGGCCGTGAGGGCCGTCGGGGTGATGTAGTAGCCCAGGGCGTCCGCGCACTCGCTGGCGGCGAAGTAGAAGGTCATGTCCAGCACCAAGCCGTCATAGCTGTAGCTGGCCGGGCTCTGCAGGTAGGTCGGGACATTGCCCATGCCCGTCAGCCGCAGGACGTGGTAGTTCTGCACCACGGCGGGGTCGCCGATGGCCGGGAACTCGGTGTAGTTCGGGTTCTGCGGATCGGCCGGCATGCAGAAGCACTCGTTCCAGACGAAGTCCGCGTTCAGGGAAGACGTGATGTAGGCACCGGGGTGGAACGGGAAACCAACCCCACCCTCGACCTCGGGTTCAACCACGGGATGACCCGCGAAGGCCAAGCCCGCCATCGTGATCGAGACCGTAAGCAACGTGACGAAACGCTTCATTGTGAAGCCCCCTTCTTGATTTGCGACACGGCTCCACCGGTCCTGCTAATTGGACCAAGCGGACACGCGTATCGCGTGACACCATTTGTTTTCGGCTTCGCAGAAGGAGGTGGGTTTGATTGCTAATTCGAGGGCAAATCTAGCGGGAGCAAAGCTAAGATGCAAGGGGGATCAAGGGAATTTTCCCGGTTCGGCAGAGAAATTTTTCCGCAGATTGCACGGTTGTGCAGAGGATGATCTTGTTGTTGAACAAAAGGATCACTGACCGAATAGTCGCTCAGGCGGGAAAAAGCGTCGTAGCGCAGGGCCGTAGCCGGTCGGTGGAGAGCCCAGAGCCCGCGTGGTCCGGCGCGGGCTCTGGAGCGGAGAGGCGAATCAAACTCGATGTCTAATCAGTATTTGTCGAACCTAATTCGGGTCAAGTCAGAAAATCATCGTCCTCTTCCTCCTCTTCACTTCGCCAGCGCTGGAGGACCCGACGGGCGCGCTGCCGACGGATCCACCAGGTCAGGCCGGCCAGCAGGATGATGCCCCCCCAGATCCAGCTGGAGATGTCCACCAGGAAGTAGAGGCCGCGTTTGGCCTTCAGCCAGGCGCGCCACTCGCTCTCAAAGCGGTAGAAGCCGCCGCCCGTAGCCTGGTCGAAGGCCTCCTCGAAGCCCACGCCGCGGCCCACCTTGGTCAGGAGCTGCACCAGGGCCACCCGCCCGTGGCGTTCCAGAAAGAAATCCACGGCGCTTTCCGCCTGCTGGTAGGCGAGTTCCGCACCCAGGCTGCCGTAGGAATTCAGGTCCTCCAGCTTGTCCAGCGCCGGCAGGGAGCCGGTGCTGAGCGCCTTGGAGAGGCTCATCTGCCCGCCGTCGGGATTGGTCCCCAGCGGCAGGCCCGAGAGCCGCACGGCCAGTCCCTCCTCGAGCCAGACCGGGATCCACTGGCCGCGGCGCAGCCGGCCCACGGCCAGATGGGTCATCTCGTGGCGGATGGTGGCGCCGGCGTCGTCCCGGGCGTCGCCCCAGCGCGGGCTCTTCAGCACGATGCGCCGCTGCTCGGCGTTCGCCACCGCGCCGGCCCAGTGGGGCGTCCCGCTGCCCGCCAGGCGATAGAAGTGCTGGGGATCCCAGGCCACCACGATCTGGCTGCCGTGGAAGGATCGCATGTCCAGTTCGTCGGCCAGCCGGAGCTGGCTGCTCTGCACCACGTTGGCCACATGCCGGGCATAGGTGCCGTCGCCTCGATGGAAGAAGAGATGGAAGTCGCCCAGGTCCAGGCTTTCGTAGCCGGCGGCCACCGCCGGCGTCAGCCCGTCCAGCATGCTGGGGGGCACGCTCGGCGCCGCCCACAGAGGCGCGCCCGCCAGGCTCCAGAGCAGCAGGAATAGGAAGGGGATGCTGGGCGCCCTCACATCACGCCCTGGGGATCGATATCGATGATCAAACTCACGTCACGCTCCTTCAGCCGTTTGTGGAAGTAGTCCCGGCAGGCTTCCGCCGCCTGACGCAGCAGCCGGCCGCCGGGATCCTCCGAGCGACGGGACTTCAGCAGCAGGTGATGACGGAATTCGCGCCGCACCATGCGGACAGGCGCCGGTCCGGGATTCAAGGCCACGACCCCGGCCGGACGCGGCACCTCGTCGTACAACCGACGGCAGGCGCGCTCGGCCAGCGTTTCATCCGTGGACTTGACCAGCAATCGGCAGAGCCGCGTGAAGGGAGGGTATCCCGCGTGATGGCGGACCTCCAGCTCAGCCTCAGCGAAGGCAAGGTAGTCATGTTGGGCTGCTTGGAGCAGCACCGGGTGGGAGGGATCCAGCGACTGCACGATGACCCGGCCCGGCTGGTCGCCGCGGCCCGCCCGGCCGGCCAGCTGGCTGACCAGCTGGTAGCCCCACTCCCGGGCGCGGAAGTCCTGCAGGTTCAGCTCCGTGTCCGCCTGGATGATCCCGGCCAGCGTGACGCGGGCGAAGTCCAGGCCCTTGGCCACGCCTTGAGTGCCCAGCAGGATGTCGTACTGGCCCGCGTTGAAGTCGCGCACCATGCGCACGTAGGCGCCGCGCTGCTGGGTGGTGTCGCGATCCATCCGCAAGAGGCGTGCGTCGGGCAGGATGCTGGCCAGTTCCTCCTCGATCTTCTGCGTGCCGGCGCCCCAGTAGCTGAGCTTGGCGCCCTTGCAGGCCGGGCAGAGCGGCGGCGGCTGGATCTCCACTCCGCAGAGGTGACAGTGGCAGAGGCCCGTGCTGCGGTGCCAGACCAGCGAGACGTCGCAGCGCGGGCACTGCAGCACGTCGCCGCAGGCCGGGCACTGCAACCAGGGCGAATGGCCGCGGCGGTTTTGCAGCAGGATGGCCTGCCGGCCGGCGCCGTGGGTCTCCAGCAGCGCCGCGATCAGCGCCTTGCTGAAATTGCGCGCCGTCTCGCCACGGCCGGCCAGTTCCTCGCGCTCGGCGCGCATGTCCACCAGCTGGACTTCGGGCAGCGGGCGGCCGCCCACCCGCTGCGGCAGTTCCAGCAGTTGGTAGCGGCCCTGGCGCGCATTCCGCCAGGACTCCAGCGAAGGCGTGGCGCTGCCCAGCAGAACGGGAATGCCCAGCTGCTGGGCCCGCAGCACGGCGGCGTCGCGGGCGTGGTAGCGCGGGGCGGGTTCGGCCTGCTTGAAGGAGCTCTCGTGCTCCTCGTCCACCACGATCAACCCCAGCCGCTGGACAGGCGCGAACAGCGCGCTGCGCGCGCCGATCACCACGCGCACGGCGCCGCTTTTCAGCGAGCGCCAGATGGCGAAACGCTGGGGCCCGGAGAGCTGGCTGTGGATGACGGCCACGGACTGGCCCAGGTAGCCCTGGAAGCGCGCGACGATCTGCGGCGTGAGGGCAATCTCGGGCACCAGCACCAGCACGCCGCAGCCCGCGGCCCGCGCCAGGCGCGCCAGTTCCAGGTAGACCTGGGTCTTGCCGCTGCCCGTGACGCCGCGCAGCAGAAAGGGCTGGAAGCGGCCGGGACGCTTGCCCGGGCCGGGCAGGGCGGTGGCCACGGCCGCCACCACCACGGCCTGGTCGGCGGTGAGGGTCAGGCCCAGCACGCTGGCGTCCAGGTCGTACTCCGTGGCCGGAATCTCGGGCTCCAGCTCCTCGCGCAGGGCGCCGGCCTGCAGCAGCGTGCGGATCAGCGCCGCGGACCAGCCCTGGGCCAGCACCTCCGCGCGTTCCAGCCGACCGCTGTCCGCCAGCAGCCGCAGCAGGGCCGCCTGGCGCGGGGCGCGCTTCTCGCGGGCCGCCAGCTCGGCGCGGAACTCGGGCGTACCCGCCGACTGGGCGGGCAGCAGCATGCGCCGCATGGCGCCGCGGCGGCGCTCGCCTTCCAGGGAATCCCGACGCAGCAGGAAGCCCGACTCCACCAATTGGTTGAGGTCGTGGGCCAGCGAACCCTGCAGTTCGTGGCCCAGCCAGGCCCGGCTGACCGTGCCGCGCTGGCGCACCAGCCGCAGGATGGCCACGCGGCGGTCCGAGAGCCGCAGCGGTTTGCGCAGGGCCACGTCGGGCTGCTCCTCGAACCAGCACTGCACGCTGCCGTTGATCCCCGGCGGCAGCGCGGCCTTGAGCACTTCCCCGGGCGAACAGACGTAGTGGACGGCCAGCCGCTCGCAGAAGCGGATCAGGCCCTCGTCCAGCAGCGGCTCCTCGTCGATCAGGTCCAGCACGCGCTTCAGTCCGCGCGGCGGTTCGCGCCGCTCCACGGCGGTGACGTAGCCGATGAGCTGCTGACCGCCCAGCGGCACCAGCACGCGGGAGCCGGGTCCCAGCGCGCCTTCGAACTCGGGCGGCACGGCGTAGCTGTAGAGTTTGGGCAGCGGCAGCGGCAGGGCCACGTCGGCCAGCAGGGGCAGCAGCGGATTCTCCCAGCGGCGGGGCATCAGTCCTCCACCCGGGACAGGCGGTCGGCGTAGGTGGTCAGCAGGTGCTCGCGCAGCGCGGGCTCGCCCTTCAGGCCCGGGTCGTCCTCCAGCAGCTGGAAGGCGGCGTCGCGGGCCACCACCAGCAGCTCCGTGTCACGCAGGATGTCCGCGATGCGAAACTCGGGCAGCCCGCTCTGGCGCGTGCCGAAGAAATCCCCCGTGCCGCGCATGCGCAGGTCGGCCTCGGCGATCTCGAAGCCGTCCTGGGTGGCGGCCATGGTCTCCAGCCGCGACCGGCCCTCGTCGCTGAGCTGCGGACCGGCCACCAGCACGCACCAGGACTTGCCCGTGCCGCGGCCCACGCGGCCGCGCAGCTGGTGGAGCTGGGCCAGGCCGAAACGCTCGGCCTGCTCCACGACCATCAGCGTGGCGCGCGGATTGTCCACGCCCACCTCGATCACGGTGGTGGCGATCAGCACCTGCAGCCGGCCGGCCAGGAAGTCGCGCATGACGGCCTCCTTCTCGGGGGCCTTCATCCGGCCGTGCAGCAGGCCCATCCGGCAGCCCGCCAGCCAGCCCGCGCCCAACTCGGCGAAATTCTTCTCCGCCGCCTTCACGTCCTCAAGCTTCTCGGATTCTTCCACCAGCGGATAGACCACGTAGGCCTGGGCGCCCGCCAGGACCTTGTCGCGCACGAAGCCGAAGATCTCCGCGCGCTTGTTGTCGCGCCGCCAGACGGTGGTGATGGGCTGCCGGCCCGGCGGCAGCTCGCGGATCACGGAGATGTCCATGTCGCCGTAACCCACGATGGCCAGGGTGCGCGGAATGGGCGTGGCGGTCATCACCAGCGTGTCCAGCACGGGGGCCTTGCGGCGCAGTTTGGCGCGCTGCTCCACGCCGAAGCGGTGCTGCTCGTCGATGATCGCCAGTCCCAGCCGGGCGAATTCCACGCCCTCCTGGATCAGCGCGTGGGTGCCCACCACGATCTGCGCCCAGCCGGAGACCGTTTCCTGCAGGGCCTGGCGCCGGCTGGCCGCGTTGCGCGAACCCGTCAGCAGCGTGACCCGCAGACCCAGCGGCTCGGCCAGGCGGATCAGCGTGCGGGCGTGCTGCTCGGCCAGGATCTCCGTGGGCGCCATCAGGGCCGCCTGACAGCCGTTGTCCACGCAGAGCAGCATGGCGCAGAGCGCCACCAGCGTCTTGCCGCAACCTACGTCGCCCTGGAGCAGACGGTTCATGGGATGGGGCGAGCGCATGTCGCGGAAGATCTCGTCCACGGCCCGGCGCTGTCCGCCCGTCAGCTGGAAGGGCAGCGAAGCCAGCAGGCGCTCCACCAGACCGTGATCCGCCGGGAACTGCAGGCCCTTGACCGCGCGGGCCGTGGTGGCCTTGCGCCAGGCCAGCATCAGCTCCAGCCAGAAGAACTCGTCGAACTTCAGCCGGTGGCGGGCCAGCTCCACCTCCTGCAGGGTCTGGCCCGTGTGCACGTCGCGCAGGGCCTGCGAGAGATCCACCAGCCCGAAGCGCTGTTTCAGCCCGGCGGGCAGGGGGTCCGCAACTTCGATCCGGTGGCGCTGGAAGAGGCCGCGCAGGATGCGCGAGAGGGCGCGGCTGTCCAGCCAGGCGCGGCGCAATTCCTCGCTGCCCGGGTAGATGGGCACCACCTGACCCTGGTACTGCAGATCCTCCGGCGCACTGGAGGGGGCATCGGGGTCGGTCTCGGTCTCCTCGAAGGCCAGTTTCTCCACGGCGGGGTGCTGGAACTGCCAGCCGCGATAGAAGCCGGGCTTGCCGCTGGCGGCGATCACGTCTCCGGCGCGCAGGAATTTCTGCACCCAGGCCACGCGGTTGAACCAGACCAGGGTCATGCGGCCGGAGCCGTCCAGCAGTTCGGCCTCGAAGCGCTGGCCGCGGGCGAAGCCCTTGACCTGGGTCTGCAGGATGCGGCCCACGACGGTGATCTCGCCCAGCTCGGCGTGGAAGTCGGCGATGCGCGTGACGGAGGTGCGGTCGAGGTAGCGGCGCGGGTAGAACTGCAGCAGGTCGTGGACGGTGTGCAGACCGTGGCGGGCCAGAACTTCCGCCTTGCGCGGCCCGACACCCTTGAGCCAGGTCAGTTCCTGGTTCAGAAGATCATTGATTGGTTGAGGTGAAATACGGGAGACCGCCGGCGACGGGCTCTCCGGGCGGGGCTGGGCTGAAGAGGGGCCGTCGGTCATGAGTTCAGAACTCGCGCTCTATGCAAATTCGCGAATAGGCTCTAACTCCACTGCTGGAGCGGACTTAGAAGGTGAACATTCAATTCTGCAAAGCTACGTCAGCTTTGAGAAAATCATGTCGGTTGAAGAAAGAGCTTGCGTGGCACGCGCCAGGATGATATCCTCGGGCCGCTTTCAGCAAAATCCGGTGGACAAACCAGCAGCAACGATCACGATTCGGACCTCGAAGGGGGACGCATGCCTGCGATGCAAGATGCCATTCAAGTTCTGGGTGAGGCCCGCGTGGCCGAAATCCGGGCCAACGCCGACGACCTGCTCCGGCAGGTGCTGGCCAACCGCGAGCGCTACATGCGCAAGGCCCAAACTGCGCCGGAAGCGCAGCGTCAGGCCGCCTGAACCGGCCCCGGCCGGGTTTCGTCCAGTTCGCCCTCTTTAGCGCAGCTCATAACATCCACAATCGTCCATGAAGCCAGCGTGCGCCGAGCCCGGCCGCCCGCGGCTCAGGAATTGTGCCGGACCCGGTAGCGCACCGTGCGCGTCTCGCCGGCCTTGAGCGGCACCAGCAGCTCCCAGGTGTTCGCGTCCGTCTTCTCACCCTTGAAGTCGCTCTGCAGGATGGTCCAGTCGCCCCACATGGGTTCGCGCACCGTGAGGGTCACGGACTCCTTGGCCTTGCGGTTCTTCAAGGTCAGCTCCACTTCCCGCTCCACGCTCCGCCCGCTGTGCTTCTCGTCCAGCACCTTGCGCTCGGCCACCAGGTCGAAGGCCTTGCCGGCATTCAGCTTCACCTTTTCATCCACCGGCGTGTGCCGGATGCGATCCTCGCCCACCATCTGCTTGCGGCCCCGGCTGTCCAGCTTGTAGAGGCGCACGGTGCCCTCGGGCAGGGGCAGCCCCGGACCCTTCTCCTTGCTGTTGACGAACTCCAGCTCCACCTGCACGTCCTGGCCGCGGGTGCCGTCCGCCAGGTAGCGCTTGGCCAGCGTGACACGCTTGGGGTCAAAGAGCGCCACCTGCTTGTCCTGGCGGTCCTTGATCGTGGCCGGGCGCTCCAGCGTGTAGAGGTGGTACTCGAAGAAGCTCTCCTCCTGGAAGCCGCCCGCCGCGTCCGCCTCCATGGCCATGGCCATGCGCGGCGCCTTGGCCAGGTAGTTCTGCGGCGCCTGGACCCGGTGCACGGAGCCGGCCACCAGTTGCAGGCCGGCGTCCTCCCAGGTCAGGCCGGTCTGGTTGCTGAGATTGACCCAGGAGGCCATCTCCATGGAATTGTCGTCCTCGGCCAGCAGGCAGACGTACTCGGCGTTCCAGTTGAGGCCGCCGCTCAGGTAGCTGATGGTGGCCTTGCGCGCGCCGGCGGCCTGGGCCTCCAGCTCCCAGCGCAGGGCGGGCTTCAGCCGCAGACCGTCGGGCAGCTTGGGATAGCGCACGGCCACCAGCGCGTCGGGCCGCAGGCTGGTCACGCCCTGCTCGGTCTGCAGGATCAACCCCAGTCCGCCGGAGAGCAGCGTGCCGCGCAGCCACTCGCCCTCCTTGAGCTGCACGTCGATCTCCATGCCCAAGTAGCGGCGCAGCAGGGTCTCCTCGTCCACCAGGTCGTACTCGAAGTTCTGCTCCAGCAGGCGGACCCCGTCGCAGTGGAAGAGCACGCTGGCGGGCTCGATCTGGCGGCTGACGCCGTCGAAGATCCAGTCCTGGCGTCCCTTCTTCAGCTGCAGTTCGCGCTCCTCGCTGATCAGGCCGAAGCCGTCGCTGTAGATGGTGATGGAACTGCCGGCCAGCACCGGCTGGAGGGCGGCGGCCAGCAGGAGGGCCAGCCCGCACAGGGATCGCTTCATGATGGGCTCCTTGCCGGCGGCGCCGGCGCTGTGGGTCACTTCTTCTCGAAGTCCAGCGAGGCGGAATTGACGCAGTAACGCAGACCCGTGGGCTGGGGTCCGTCGTCGAACACGTGTCCCAGGTGCGCGCCGCAGGAGGCGCAGACGATCTCCGTGCGCTGCATGCCGTGGCTGGTGTCCGGCTGGGTGCGGACCTGCTGGTTCTCCGCCGTGAAGAAGCTGGGCCAGCCGCAGCCGCTGTCGAACTTGCTCGCCGAGGTGAACAACAGGGCCCCGCACACGACGCACGTGTAGCGGCCGTCCTCGTGGTGGTTCCAGAACTCGCCCGTGTAGGGCGCTTCCGTGCCGCGCTCCTGGGTCACCCGGTACTGCTCGGGCGTCAGGCGAGCCTTGAGCTCCGCCTGGGTCGGATTCTGGCTCATGACCGGATCTCCCGGGTTGGAGCCCTTGCCGGTCTGCGGGTGGCAGGCCGCCAGCAGCAGGACCAGCAGGGCGCACAGCAAGGACGGACGGGGCCGTGGACTCATCTTCACCTCCGGCGCGACACAACAACGGCAGCGTGCCCGTGCCGCGGCGCAAAGTAGGAAAAGCGGGGCCGGAGCCGCGCTCCCAGCGGGGGCATTCCGCGGTTCAGGCGCCGCGCGTGACCGTCAGCCTGACACTGCCCCGGTTGTTCTGGTAGAAATTCCAGGCGTCGTTGGCGTAGCAGAACAGATAGCCCGACTCCCCGGGCACGTGGCGCACGCTCTCCCCGATCAGGAAGCTCTCGTGCGGGGCGGGCGTGCCGTCGCTGGAGGGGTTGCCGCCATTGGCCACCACGCCCACCAGGGCCATCCAGGGCAGGTCCTCCGCGCGGCGCGTGCCCCAGAAGTCCGCCTCCTCGTTCTTGGCCGCCTTCTTTACCAACTGCTCGAAACGGCCCCAGAGCCCGGCTGCCGCGTGCAGCAACTCACCCTTGTCGAACTTGCCGTCCTTGGTGCCGCCTGGACCGCAGGCCACCTTGCGGTCGGTCCACTCGCCCGTGGCGCGGAACTCGTAGGCCACGCCGGCCTCCAGCCAGAGGCCGGTCTCGTTCCAGCGCTCGCGGGCGTACACCTCCTGGCGGTGGTTCTCGCCGGGCGCCAGAGCCACGGTCCGCCGGTAGGGCGCCTGGAAGATGGGCGGCTCCGCCAGACGCCGCCGGGCCGATTCGTGCAGGTCCGCGCCGCCCGGGGCGTCCAGCCGGGGAATGCTCCGGGGCTGGGTGCGCAGCAGCTTGAACAGGCCGCCGCCGGAATCGTGCAGCACATCCTGGTGGTTGGGGTGGATCTGCCGCAGCATGTCCGGCCGGAAAGCCAGGCCCTGGGCCCGCGCCTCCTCGATCATCCAGCTCAGCGCGCCGTCGGACAGGCCGGTCTGCTCGTAGCCGCCGCCCACGTCGCAATGCACGCCGGGAAACCAGACCTGCTTGACCTCCGCTTCGCGCCCGGGGGCCACCCAGAGCGTGGGGGAGAACGAGGCCCGCTCCTCGTCCAGCGCCACCGCGTGGCGGGCCTGCAGGACCTTGTCGCTCAGGTTGGTGTCGTGGAAGGCGTGGCGCTTGTGGTTGTCCAGCAGGTTGAGGATGGCCAGGTTGTCCGGGATGCCCAGCGCTCCGACGGTGTCCCAGACGCCGAGGAAGTGGATGCGCACGTCCGCCGGGGCCAGTTGGAACACCGTCGCACCGGCCCAGGCCGCGACGGGTTTGCGCTCGCGGTAGCCGAGCTGGAAGGCCGACTCCAGCAGGTTCCACTGGGCCTCGTCGGGCAGCTCGCGCAGCTTGGGCAGCCCGCAGGTGGTCAGCACCGTGGCCAGGCTGCGCACGGTGAAGGCGCCCCGGCTGAAGCCGAAGAGGTGCAGGCGGTCCTCCGGTTGCCAGGTGCGGCAGAGCCAGCGCCAGGCGCTGATGATGTTCTGGTCCAGGCCCTGCCCGACGCTGCCGCCCTTGGTTTTCTCCCACCAGGAGCCCTCGGTGCCCACGCCGGGGTGGTAGTAGAGCAGTTGGGCGTTGCCTTCCTCGTCCTGGCGGGCCAGGGCGTTGGAGAGCCGCACCACGTTGGTGGGCACCGGCACTCCGCCCTCGTCCTGATCGGGCGTGTTCCAGGTGCCGTCGCAGCAGACCACGAGCTTGCGCATGGGGGTCCCCCTTCGATGCTGATGTGTGTTGTCGCCGTGTGTGCGGGCAATGTAGGCACGCCGGCGGGGAGGGGGATGTGTGTGAAAGCAAAAACCGCTTCAGGCGGCGGAAGGAAGGGAATCCTCCACCTGTCGCAGGGCGGGACTCAGCAGGCCGCCCACGCCGCACAGCGCGCAGACCAGTCCGCCGGTCACAAAGATCGGGCGCAGGCCGGCGAGATCCGCGGCCGGGCCGGCCAGGGCCAATCCCAGGGGTGCGGCGCCCTGGGACAGACTGCCCAGCAGGCTGAAGACGCGACCCTGGAGGGCGGGATCCACCCGGCTCTGCAGGATGGCCAGCAGCGCGCCGTTGCAGAGTCCGGCGGCGACGGTGACCAGCAGCAGGCAGGACAGCGCCCAGACCGTGAGCCCGGATGGCGTCAGTCCGAACAGCAGGACCCCCAGACCTGTCAGCAGCATGCCGCCCTGCACGGTCCAGATCCGCCGGCGGAATCCTCCCCAGACCGCCAAGAGCAGGCCCCCGGCCACGGACCCCGCGCCGGCGGCGGACTCCAGCGCGGCCAGCAGCGGCGCGCCGCCCCGCAGTTCCTCCCGCACGAAGAGCGGCAGCAGGCTGAAGGCCGGCACCAGCAGCAGGTTGATCAGGGCGGCCAGGCCCATCAATAGCAGCAGGCCGCGGCGCGGGAGCAGCCAGGCCAGGCCCTCGCGCAGTTCGCGCCAGCTGTCGGCGGGTCGGGCGTGCGGGTCGGCCGCGCGGGGAGGTTGGGGAATGGCGATGAGAAGCAGCGGGCCGATGGCGCAGGCGGCGGTGAACAGGTCGATGGCGATCACGCCGTACATGGGCAGCAGCTCCAGGGCCAGCGCGCCCAGCGGCGCGGCCACGATGGCCGAACCACCCTGCAGCATCTGGTTCAGTCCCTGGATCCGGGTGAGGAGGCGCTCGGGGACCATCAGGCTGGTGGACGCGCTCATGGCCGTGCCGTGGAATCCGCCCGCCACGGAACGCAGCACCAGCACGACGAACACCGCCGTGGGCGTGGCCAAGCCGGCGCGGAACAGGAGCAGCAGCGCCAGCGTCGCCAGCGCCACCGCCAGATCCGCCAGCAGCAGGGTGCGCCGGCGGTTCCAGCGATCCACCCAGACGCCGATCCACGGCCCCAGCAGGACCTGCGGCAGGAGGCCGGCCAGACTGGCTCCGGCCAGCACGCTGGCGGATCCGGTGGTCTTTGTCAGCCACCAGATCAGGGCGAAGGAGACGACCTGGCTGCCCAAGAGCGAGAGCGCCTGGCCGCTCCAGAGAACCAGGAAGGCGGAAAGGCTGACGGGTCGGCGGATCACGGGCGGCGCCGGTCGGGATCGTGGTAGTAGTTGTAGCGCCAGAGAGCCTCGTCGCCGTGACACGTGGAGCAGAGGGTCTCGCGGCTCTGGGCCGTGAGGAACTGCGCGCGGCCGTGGGCGTCGTCCGGCCGCCAGGGCTGGTGCGGGTCGTGGCAGCTGCGGCAGTCGATGTGCAGGTCGCGGTGGTTCTCGGGCACCAGGGCCGGCAGGGGACCCTTGTCCCAGGATGGATGGAACCAGGCGCCGGGCACGCGCTGCCCGGAATCCGAGTCGTGGTGACAGGCCAGGCAGCCGCTGGCGCCCGGGCTCCAATTGGTCAAGTTGTGTTCCCGGCTGTCCGCCGGCCAGTCGGATTCCGCCAGCAGGGCCGCCGGATTCCCCGCCACGGCCCGGCTCAGCAGGGCCGGGGTGGCCGCCTGGTGCGGGCTATGACACGCGGCGCAGGCGTTGGGCGAAGCCCCGGGCTGTCCGCGGCGATCGTGCAAGCTGCCCAGCAGCGGCGTCTTGTCCGTGTGACAATCCAGGCAGAGCGCACCCGCGTGGTTATCGCTGCGCAGGAAGCTGGACTGGTCGCCGCCGTCGATCCCGGCGGACCAGGCTTCCCCGACGGGGCTCCACTGGTGGGGATCGTGGCAGGTCTCGCAACCGATCAGGTCGGTCTCGTTGCGCGGCAGCCAGGCCGGGCGCAGTGCGCCGACGCCCAGCCCCAGCGGATGGCTGAAGGCGCCCACGCCGGTGGCGCCGGCCAGGCCGGCGTCGCTCTCGCCGTGGCAGCTCAGACAGAGCCGGGTGGCCGGGCTGAGGGCCAGCAGCTGGGCCGAGCCCGAGGTCACCCCATTGAGGACGCGCTCGCCGTGGGCGTCGTGGCAGCTGCTGCAGCGCCAGACGGAGTCTCCGGCCATGGCCGTGAAGGACGGCGATCCCTGCCCGTGGTCCGAGGCCAGGATGGCGCTCTCTTTGGGATGACAGCCCTGGCAGAGACCCTGCTCGGCCTGGTCCGGGCGACGCAGAAAACTGCTGGCCGGGCTGCCCGGCTGGCCCGTGTCGGCTTCGCCGGTGGCCGACCAGCGGTGGGGGTCGTGACAACTGGCGCATCCCACTTGTCCCTGGCGCAGGGGCAACCCGGCGCTGGCGGCGGGCGAGACGCCCAGCGGATGGCCCCAGCCGGAGGTCCCGTGGCCCGGACTGGTGGAATGGCAGCGCAGGCAGACGGTGTCCCCGCGGGGCAGGTTGGTGCCCGCTTCGGCGTGCACGTCGTGGCACCCGGCGCAGCTCTCACCCTGGCCGTCGCCTGTAGCGTGGCGCGTGGCCGCGATCCCGAGCTGGGGCTGGTGGCAGGCGGCGCAGAGCGGCGTCTGGTTCTCCGCGCTGCCCAGCCGGGTGGAGTGCGCGCTGTGCATGTTGTGGCAACTCAGGCATTCCACTCGGTCTCGGGGCGCGAAGCCCGAAGCCAGCTCGGCGCCGCGGCCGCCCGCCAGCGGCTGGTGCAGCGGATGGTTGGCTCCGCCGCCCGAGTGGCCGGTATGGCAATTCAGGCACAGTTCGCTGCCCAGATAGTTGCCGCGCAGGAAGGGGGACATTTCGTACTTGCGGCCCATGGTGTGGGAATGGGGTGTGTGACACGTGCCGCAGTAGACCTGGCCGTCCAGGTCCAGCGGCAGATCACCCGCCTTGAATCCCAGCGCCTTGCCACTCAGGTGGGGATCGTTCTTCATGAAGGAGTCGCGATCGTCGCAGACATAGGCGTCGTGGCAGCTCCAGCACATCTCCTCGGAGCTGTTGCGGGCCGGCTGGCCATCGATGAGCACGCGATGGCTGGGCGGAGGGAGCAGGGCGGAGAGGCGGTCGTAGTCGTCGCCCCACTCGATGTGACACATCACGCAGTCGCGGGAGTGTTCGGCGCGGGAGACCACGGCCCGGGCCGCGGGCGGCAGCAGCGCGGTCAGACAGAGCCAGGACAGCAGCAGGATCCCGGCTCCGGGACGGGAGCGCGCAGAGGAGTGCCGGACGAGCTGGGTCATGATTCCTCCAGCAGAGGCCAACGGGAAGGGGACCGCTTCCCTGTCAATGTATCAACAAAGTGAACTAGCTTCATTGTGAAGAGAAACCCAGCCATGTTCAGTCGGCCCACCGCCCGGACAGGGGCCGCGCCACCAGTCGGGGAAGGAATCATGCGCTGCAGGCGATCACTGCTTTTCATGCTGTTCCTGCTGACCTTTCTGCCGGGATCCGCACGCGAGCCGTCCCCCAAGGGCGCGTGTCTGGTCTGCCACAAACTGCGCACCCCGGAACTCTACACAGACTGGCTGGGCTCCGCCCACGCCCGCCACAACGTGACCTGCCTGGACTGCCACGAGGCTGCCGCCGGCGAGCCGGACGCCTTTTCCCACGGCGGCGCGCTCATCGCCACGCTGGTGACGCCCACGGATTGCGCCGGCTGCCACCAGGTGGAGAGCGGCCAGTACGCCCGCTCCGCCCACGCCCGCAGCGCGGTGGATCCCGGCCGGCCGGGGGATTGGGGCAAGCCGGGCTCCTGCGCGGCGTGTCACGGCGGAACCCGCCTGCTGGATGCCGCCGCACCCAACAAGCTGCTATCGACGGCCTGGCCCGATCGCGGCACGGGGCGCGTGAACCCGGACGGCTCGCGCGGTTCGTGCGCCGCCTGCCACGCGGACCACGCGTTCAAGCCGGAACTGGCCCGGCTGGACGAAACCTGCCGGGTGTGTCACAGCCGCGGGCACGAAGCCGTGCACGTAGCTGGTGGGGACAGCCGAGCGCCCAGCCTGGAGAAGGAGACGCGCAGCTGCGCGGACTGTCATCTGACGGCGGGCGGAAGATCCCTGACCCACGATCCGGCGACGCGGCGCGGACGCTGACGCCGCCACCGGAATGCAAGACAGAGGAGGATCGCGGCCGTGGGCATGAAGCAACTCTGGCTGGCCTTTCTGCGCGGGTTGGCGATCAACCGGCTCTCGCGCGTCGGCGTGGTCATCACCACCTCGGCTTTCGTCTCCTTCCTGATGTTCGAGATCGCCATGCTGGTCGGCGTGGTGCGCAATGCTTACGTCGGCCTGTTCACCTACCTGGGCATTCCCGCGCTCTTCATGGCCGGCCTGCTGCTGATTCCGCTGAGCTGGTGGCTGGAGTCCCGCCGGCGCGGGCAGTCCATCCGCGCCATCCTGGGCGAGAATTTCGACCAGAGCCTGACCGAGCGCCGCACGCTGGGCGCGCTGGCGGTGCGGACCCTGGTGCTGCTCTCGGTGGGCAACGTGGCCTTCATCAGTCTGGTGGGCGTGCGGGCCATGCACTACATGGACCAGTCCGCCTTCTGCGGCACGGCCTGCCACTCGGTGATGGGGCCGGAGTGGGCCGTCTACCAGGGCTCGCCCCACGCCCGCGTGCAGTGCGTGCATTGCCACATCGGCGAGGGGGTGGGCGCGCTGGTGGACGCCAAGCTCAACGGAGCCTGGCAGTTGATCTCCGTCGCCTTCAACCTCTACGAGCGGCCCATTCCCACGCCGGTCCACAATCTGCGCCCGGCCCGCTACACGTGCGAGAAGTGCCACTGGCCGCAGCTCTTCCACGGCGACCGGATCAACGACATCGTGCGCTACCAGGAGGACGCGGCCTCCACCCCGCGCTACACCACCCTGATGATGAAGATCGGTTCCGGCCAGGCCGGCAGCGCCCAGGGCAGCCATTGGCACGTGTCGGCGAGCAACGAAGTGCGCTACGCGTCCGTGGAGGGCCGGGGCGAGGTGATCGAGTGGGTGGACATGAAGCAGCCCGACGGCAGCTTCCGCCGCTACCGCAACCGGACGCTGGCGACGGAGGCGGAGACGATGCAGGACCCGGAGGAACACGCCCGGGTGATGGACTGCGTGGACTGCCACAACCGGGCCACGCACGTCTTCGAGGAGCCGGCCAAGGCCGTGGACCTGCGCATCCACCAGGGGCTGATCAGCCGGGCGCTGCCCTTCGTCAAGCGTCAGGCCCTGGCAGCCCTGACCGGCACCTACGCCGATGAGGCCGCCGCCATGGCCGGCATCGAGGCCCAGCTGAAGGGCTTCTACCAGCAGCAGCACGCGGAGCTGGCCGCGGCCCGCGGCGCGGAGATCGAGCAGGCGGTGCAGACCGTGAGGGAAATCTACCGCCGCAATATCCACCACCAGATGAAGGTAACCTGGGGCAGCTATCCCAACCACCTGGGCCACGACGCCCAGAGCGGCGGCTGCTTCCGCTGTCACAACCGCGATCTGGTGGACGAGCAGGGCCGGAGCATTCCGGACGAGTGCACGCTCTGCCACTCCATCCTGGCCAACGACGAGGCCGAGCCCTACCTCTACCTCTTCCGGCCGGATGAGTACGCCCCGCGGGAAACCCGCGAGATGCAGCGCTACCTGCGCGACGAGTTCTGGGACTACACGCGCGATCCCCTCACCCGGGACAGCCTGGGCTCTCCCAAGCCCGCGGCCTGGGAGGGCGCGGAAGCCACGGCAGGCAACTAGAGCCCCACAAAAAAAGCGGCGGAAACTCCGGGAGCCTCCGCCGCTGTCGGGGTTGTCGGGTATTGGCTCAGCCCAGTTCCGCCAGGTTCTGCTGCAGCTTGGCCAAGTCCTGACGCGCGCCATCAAGCTTGGCGCGTTCCTTCTCCACCACGTCCGCCGGGGCCCGGGCGATGAACTCGGCGTTGCCCAGTTTGCCGTCCAGGCTCTTGACCACGCCCTCCAGCCGCTGCATCTCCTTCTGCAGCCGCGCGCGCTCCACGTCCAGGTCGATCAGACCGGCCAGCGGCACCCAGACATCGATGCCGTCCACCACGTTGGCCGCCGCCGGGCGCGGCCGCTCGCCGCCCAGCAGGATCTCGCCGGCCTGGGCCAGGTCCTGGATGTAGTGCAGCACGGGCTTGAGGCTCTCCAGGCGCGCGGGCTCCCCGCCCAGAACCGCGCTGATGGCCGTGCGAGGTTTGATGTTCTGCTCGGCGCGGATGTTGCGCAGCGCCGTGGTCAGGCCCTGCACCAGGGCGAACTCGCTCTCCACCTCCGGCAGGATCCACTCCGGCCGCGGCGCGGGTAAGCGGTGCCGCATCAGGTGCTCGCCGAAGGGCGGCGTCAGGCCGAAGCCCGCCAGTTCGACGCGGATGATCCGCCAGATCTCCTCGGCGATGAAGGGCATGAAGGGCGAGAGCAGCTGCATGGCCGAGAGGAACACGTGCAGGCCATGCTCCAGCGCGGCCTTCCGGCCGGCGGGATCCTGCTCGTTGTAGAGGCGGGGCTTGGCCAGCTCCACGTACCAGTCGCAGAAGTCGCCCCAGATGAATTCGTAGAGCGCGGTCTGGGCCTCGTTGATCCGGTAGCGCTCGAAGGCCTCCTCGACCTTGAGCCGCGTGCTGTGCAGGCGGCTGAGGATCCACTCGTCGGCCAGTTCGCGGCAGCAGGGCTCGGCCAGTTGGGTGGCGCCGTCCAGCAGGCTCCAGTCCTGCATGTGCAGGAAGCGGAAGGCCTGCCAGATCTTGTTGGCGAAGTTGCGCCCCATCTCGAATTTCTGCACCGAGAGCTTGATGTCCTGCCCCTCGGTGTTCAGCGCGATCATGCTGTAGCGCACGGCGTCGGCGCCGAAGGTCTGGACCATCTCCAGCGGATCGATGCCGTTGCCCAGGCTCTTGGACATCTTGCGGCCCTGGGCGTCCTTGACGATGCCCGTGAAGTAGATGTCGCGGAAGGGCGCCTGGCCGGTGAACTCGATGCCGGCCATGATCATCCGGCTCACCCAGAAGAAGATGATGTCGTAGCCCGTCACCATCAGATGGGTCGGGTAGTACTTGCGGAAGCGCGGGTTGTCCAGGTCCGGCCAGCCCAACGTGGTGAAGGGCCAGAGCCAGCTGGAGAACCAGGTGTCCAGCACGTCCTCGTCCTGGGAGAGCTGCGGCGAAGCGCAGGCCGCGCAGGTCGCGGGGTCCTCGCGGTTGACCATCACGTGGCCGCAGGCCGCGCAGGTGAAGACCGGGATCCGGTGCCCCCACCAGAGCTGGCGGCTGATGCACCAGTCGCGGATGCCGTCCATCCAGTGGAAGAAGACGTTCTCCCAGCGCTTGGGATGGAAGCGCACGTCGCCGGCCTGGACGGCGGCCACGGCCGCATCGGCCAGGGGTTTCATCCGGACGAACCACTGGCGCGAGAGGTAAGGCTCCACCACCGTGCTGCAGCGCTGGCACTGCCCCACGGCGTTGGCGTGCTCCTCGATTTTCAGCAGGAGACCCTGGGCCTCCAGGTCTTCGACGATGCGCTGCCGGGCCTCGTAGCGGTCCAGGCCGGCGTAGCTCCCGCCGTTCTGGTTGATCCGGCCCTCGATGTCCAGGATCTTCACCGGCGTGAGCCCGTGGCGCTTGCCCATCTCGAAGTCGTTGGGATCGTGGGCGGGCGTGACCTTGACGCAGCCCGTGCCGAAGGCCGGGTCCACGAACTCGTCGGCGATGACCAGCAGTTCGCGGCCCACCAGCGGCAGGCGCAGCTTGCGACCCACCAGATGCCGGTAGCGCGCGTCCTCCGGGTGGACGGCCACGGCCACGTCGCCCAGCATGGTCTCCGGCCGGGTGGTGGCCACCACCATTTGCTCCGCCGTGGGCTGACCGGCCTCGTCCAGCACCGGGTAGGCCATGTGCCAGAGGTGGCTGGCTTTCTCCTCGTGATCCACTTCCTCGTCGGAAATGGCCGTGTGGCAGCGCGGACACCAGTTGACGATGTAGTCGCCCTGGTAGATCAGCCCCTTCTCGAACAGGCGCACAAAGACTTCGCGCACAGCCAGCGACGGCCCGGGATCCATGGTGAAGACCTCGTGCTGCCAGTCAGCGCTGTCACCCAGCTTGCGTTTCTGCTCGGTGATGATGTCGCCGTACTTCTCCTTCCACTCCCAGGCCCGGGACAGAAAGGCCGCGCGTCCCAGTTTGTGCCGGTTGGTGCCTTCCTGGGCCAGCAGCTTCTCCACCACGTTCTGGGTGGCGATGCCGGCGTGGTCCTTGCCCGGTTGCCAGAGCGCGTCGAAGCCCTGCATGCGCTTGTAGCGGATAAAGGCGTCCTGCACGGAATCCTGCAGGCCGTGGCCCATGTGCAACTGGCCGGTCACGTTGGGGGGCGGCATGTTGATGACGAAGGCCGGTTGGTCGCCGGACGGGTCGGTCTGGAAGCAGCCGGAGTCCTCCCAGCTTCGATAGAGGCGGGCTTCCACCTCGCCGGGTTCCCAGGTGCGCGACAGTTCCAGTCGGGCCATGTTCCACTCCTTGCCGGTCCGGGCAGACAGATGTCGATTATGCGGCAAGAAGATAGGGCCTGACCGGCGCAGCACAAAGTTGACCGCGAGCGGGGCCGGCAGAATTGTCTGGTCGGGAAGGCGAAGATCGCGGCCGCCGGATGGGCCAAGGCGGAGCGTCAGGCCCCGTCTTCGGTCCCCGGCGGATGAACGTGGCTCGGCCGCCACTTCCAGACGAAGAGGGCCTCGTGGGGGCATGCCACCAGGCAATCTCCGTGCAGGCGACAGAGTTCCGCATCGACGTGGGCGCGCTTGCGGCCGCTTTCTAGCTGTTCCAGGTGGATGGCGTCGGGTTGGCAGGCGGCGACACAGGCCCCGCAACCCGTGCACTTCCGGTCCAGGACGGTGGGTGGCACGGCGGGGTGGCGCTTAGGCGTGGGCGTGGTCATGCTCGCCGCCTTCCTCGGTCCGGGTGGGCTGGGGCAGGCGGATGGTGAAGCAGGACCCCCGGCCCGGCTCACTCTCCAGTTCGATCACGCCCTTCAGGCGGCGCACCGCCCGCTGGCAGATGGCCAGCCCCAACCCGGTTCCCGGGATGGCGGCGTCGTCATGCAGGCGGTAGAAGGATTCGAAAATCTGCGGCTGATGATCCGGCGAGATTCCCAAGCCGTTGTCCTGCACGCGGATCACCACTTCTTCATTGGAGCAGTCCGCCGAAATGACGATCACCGGATCCCGTTCGGGTTGGCGGTAGCAAATGGCGTTGTCCACCAGATTCTGCAGGATCATGCGCAGCAGGCGCCGGTCTCCCTGGATGACCGGCAGATGCTGGGCCTCCACCGTGGCCTGGCTCTCCCGAATGCGTCCGTCCAGGCTGGCCAGAATGTCCTGGCAGAGACGGTCCAGCGGCAGGCGGACCAGCTGCGGTTCGATCTCGGCGGCCCGGGAGTAATCCAACATGTCGTTGACGTGCTGGAACATCCGCTTGGAGCCGGCCAGGATGAACTCCAGACTCTGGCGCCGCTCCGGGGACAGCTCCGGCCCCAGCCGATCCAGCAGCATCTGGGCGTGTCCGCCGATGGAGATCAGCGGGCTCTTCAGGTCGTGGGCCGAGGCGTAGGCCAGGTGCCGCAGATCCTCGTTGCGCTCCAGCAACAGGCTGGACTGGGCTTCCAGCCGCTGCCGGGTCTGCTCCATCTCGTCCACTTGGCGGCGCAGATCGCTTTGGGCCACCAGGATTTTGTCTCGCAACGGACGCATCAGTACCAGGCTCCCCAGCAGTCCGACCAGACCCAGCCCGAGCACTGTGACCAGGATGCTGACGAGCCAGGTGCGGGACTCTCCCAGCAGTCCCTGCCGTGGCACGGCCACCGTCAACCACCACGGGCAACCTTGAACGGGCGTGGCGCAGACCAATAGGTCGCCGATGGAGAAGATCTGGCTTTCCTGGACCAACCGGCTCGTCGGGGTGGATCCACTCAGGTTGCGGGCGGTGCGCGGCGCCCGGGGCGTGGCCTGGAGGACCGGCTCCACACCCTCTTCATTGGCGGTCAGGGTCACCAATTGGGAGGAGACTTCGTGCTGGCGCTGGAGGGGCAGGGAGAGGGACTCGCGCAGGACTCCCAGATCAAACACCAGCTTGTCCGTCGCCACGATCCGCTGATCCGGGGAGAAAACCGGGGTGTGCAGGATCACGTGGGGTGATCCGTCCAGCAGGAAGACCCGGGTCAGGCCCTGGCGGCCCCGGCGGGCCGGACCGGCCGACCAAGTGTCCAACAGGTCGAAGCGGATCGGCAATTGCTGGATGGAGTCCGGGATCTGACTGCCCACCTGGACAATCAGCGTCCCCTGGGGACTCACCCGGATCAGGCTGCGCAACTCGCTGGAGAACTCCACGGCATCCCGCAGCTTGGGGGCCAGCAGGGTGGCCGCCTCTGCCGGGCTGAGCATGCCGCGGTCCAGCTCGGCGGTGGTGATCCGCGCCGCCGTGCGGCTGGAGACCTGCCAGCCCAGCTCGGAGAGGCGCCGCAACGTCTCGTCCACCACCCGGGCCCGCAACTCGGTGTCGTGCCGCAGGGTGTTTTCCGCGGAGGCCGTCACCCGGCGGGTCAAGGGAAACCACGCGACCATGGTGATCAAGCCCAGAGTGAGCAGGAGCGTCAGGGCGGAGTAGGCCAGCAAGTGGTGGCGGAGGATGCGGCCGGTAATCTGCATGATTGTCCAACAATGACTTCAACAGTATCGGAATTCAGGGGATCAGATTTAGGATCCGGGATTGGGAGCGGAGAAAAGTCACGCCAATTGCAGCGGAGCTCAAAAAGCATGAAACCAGGCTGACTTCCGGGCGTTGAACGGCAACCAAATTTGGAGGCTCCCATGAAGACCAGCCTTGAACGACTTCTGAAACCGCCTGCCGCCCTGCTCCTGGCGCTGGCGGTTTTCCTGTTGAGTGGGGTGGCCGGCGCCCAGGGCCCGGAGGAAGAGGGCAAGAAGGAGATTCGGGAACAGCGGATCGTGGTGGAAAAGGACCTGCAGGGCGGACCACGGGGTGCCTTCCTGGGTGTGGTGCCCCGAGCACTGGACCACGTGTTGCGCGCTGCGCTGGACTATGAGGAGGCGGGCGTCCTCTTGGCCGAGGTCGTTCCCGATGGTCCGGCCCACAAAGCCGGCCTTCAAGTGGGGGACATCCTGGTCAAGCTGAACAATCGTCCGGTTCACGACGTGGATCGCCTGTTTGCCCTGATGAAGGGGCTGAAAGCGGGCGAAACGGTGGAACTGGTGCTGTGGCGCAAGGACAAGCAGCGGACGGTGAAGGTGGTGCTGGAGGACCGCCCCCGGCCTCAGTTGGGCTGGCTGGATTCGGAACATGGGGCGCTGCAGTTGGACCTTTCAGCCGAAGGTGTCCGCGACCTGCAGGGGCTTGAACTGGAGCTTCAGGGTCTGAGCCGGGAATTGGAAGACCTGACGAAGGAGCTGGACGTGGACGCCCAGACCGGCCAGATCCGCTTGTTCACCAACGATGTCGTGGAGTCTGAGATCAACTGAACGAGATCATGCCTGGATCGACTCAGGGGCGACACGTCGCCCCTTTTCTGTGTCTGCTGGAAGAGATTGGTGGACAATGGATTCTGAGAATATTTACGGCAGGTCTAAAACACTACTTGTCAGTAACTACCGACTTTCTCAAGTTGTGCCTGAACCAGGAGGACCTATGACGCCCATCGAACCCAGTCCGGAAACCAGCGGGCCCGCCTTGCCCATCCAGACCTTTCGCCAGGTTGCCCAAGGGTTGCAGCCCCGGCCCGCGGTGCCGGCCGAGGCCCAGGCGGAGGAGGGTGGCCTGGGCCGCAAAGCCCGGGAGCGGATCCAGCGCCGTCGGGAAATCCTGGACGTGGCGCGCCAGCAGTTCGCCCGGCGGGGGTTCAACGGCGCCACCCTGGACGACATCGCCAAGCAGGCGGAGTTTGCCAAGCCGACCTTGTACCAGTTCTTCGACAACAAGGAACACCTGTTCCACAGCATTCTGACGGACGGCTACCAGGATTTGCTGGGGATTTTGCGCAAGACCGGGACGCCGGAGGCCGGCTTTTCCCACCAGTTCCGCACGCTGTGCGTCATGTTCCTGATCTACTACCGCAAGCATTTGGATTTCTTCGTCATCCATCGGCAAGTGCAGCATCGGCTGCTGCAACCGGCGGAAAATCCCTGGCATGACCAGTCCCAACAGCTGTTCCTGGAGATCCGCGAGCGGTTGAAAAGCCTGCTGGTCAAAGGGATGGAGACCGGAGAGTTCCGCCGCATGGATGCCGAGCGGGTGTGTTCAACTTTTCTGGAAACTCTGGGCGTCTACACCCAGGCCTTCCAGGACGGGGGGGAGATCCGCACCGCCACCGAAATGGCCGAGGAGATCATGGGCCTGTTTCTGAACGGGCTCAGTACCCACCGTTGATGACGATTCGCGTGGGGAAGTCGAAGTCTGTCCAGGTGCCGGCGATGCTGCCGTCGGGACGGATGCGCAACACGCGGTTGCGTTCCGTGTCCAGCACCCAGATGTGTGAATCGATTCGATTGAAGGCCAAGTCTTTCGGGAACAGCAGGCCGTCCAGCGCGACCTGCTCCTGATCAAAGAAATAGCGGTGCACGCTGGAATTGAGCCCGCGGTCCAGCACCCAGCACAGTCCTTCCGACCACGTGGCCGCCACCGCCACCGGATTTTGGAAGCCGCTGATGATCAGGCTGTCCACGCCATTGGGCTCGTAGCGGACCAGCATGCCGGCTTCTTTATCCACCAGCCAGCAGGCGCCCGTCGAATCCTCCACGGAGACATCCACCGGGAATTGGTAGCCGTCGCGACGGATCACGTGGGGGCTGGTGCGCACGTCGTCGATGCTGCCCTCAAAGCCGTCCGCCACGTGGTAGAGGTAGTTGCTGCCCTCGTCGCAAATCCACACAGCGCCGGTGCGCTGGTCCAGATCCAGGGCGTTAGGCCGGGTCAGCCCGCCGATGCGCCGGACTTCCCGATCGCCGAAGATGTTGATCTCCACCACCTGGGCGCTGTCGGCGTCCAGCACCAGCACGCTGCCGGTGCGGAACCAGCTGCGCAGGCGGGTGGGCCGGGCCAGCCCCGCCGACACACGGAACAGCTCCCGCCCCTTGAGGTCCAGACTGATCAGCGCGGGCGGATCGCCTTCGCACAGCCACAGCCGGCGATTTTCCGGGTCCACGTCCAGGTCCTGCAGATCGTGGTAGCCTTCCAGGCGCAACAACTCGTCGCCGATGGACGAGAGTTTGACCACCTCCTGCTGTCCCTGGCTGATGATCCACGCGCAGCCCACCTCCGTGTAAACCGTGACGGTCAGCGTGTCGCGGGTCACGGCGCCGTACTCGTCCACGGCGGCCAGCGCCAGCCAGGCGTGCATGGTGGAATCAGGCACGGTCCAGCGCAGGGAGTCCCCGCTTGGGGCGGAGAGGCTGCCCCACGGGGTGCTCCATTGCAGGGAAACGGCGTGGGAGTCCGGATCGCTGGCCCGGCCATAGACGCTGATCGTGTTGCCATTCAAGACGGTCGTGGCGGAGGCGCGCAGTTCCTGGATCACCGGCAGCTGGTTGTGAACCCAGAAACGCAGCGTATCGGAGCTGAAATTGCCCAGGGGATCCGTGGCGCTGACTACCACGCGGACGAAGGCGCTGCTGTCCGGGCTTGTCCAGCGGGCTGAATCCTGATAGGTGCTGGTGATCATGCCCACGCTGGCCTGCCATTCCACATCCAGGGAATCGCCGTCGGGATCCGAGATGTCTGCGCGCAGCAGCAGGGATTGACTGGGATTGCTGGTCTCGGACTCCAGCCGCAGATTGCGAATCAGGGGCTCCAGGTTCACATCCTCGCGAGGGGCCTTTGCACAACCGGAAAACCAGGCAGTTAAGATCACCACTGCCAGGTAGAACAGGCGTATCATTCTTGGACCACGGTTTGTTCCGTCACTTCATACAACAAGGACTCAAGGGCCGAGGCACACCAGGTGTCCAGGACTTGGCGCATCAACTGACTGCGCTCCACCGCGCTGCCCGGCTTTTCCCGATGTCCGTGAGTTACCGGGAAGGTGCTCCAGCGGCGCTTTCCCTGCTGCTCGCGGCTGAGCAGGGCTTGGACGGGAGGGCCCGGCTGGTCCACCTGGTGCAGCCACAGGCGGGCTTCCAGACGACTGCCCGAACGTGTTCCGGCCAGAAGCGGCGGCCAGTACACGCCGGAACGCAGGGCCGGTTCAAAACTGAGTACCCGTCCCTGCAGGACGATGTCCGCCTGCAAGGCGCGCCCAATCTCATTCAACCGCTGCTCGCTGACCATGCGCTCCGGGTCCAGATGCTGGGTAAGCAGCATCCGGCGCACTTCCTCCGCGGGGATGATCTGGAAGCTGGAATCCGCCTCGATGGCCTGTCGGAGGCCTTCGCTGAGCGCCGAGGCGACGGGCGCGCCACCGGTGTCCTCCACCGGGAGCAGGGCGACCCGCAGTGACAGGAAGGGCAGGCGGCCGGCTTCGGTCAGCAGGGCGGGCGCGCCGGGTTCCAACGTGAAGGAGGGGACCCGGTTCTTTTCCTCCAACTGGCGCTGCAGGAAGTCGCGCAAGTGCCGGTGTTGCAAGCGAATCAGCTGGGGCGGTTGATGCTGCCAGCGCAGCCCGGCGTACAAACCGAAACGATCCAAATCGTACATCACCCGTTCTTCGGCGCCCACGCGAAGTTGGAACCCGAAGGGCAACCGAACCCCGGCCCCGGCACTGAACTGATAACGGGCTTCCTTGCTGGCGGTGGACATCTCCTGGGCCAGCTCGCTCTCCACAAAGACCCAGCGCTTGAACAGGTGGTAACGCATGGACGCGCCCCAGAGCAGCTGCGAATTCTCCAGGTGGTTGTCGGTCCTGAGGCCGCCGTTCAGGGACAGCCACAGCGGGGATTGTTCCGTTGGACTGTCGCCAAACTCAAGCTGGACAAGGGATTCCGATTGAGTCCGTCCGGCTGTGAAACTGTCAAAACCGGCCAGTTCTCTTCTGAACCCACTGGGAAAAATCAGGGCCTGGCGCACTCCCAGCTGTAGGAAGGGCCACGCGGGCAGAGGGTGGCGGTAGCTCAAGGCCGCCAGCAAGTCCCCTTGGCCGCTCTTGCTCAGCCCGCGCTGTTCCTCCATCAGGAAGGGATAGCTGAACTCAAAGCTCAGCCGATCACTGATGCCCACCTCAAGTTTCAGGGCGCTTTCCATCCGGGTGGTGTCCGCCTGAATGGAGAACTGCTTGCCTTGGGCTTCCAGGACCAAGCGCCCCTTGCGGGTTTCCTCCAGGAACAATGGCGCATCGCCCAAGCGATAGCGGGCGGCCAGAGGTGGGGCGACACAGAGCGCCAACAACAGGAATGCGGAACGACGCATGGCTCTCCAGCTGGACTCAGGGATTTCGTGCCGGAAGGCTTGGAGCAAAGCCCATGCCGGACACGCCGATCCACTGAAATTCGGTGACCGGAAGGAAAATTATTGACAGGCAATGAGATGCGCTCGATGTTCCGGCCACCGCAGGGGCTCCTCTGTTGATGGGGCTGGGGCAAAAGTTCCTCATGGGCAAGAGTTTCCGCTTGTTGCACCCCTGCGAGGGCAGTATTTTCAGACCCGTTTCCAAGCGCGCGCACATCGTTGGCCCTGGGAGTTCAGATGATTCGTTGCCTCACGTTCTTGCTGCTGTTGGCGACCACCACGTGGGCCCAGTTGGGTCAGGTGTTCTATGCCGGCGAGCTGGATTTCCATTACAGCCAGTTGTTCGGGGAATTCAACGGCGACTTCAGCGTGGAAGGCGCCATCGACACCGCGCAGTGGATTCCGGCGCTGGACCAGGGCCTGGGCGGCGCGATATTCGCCACGGATTCCACGGCGGCCCAGCAGCTGCTGACCTTGGCCGTGCAGCAGGATGTGGCCGAGGACACGACCTGGAACGTCTTCGGACTTTTGTACCGCAGCCCAGGAACGGTGGGCGAAGGCAATGTGTCCAACCCAACGTCCACGGTGAACCTCTTCTTCCTGTGGCATCTGGACAGCTTGTCCCTGCCGGATTTCAGCGACAGCCTGGATTTTGAAGAAGTGCTGGGCGCGTTGTCCGCGGAATACAAACTGGTGGGCACGGCCACAGCCTTGAACATCGCCACCCTGGATGCCACCAGTTTGGAATACAGCTTTAGCGGGATCCTGATCGACATCGAGAACGGGGGCATGCCCATCCTGGTGACCGGCGGCACGGCCCAATTGCAGAGCTTCGACGTGGATGTGGCGGATCCACCCTTCACCCGACCTGCCACCTTCCTGCGCGTGAGCCCCAATCCCTTCAATCCCAGCACTCGGCTGACCTTCCAACTGGCCGCGCCGGGCACCGTCACCCTGCGAGTTCACGATCTGACCGGGCGGCTGGTGGACCAGCGGCCGCTGGGTTGGCTGACCAGCGGGACCCACGAAGTGTCGTGGCACGCGTCCACCACCGGTGGCACAGCTTCGGGCGTATACCTGCTGCGCTTGTGGCAGAATGGGGTTCTGCAGGCACAGGAACGGGCCCTCCTGCTCAAGTAGCCCGGGCCGCAGCCGGACGGTTCCATGCAGGCGCCCCCCCCCCCGCGGTGTCGTCCTTCGCGGTTATCGATTGCGCCGCAACCCCAGATCAACACTCGCCCAATTCCCTTGCCACAGCTTTGCCTTCGCGGTGCTGGCACCATTCTTGCCGGTTGTCAGCGATGTAGTCCGGAACGACCAACCTCATTTGCAGCAATAGCAGGAGTTCCATTTCGATGAGAGCATGGCTCTTCACTATCGTTCTATTCTTGGCTGGGTCACTGAGCGCACAAACCGCGGTCGGCCAGAAGAACTTGTTTAGAATCGAACACGCGACGCCGGAAATCCTGCAACTGGTTCAGCAGACCGGGGTGGACATCTCCATGGTCCGGGGTCTGGGCTCGGCGCGCGCCTGGCAGCCCAACGGCATGCCCGAGATCGAGCTCTGGTTGTCCAGCTCAGAGCTGAACCGCCTACGTGACATGGGCTTGAATCCCATCTCCATTCCGGATCCGACCCGTGAAATGTGGCTGCACCAGCAGGGGTTGCCGGAACGGGAGCGGGATTACCACAACTACCCGGCGTTGACGTCCCTGCTGCAGGCCTACGCGGCGGACTTTCCGGAGATCTGCCGCCTGTATTCCATCGGGCAAACCGTTCAGGGTCGCGAGCTGTGGGTGCTGAAAATCACCGACAATCCCGACCTGAACGAGGACGAACCGGAATTCAAGTACATCTCCACCATGCACGGCAACGAGCCGCTGGGCACGGAGATGCTGCTCAATCTCATCGACGACTTGTTGGTGGAGTACGGCACGGACACGCGCCTGACTGACCTGGTGAACGGCATGGAGATCCACATCCTGCCCATGATGAACCCGGACGGAAACACGGCCAACACGCGGACCAACGCCAACGGTGTGGATCTGAACCGCAGTTTCCCCGACCCCTACGACAGCCCGAGCAACACGCCCATCGGGCGGCAGCCGGAAACGGCGGCCGTGATGATCTGGACGCAGGCCAAGGACTTCGACCTCTCGGCCAACTTCCACACCGGCGCGCTCCTGATCAACTATCCCTTCGACAACAACGCGTCGGGCAGTTCGGTCTATACTGCCTCGCCGGATGACGATCTGTTCATCCAGGTGTCGGAAGCCTACTCGTCCCACAACCTGCCCATGTGGAACGGCGACTTTTTCCATGGCATCACCAACGGCGCAGACTGGTATGCCATGTCCGGTGGCATGCAGGACTGGAACTACGTCTACGAAGGTGGCATGGAAGTCACCATCGAGCTGAGCGACACGTATATGCCGGATGCCTCCCAGCTACCGACCTACTGGAACAACAACCGCGAGTCCTTGCTCAGTTACATGGAATGGGCCCTGCGTGGCATTCGTGGCATCACCACCAGTTCTGCCACCGGCTTGCCCTTGAGCGGCGTGGAAGTGCGGGTGACCAACCGGGATTTTGCCACTTGGTCCGCGGCGGAAATCGGTGACTACCACAGAATTCTGCCGGCCGGAGCCTACAACTTGAGCTTCAGCAAGCCGGGCTACCAGACGCAGACCTTCAATCTGGTTTCCGTGGGAACCGGAGCCGCCACCGTGCTGAACGTGGCCTTGCAGCCGTTGGTGGCAGCGCCGGACTTCGCGCTGGGCACCATCGCCGTGCAGGATGGCGGCAACGGCCGGCTGGATCCCGGTGAAACGGCCACGCTGGTGCTTGAGCTGCAGAACGGGGGCACCACTTCCGCCACTGCGTTGCAGGCCAGTCTGGAATCGGGCAGCCCCTGGGTGAACGTGGAGACGGGGACTCAGACCCTGGGCAACCTGCTGCCCGAGCACAGCGTCAGCGCCAGCTTCCAGGTGAGCGTCGACGCTGACGCGCCCATCGGCAGCACGTTGGACTTCAACCTGATCGCCAGCTCAACAGAGCGGACGGAAACCCTGCCCTTTGGCCTGAGTGTCGGGCTGATCGTGGAGGATTTCGAAAGCGGGAATCTGGCTTACTGGCCCTGGGTGCTGTCCGGCACCGCGGACTGGGCCGTCAGCAACGGAGCCTTCGAAGGCGACTGGTGCGCCCGTTCGGGCGTGGTGGGCAACAACCAGACCAGCCGGATGGCCCTGACCCAGACCTTCCTTAGTTCGGGGACCGTGCAGTTCATGGCCCGGGTCTCGACCGAAGCCAATTACGATTTCCTGAAAGTCTATGTGGACGGAGTGACGCAGCTCAGTCTTTCCGGGAGCGTCGGGTGGACGAGTTACAGCCTGTCCGTCAGCGCCGGAGCCCACACCCTGTTGTTCTCCTATGAAAAGGATGGCAGCGAAGTGGGCGGTGAAGACGCCGTGTTCGTGGACTTCCTCCAACTGCCGCCGGTGGCGCCCACTCCGCGCCCGGACTGGACGCTGAGCCCGCCGGAACTCGTCGCGACCCTCAGCCCCGGGGCGGAGACGGTGGAGCACGTGCTGATTCAGAACAACGGCGGCGCGGAGCTGAACTGGGCTGCCAGCCTCAGCCTGGACGACCCGGCCCGGGCGCGGAGCCAGCCCGAATTGAAACTGAGCAAGGATGAGTTCGACCCACGCTCAGAAGAGAGCGGACGCAACGCCGGCGGGCCGGACGCTTTCGGCTACACCTGGGTGGACAGCCGGCAGGCGGGCGGTCCGGCCTTTGCCTGGGTGGAGATCAACACCCTGGGCACGGCCCTGACCGGCGCCGACGACGCGAACTACGGTCCCCTGGCGCTGGGCTTTGAAATGCCTTTCTATGGGACACGCTACTCATCGGTACGAGTCTGCACCAATGGGTTCCTGAGCTTCACCAGCACCGAAACCGCCTACAGCAATGTGGCGATGCCCGGCAGCGCCGTCCCCAACAACCTGATCGCACCCTTCTGGGACGACCTCAATCCGGCGGCGGGCGGCACCATCTATTATTGGGATGACCCGGCTGCGGACCGCTTCATCGTGGAGTACCGCAACGTGCGGCACTATTCCGGCACCACCACGGAGACCTTCCAGGTCATCTTGTTGGGGGACGGGACGATCACCCTGCAATACCAGACCGTGGCCACGGCCAACAACTGCAGCGTGGGCATCGAGAACCTGACGGGGACGGACGGCCTGGGCCTGAACTACAACACCGCCGGCTTCTTGGTGAGCGGCCTGGCCATCCGCTTCACGGCTCCTGTGTTGACCGAACCCTGGGCCGTGTTGTCTCCCCTCACCGGCAGCGTGGCCGCCGGTTCTTCCACCCAGCTGAATGTCGCGCTGTCGGCGGCAGATCTTGCCGATGGTACGTACACGGGGACGATCTCGTTGACCTCCAACGATCCCGATACCCCGGCGGTCAACGTGCCGCTGACACTGATCGTCTCCTCCCAGGTGGATCCGGTGGAGAACCTGCAGATCAGTGTCGCGGAAGGTCAGGCGGTGTTGGACTGGAGTGCGGTGCCCAATGCCCTGGGCTATCGGATCTACCGTTCCGCCACCGGCTACTCGGGCTGGAGCCTGGTGGGCGAAGTGGGCACGCCCGGCTGGACGACCAGTCAGCTGGGGGATGAGCGGGCGTTTTTCCGGGTCAGCGCCGTCCGGTAGGAGACGCGACCGGCCGATGGATCAAAAGGTAATCCTGCGGAACGCCGCAGGTGGAAGTTGAACCCAAAGCAGAGGTTCCACATGCGCTTCAAGCAATACGTGAGCCTGGCCGCGCTGGCCGTGCTGGGCCTGAGTGCCCGCTCGGCCTGGGCGGCGACTCATCCCCTGCAATCCGAGGATCGGTTGCAGGTCGTCCAGCAGAACAGCCAGGGTCTGGACCTGGCCCTGAGCTTCGGTCAACTGGAGAGTTTCGAGGTGGCCACCCCCCGGGGCAGCTACACGGAGCTGCAACTGGGCGGTTGCACGCACACGCAGGCGGTGGGCGCGCCCAAGCTGCCGCTGCTCCGGCGGATCATCCAGGTGCCGCTGGGGGCCCAGCCCCAGGTGTGGCTGACGGAGGGCGAGGCGGAGACCTTCCAGCTGAGCGAGCTGGGAATCAACAGCCCCCTGCTGCCGGCCCAGGCTTCCGTGTCCAAGTCCCAGGATCCCGCCGCGCTGCCCTTCGTGGTGGATGAGGCCAGCTACTTGCGCAGCACGCTGTCCGCCAGCCCGGAACTGCGGGTGGAGGAGCTGGGCATCCTGCGCGGCGCCCGGCTGTTTGCCGTGGAAGTGATGCCGGTGCAATGGGATCCGGCCAATGGCCTGTTGCGCGTCCACAACGACTTGCAGCTCCACGTGAGCTTCCCCGGCGCCGACTGGGCGGCCACGCGCGAGCTGCAGGCCCGCACGCGCTCGCCCTACTTCGAGTCCATCTATAGCGGCCAGATTCTCAACTACGAGGCGGCGGCCGACCGGGACATGATCACCGAGTATCCGATCAAGTACGTCATCGTGGCCCATCCCATGTTCACGGCCCAGCTGCAGCCCTTCATCGAATGGAAACGGCAGAAGGGCTTCGAGGTGATCGTCGGCTACATCGGCGACGCCAACGTGGGCAGCACGACCGCCAGCATCAAGACCTGGCTGCAGGGCTTGTACAACGCGGGCACGCCGGCCAGCCCCGCGCCCTCCTTCATTCTCTATGTGGGCGACGACAACCTGGTCCCGGCCTGGACCGGCGGCGCCGGCAGCCACGTCACCGACCTGAACTACGCGCTCTACACCGCCGGGGACTACATCCCGGAAGTGTTGTACGGCCGGTTCAGCGCGCGGGACACCAGCCAGCTGCAGCCGCAGATCGACAAGACGCTGGAGTATGAGAAGTACCTGATGCCCGATCCCAGCTACCTGGGACGTTGCGTGATGATCGCCGGGGCGGACGCCACCTACGGCCCGACCCACGGCAACGGGCAGATCAACTACGGCACCATCCAATACTTCAATGCCGCCCACGGCATCACTTCGGACACCTACCTCTATCCGGCCTCGGCCAACAGCGACGCGCAGGTCATCGCCAACGCCTCCGCCGGGCGCGGCTACATCAACTACACGGCCCACGGTAGCCAGACCAGCTGGGCGGATCCCAGCTTCGGCATCACCGACGTCAACGGATTGGCCAACAACCACAAGTACGGCACGGTGGTGGGCAACTGCTGCCTGACCAACAGCTTCCAGGTGGAGACCTGCTTCGGCGAAGCCTGGCTGCGGGCGGCCAACAAGGGCGCCATCGGTTACATCGGCGGCAGCAACAACACCTACTGGAACGAGGACTACTGGTGGGGCGTGGGCGCCGGACCCATCGTGGCCGCCGGACCGACCTACGAGCAGACCGGTTTGGGCGCCTATGACGGCGTCTTCCACGACCACGGCGAAGCCTTCGCCGAGTGGCACACCACCCAGGGCGCCATGAATCTGTGCGGCAACCTGGCGGTGGTGGAGGGTGGCTCCAGCATGACCCAGTACTATTGGGAGATCTACCATCTGATGGGCGATCCCTCCTTAAGCACCTGGATGAGCGTGCCGACGGCCAACGCGGTCACTCTGCCCAACGCGATTTTCCTGGGCCAGACCAGCGTCACGCTGAGCGCCCAGCCCTATTCCTACGTCGGACTGAGCATGGACGGCGTGCTGGCTGCTTCCGGACTGGTGCCGGCCTCGGGCACGCTGGTGCTGACCCTGGCTCCCTTCACCACGGCGGGCGACGCGGACCTGGTGATCACGCACCAGCAGCGGCAGCCCCTGATCACCACCATCCCGGTGGTTCCCAACAGCGGTCCTTACGTGACCCTCGCCGCCTACTCGCCCACCACGGGCGTCCAGGGCAGCACGGTGGCGGTGAATGCCACCCTTGAAAACATCGGCACCCTGGCGGCGGCCGGCGTGACGGGCACCTTGAGCCTGACCCATCCCCAGGTGACCCTGACCGACGCGAGCCAGAACTTCGGCACCATCGCGGCAGGCGCCACGGCCACCCAGAACGGCGCCTTCGCCTTCAACCTGGCGGCCGGGATCGCCGACCAGACGCCCCTGCACTTCACCCTGACGGTGAGCGGCACGGCGGCCGACACCTGGATCTCCTACCTGGACGTGACGGCCCAGGCGCCGGCCCTGGCCTCGGGCAACCTGGTGCTGGACGACGCCGCGGGCAACAACAACGGGCGGCTGGATCCGGGCGAGACCGTCTGGCTGCGCTATCCCATCCTCAACAACGGCCATGCCGCCTGCGCGGCGGGCACGGCCAGCCTCAGCACGGGCAGCCCCTACATCACGGTGCTGACCGGCAGCGAGGCGCTGGCGGCCATTCCCGCCGGCGGCAGCGCCACGGCGGACTTCCAGCTGCTGGTGGCGGCCGACGCGCCCATCGGCACGGTGGCCAGCTTCAACCTGGCCCACACGGCGGGCGCCTATTCCGTCGCGCTGAACGCGGGCTTCTCCATCGGCCTGGTGGTCGAAGACTTCGAAACCGGCAACCTGGCGCGCTTCAATTGGGAAGCGGGCGGAACCGCCGGCTGGAGCGTGGTGACCGCCCCCCACACCGGCAGCTACGCGGCCAAGTCGGGCACCATCACCCACAACCAGGAATCCCAGCTCAACCTGACGGCCAACGTGCTGTCCGGCGGCACCCTGAGCTTCTGGTACAAGGTGAGTTCCGAAGCCAGCTACGACTACCTGCGCTTCAAGGTGGACGGCACGGAACTGGCCTCCTGGGCCGGCACCGTGGACTGGACCCAGGCGAGCTACACCATCACGCCGGGCAACCACACCTTCAGCTGGGTCTACTCCAAGGACGGCAGCGTCGACACGGGCAGCGACTGCGCCTGGCTGGACGACATCATCCTGCCCTCCATCGCCGCGCCGGCCATGCCCAGTCTGGTGCTGGCCCCGGCCGCCGTCTCCACCGTTGTGGAGCCGGGCGGCATCGGCACGGAGTACCTGAGCCTGCTGAATCAGGGCCAGGCCAACCTGACCTGGAGCGCGACCCTGACCACCGTCGGCCGGCAGTCCAGCCTGCCCTTCCTGAAGCTGGGCAAGGACGAAGCGGATCCCCGCACGGGCAGCATGGACCGCGCCGCGGGCGGGCCGGACACCTTCGGCTACAGCTGGAAGGACTCCAACGAGGCCGGCGGGCCGGTCTACTCCTGGGTGGACATCAGCGGCACGGGCACCAACACGGGCACGGGCGACGACTCCAACACCGGCCCCTACAATCTGGGCTTCACGTTCAATTACTACGGCACGGACTACACGGCGGTGCGGGTTTGCACCAACGGCTGGCTGAGCTTCACCACCACCACCACGGCCTACACCAACCAGGGCCTGCCCAACACGGCCGAGCCCAACAACCTGCTGGCCGTGTTCTGGGACGACCTGAACGTGACCACCGCGGGCATGCTGAAGTATTACGCCGACACGGCCAACGGCCGCTTCATCGTGCAGTGGACGGCCGTGCCGCGCTACAGCAACGCCGCGGCGCTGGAGACCTTCCAGGTGATCCTGTACGCCGACGGGCGGATCGTCTACCAGTATCAGACGGTGAGCGACGTGGCGTCGGTGAGCGTGGGCATGGAGAATGCCACGGGTACGGACGGCCTGCAGGTGGTGGCCGACGCCGCCTACCTGACCAACAACCTGGCCATCGAGTTCTCCGCGCAGACGCCCTGGGTGGTCATGTACCCGCTGAGCGGAACGGTGACTCCGGGCGGCCAGACGCAGCTGACGGCGGACTTCAACGCGCTGGAACTCAGCGAAGGGCTCTACGAAGCCACGTTGACCCTGACCAGCAACGATCCGGACCACGCCACGGTGGTGGTGCCGGTCTCCATGCTGGTGGGCAGCCTGGCGCTGGCCACGCCGGTGATCCAGATGAGCAGCCCCACGGCCTGCACCACGCAGATCACGTGGCCGGCCGTTCCCAATGCCACGGCTTACAAGATCTGGGAGAGCAACGGGCTGGATCAGCCCTGGACCCTGCTGGCGACCACGCCCTACACCTTCTATGACCTGTCCTGCATCGTGACCGGCACCGCCAAACTCTATCGCGTGAGTGCGGTGAACTGACCCGGTCTCCCAGCGACAACTAACAGCGGCCGGCTACCCTGGGGGAGTCGGCCGCTTGCTTGAGCGGCCCGGAGCCCGGTCTGCTTGCCGGCTTGTGGCGGGGCTGCGGATGTGGCTCCTTGTGGCGGTCACTCAGGATGGAACGAGGAGGTTGCCACATGTCGCACAGCGGGTTTTCATTGGCCTGCCGGGGATTGCTGCTGCTGGCCTGGGCGCTGGTCGCCCTGGCCGGAAGTCCCACTCCCCCGGCGGAACTGGTGGGCGAGTGGCACCGGGTGGTGGAGTTCCAGGGCGGGCTGCGCGATCTGCAGCAGCAGGCCGGGCCAGGTCATGAGCGCGTGGAGTGCTGGTTGCGCATCCTGCCGGACGGCCGAGTGGATGGCTCGCTGGGCGGGGCGCAGCTGACGGAGGGCCGGCTGGCGGCCAATCGCGGCTGGCTGGGGCGACTGTTGCACGCCAAGACGGATTGGGTGGTCAAGGACGGCCGATTGAGCGGCGCCATCCTGCCCGGCGATTCGGCAGGCACGCGCCAGGTCCGCATTCCCTTCAACGTGCAGGATGGGAGTTTCGAGCCGGGCGCCGTGCTGCTGGTCCTGGCAGCGCCGGATCCGCTGCCGCTCTGCGCATTGGACGGCATGCGCCGGGTGGACTGAGTTGGTTCAACCCACCGACTGGGTGGACTCCAGCAGATCCTGATACATGCCGGTGGCGCAGTCCGGGCAGAGGCCGTGGCTGAGTAGCAGGCCGTGGCTCTCCAGCAGGTAGTTCTCCAGCGGCGCCCAGCGGTTGGCGTCCTCTCGCACTTTTCGGCAACAGGAGCAGATGGGCAGCGGCACCTCGTCCCCGTCATCGCCGAGGCCCGTCAGATTGGGCAGATTCTCCCCTTCCGTCAACAGACCGCGCCAGCCGCTGTGCTGCTCCTGCAGCCGCGCCGCGGCTTGGGCGCGCTGGCCGGCCATCTCGCGGTCGTGATGCAAGCGGTGCTGTTCCAGGGCCCGCTCCTGCCAGGCAAGTGCCTCCGCCCACTCGCCGCGGGCAGCCAGCAGGCGGCCCAACTGTTCACAGCAGTCCACCGCCGCCAGATGCAGGTTGCGGCGCCGGGCGATTTCCACGGCCGCGCGCAACACCTCCTCCGCCCGGGCGACCTCGCCCACCTGGGCCTCGCAGCGACCCAGGATCTGCAGGACTTCCAGCCGGGCCTCCTCCGGCGCCTCCTCCCCCAGACTGAGGGTGGCTTCCCGGGCCAGCAGCACGGCCATGGTGCCCGAGCCGCGGCGCAGCGCCACGTTGGCCTGCAGCGCTTGGCAGAACGCCACCAGGCTGGAGGACCCCGTCTCCTGCAATCCGCGGAAGGCCTCCCGGCAGACCCGTTCGGCCTCGTCCAGTCGCTCCGCGCGCTCCAGCGAGCGGGCCATGTTGAGCCGGCAATGCGCCTCTTCGCGCGCGCCGAACCCGAGTTCGCGACCCAGTTGCAGGGTCTCCTGGCAGGTCTCTACGGCGTCGTCGTAGCGTTCCAGCCGATGGAGGACCACGGCCAGATTGTGCAGCAGGCCCAGCAGCTGCTCGTCACGCCGCGCCGCGCCCAGGCGCCGGCCGGCCTGGAATTGCTCCAGCGCCAGTTCGTAGTGGCCTTGCAGCAGGTGGATCAACCCCAGTTGCCCGCGGATGCCGGCCTCGGCCCCATTGTCGCGGTGCAGGCGGCAGATGTCCAGGGAGCGTTGGAACCACTGGCGGGCCTGGCCGAACTCCCGCTCCTGAAGCAGGCAGACGCCGATGACCGTGCTGGCTTCGCGCAGCGCGCCGGGATGGCCCTCGCGTTGGGCGGCCTGGAGCAGGGCTTGGGCCACGGGCAGGACGCAGTCCGCGGTCTGACCTTGGAGCGCAGCCAACTCCGCCGCCAACTGGTGGGTGGTCTTCATGGGGGGGGCTTTCCTACTCTCGTTTAACGGAATGGCGGAAGTTCACGTAGCGGCCCAAGAATTCCAATTCGCCCTGCCGGAGGGCAGGAAAGCCCGGCCACGGCTTTGGGCGACGGGGCCTCCTTCCTATCTTGCACTGTCGTTCCGTTAACATCCCCAAAGGGACAACCCATCATGAGCATCAGTCTGCTGGCACAAAGCATCTCCGAGTCTCCGACTCTGGTCATGAATGAGAAGGCCCGGCTCCTGAAGGAGGCCGGCCAACCCGTGATCCACCTGGGCTCCGGCGAGCCCCAGAGCAAGACGCCCGTGGACGCCATCCGGATGGCGGCCGCCCAATTGGTCAGCGCCGACGTGCGCTACACGCCCACCGACGGCACGCCGGCCTTGAAGAAGGCCATCCTGCGCTACACCGAGGAGAATTACGGCAAGGTGCTGGGGCCGGAAAACGTGGTGGTGAGCGCCGGGGCCAAGCAGTCCCTGGCGGGCATCCTCACCTGCATCCTCAACCCGCAGGACGAGGTGATCATCCTCTCGCCCTACTGGGTGAGCTACCCGGAACTGGTGAAGCTGTTCTACGCCAAGCCCATCATCGTCAAGCCCGAGGACGGGCGCTTCCATCCGCGGATGGAGGACATCAAGGCCAACGTGACCAGCTACACCAAGGCCATCATCATCAACAGCCCCAACAATCCCAGCGGCGCGGTCTACAGCGAGGATTTCACCCGCGAGATCGTCGAGTTCTGCGAGAAGAAGGGCATCTACCTGATCACCGACGACATCTACCACAAGCTGGTCTTCGACGGCGCCCGCTGGTACCCGGCCACGCGCTACCAGAAGTGCGACTTCGACGAGGGCAAGCTGATCGTGGTCAACGGCGTCTCCAAGCTCTACGGCATGACGGGCTTCCGCATCGGCTGGACCCTGGCGCCCAAGAAGCTGCAGGAGGCCATCGTGCGCGTGCAGGCCCAGACGGCCAGCTGCGCCCCGGCGCTCTCCCAGGCCGGCGCGGTGGGCGCGCTCAACGGGCTGCAGAGTTCCATCGAAAACCTGCGCCTCTCGCTGCAAAACAACGCGCTGGTGATGAAGAAGGAGCTCAACGCCTTCAACGGCGTCTTCCTGCGCGAACCCCAGGGCACCTTCTACTGCCTGGCGGATTTCAGCGCCTTTGAGAAGGATAGCGTCAAGCTGGCCAACCTGTTGCTGGAGAAGGTGATGGTGGTGACCGTGCCCGGCGTGAGCTTCGGCGCGGAAGGGCACCTGCGCCTGTCCACCTGCGGCACGGTGAAACAGATCATGGAGGGCGTGGCGCGCATGAAGTGGGCGCTGGATCCGGAGTCGCCCAACGAGATCTTCATCGGCGACCGCAAGCTCGTGCGCAACTGGAACTAGGCCGGCAAAGGGGACATATCCATGCTCAACTACCTCAACATCAAGAGCCCGGCCGCCGGCATCGCCAAGGAACTGAAGAGCGATTACGGCCTGGTCAACCACGGCTTCTCGAATTTCGGCAACGTCTACTGGAACCTGAGCGAGCCCGCGCTCTACGAGGAGATCCTCTTCCGCCGCGAGGGGCAGATCAGCAACCAGGGCCCCATCGTCGTCAACACCGGCAAGCACACGGCCCGCGCCGCCAACGACAAGTTCGTGGTGATGGAAGACGCCGTGCAGGAAGAAGTCTGGTGGGGCCAGTACAACCGGCCCTTCGGCAGCATCAAATTCGCCGAGGTGCTGAACCGCCTGCAGGCCTTCCTGCAGGAGCGCGACCTGTTCGTCCAGGACTGCTGGGGTGGCGCCGACCCGCGCTACCGCCTGCCCGTGCGCATCATCACCGAGTACGCCTGGCACAGCCTGTTCGCGCGCAACATGTTTATCCCGCTGGCCGGCGCGGACGAGTACCGGCGCCACGTGCCGGACTTCACCATCGTCAGCATCCCGAGCTTCAAGGCCGTGCCCGAGCTGGACGGCACGCGCAGCGACACCTTCATCCTGCTCTCCTTCGAGCACAAGATGGCCATCATCGGCGGGACGGGCTACGGCGGCGAGATCAAGAAGAGCGTGTTCACCGTGCTCAACTACCTGCTGCCGCGCCAGGGCGTGATGACCATGCACTGCTCGGCCAACGTGGGCAAGCAGGGCGACGTGGCGATCTTCTTCGGCCTCTCGGGCACGGGCAAGACCACGCTCTCCGCGGATCCGCGCCGCCAGCTCATCGGCGACGACGAGCACGGCTGGAGCGACGAGGGCGTCTTCAACTTCGAGAACGGCTGCTACGCCAAGGTGATCAACCTCTCGGCGGAGGCGGAGCCCGAGATCTACGCCTGCACGAAGAAGTTCGGCACCATCCTCGAGAACGTGATCCACGATCCCATCACCCGGCGCCTGGACCTGGACGACGACAACCGCACGGAGAACACGCGGGCCAGCTATCCGCTCTCCTTCATCGACAACGCGGTGCCGGAGAAGATGGCCGGCCATCCCACCAACATCATCATGCTCACCTGCGACGCCAGCGGCGTGATGCCGCCCATCGCGCGGCTCACGCCCGAGCAGGCCATGTATCACTTCATCAGCGGCTACACGGCCAAGGTCTCCGGCACGGAGCTGGACATGGGCAAGGAGCCGGAGATCACCTTCAGCGCCTGCTTCGGCGCGCCCTTCATGGTGCACAAGCCCGCCTACTACGCCGAGCTGCTCAAGCGCAAGATCCTGCGCCACGGCGTGCAGTGCTGGCTGGTGAACACGGGCTGGGTGGGCGGGCCCTACGGCGTGGGCAAGCGCATCAGCATCCGTCACACGCGCAACCTGCTGGATGCGGCGCTGGACGGCGAGCTAATGAAAGTGAAGTACCGCGTGGATCCGCTCTTCGGCTTCGAGGTTCCGCTGACCTGCCCCAACGTGCCGGAGGACGTGCTGGTGCCCGAGGAGCGCTGGCCGGACAAGGCCTCCTACAAACTGAAGTACAAGCAGTTGGGTGGCTTGTTCGTGGAGAACTTCCGCAAGTTCGCCGACGAGTGCCCGCCGGAAGTGGTGGCCGCCGGTCCGAACCTCAACAACTACTGATCCAAATCATCCACATCCATGACGAGAGCGGCCCGCGTGAGCGGGCCGCTTTTTGTGCGGGCCTCAGGCCGCCCGCAGGAGGAATTCCACCTTGATGGCGTCGTAGGGAAAGACGATGCGCCCATCCGCCACGCGCTGCAGGATGCCTGCCTCCAGCAGGGCCTTGACGTCGCCATGCACGGCTTTGACGTCCCGTCCCAGGCGCCGGGCGGCCTCGCGGATGGGGAGCGGACCGGCACCGCAGAGCTGCTTGATCAGCTCCCAGCGCTTGGCACTTAGCACCGCCCACAGTAGTTCGGGCGTGGCGAAAGAGATGCGGGCCTCCCGCTCGCCCCTGCCCGTGGCCATGGCCTTGGCGCTGCGTGCCAGCACCTCCGCCAGGGGCACGACCTCAAGCACGACCGTGTTCATGGTTCCACCTTTCCACATCGGCAAGAAAATCCGCCAGCAGGCGTTCGGGCGTGGTGAAGCTATAGGCTGCCTCAGTCCGCCCTTCGTGACGGTGATCGCCCTTGCCGCGCTCGTTGTCGTAGCGCAGGACACACACTTCCTCCACCACCAGTGCCAACCGGTACTTCAACGGGTGGGCGCATGGAGGCAAGGGCTCAGGCAGGCGCCAGACGACGATTTCCACAAAGGAATTGACGCTCGTCACAACGCGACGCTGGAGCAGCAGCTTGGCCTTCATGTTGGAGTAAATACCAACACTGGGGGGCCATGTCAATGGAAAATCCGACTCCTGGTACGCAGGCTGCAAGCGTCTTCCTCCTCATGCCCACTGGTGGAAAGGTGTCGCTTGCGCTCTTGCGAACAGAGGATGGGCGCCGGGGAACAGCGAGGGTCCAGACGCACTGTCTCCGTTCCGGGACAGTCGAGGGGATGACCGGATCCTGGGCAGTCTCTGTCCAATTCAGACCACTCACCAAGAACTTGTCCGTGTGGACGCCCAGGCGGCTGTGGGTGTAGGGCTGCCGGCGTTTGGTCCGGGCTGGAAGCTACCGCACCGCCGCACGGTCTTCTCCACATCCATGACGAGAGCGGCCCGCGTGAGCGGGCCGCTTCCATTGTGACTTGTGACGTGTTGGTGCGGCATCTCGGCCAGAGCTTCCGGCCGTCAGTTGCCCCCGCAGACATGCACGGCGCGATAGAAGCGGCGGCCCGCCGCCAGTGCGTTCTCATCCGTGAAGGACATGGCCTCGCCGGGCTGGACGCTGAGCAGGGTGCCTGGCGTGTAGGCCTCGGCCGAGGCCCAGATCTGCACCAATCCCTGCACCGGCGGCCAGCCAAGCCGTGCCGATCCCCCATCCATCTCCAGGGTGAGCGGGATGCCATCGCAAGCGGTGGAGTACTCCACGCAGAGGTTGAGTTCGTCGAAGAAGTCGTAGCCGCTGGACCACCAGTTGTCCCAGGTCGCCCCGTCGGAGAAGGAGCTGAAGCCTTCGTAGCCGCCCACGCCGCCCGCGTAGAAGCTGAGCTGTTGGCCCGGCATCAACGGTTCGTACTCGAGTTTGACCCAGAAGCCCTCGCCAGGCTGGACGTCGAAGCCCAGCGAGCTGATGTCGAACTCCGCCCAACCCTGGGGCAGCCAATCAGTGCCAAACCACAGCGTGCCCATCTCGAGCCACGGTCCGCCGGGCGTGCCATACCAGCCCTCCACGTCGGGGCGGCACAGCGTCAGTTTCAGCCAACCAGCCTGGTTGCCCCAATTCTGGCTGTTGATGTTGAGCAGCACGCGCGCCACCCAGCCCGCCTGCTCCGGCAGAAAGAACTGATAGTAGGCCTGCGCCTGTCCCAGGGGATCCGGCAGGGTCAGGACCTGTTGCGTGCTCATGTGGTGGCAGCTGGTACTCGCCGCCGGGTAGCAGGTGCCGCTTTCCAGGTAAAAGTCGTAGCTGTTCCCGTCCCAGTTGTAGGCGTCCACCACCACGTAGTAGGTGCCGGCGGGGAATGTGCCGGAGATGATCTCATCGCTACCCACCAGCCAGGGCTGAGCCAGGCAGCTGTCGGGATCGCAGGCGCTGAGCAGCATCAGGTCCAGTTGGTCGCTGGTGGAGGAACTGAGGCGCAGCGTGAGCAACCCGCCGGGGTGGGTCATTTCGTAGACGCTCTCCGGACCGGTCTCGCCGCCGAAGAGATACTCGCCCCACACGTTGCCAATGGGCGAGCTGTCGCTGGTGCCGTGCTGGGTGTCGTTGCAGGCGAGCGGCTGCGTGAAGAAACAGGGGCTTTCCGCGGGGCAATTTGAGGTGAGGGTGAAGGTGTAGGGATTGCCGTCCCAGTTGTAGGCGTCCACCACCACGTAATAGGTACCGGCGGGGACCTCGACGGAAATGGTCTCCCAACTGCCCAGCCACCAGGGCTGGGCCACGCAGGCGGTCTCGCCGCAGGCATTGAGCAGGATCAGGTCCAACTGGTCGGAATCCGTGCTTCTCAGCTGCAGGGTGAGCAGTCCACCGATATGCTCCAGCTGGTAGATGACCTCGGGTCCCGTGTCCCCCCAGTTCAGGTAGCTCTCCCACACGTTGCCGTTCTGGGATTCGACCGAGCCGCCGTTGATGGCCCAATTACAGCCGAAGGGCAAGGCGTTGTCGCAAAGCACGCGGTTGTCGCGCGCTGCCTGGGACGGGTTGGCAAGGTGCGGGTCGCTGTTCAACAGGACCTGGTGTCGCAGAAGCTCGTGCCTCGAACCGCTGTCGGAGGGAGTCGTCGGCACGGCCTGGGAGATGGTGGCGAACGCGCTCAGCATCGCAAGCAGGGAGATCAGGTGGCGCATGGAACCTCTGGGACAGAATTTTTTGGTGGGGCCGTGGCAAGATGCAAGCCAAGAGCGCCTCGATTCTGGATGAAATCAAGGGTCTCGAAATTCATTGACGGTCTTGATGTTCCTTCGCGGCGCGCCCACTGGAAGGGCGAGCCAGACCCTTCGCCTGGGTAATCAGGGTGTTGATGCCGACGGATTCCGGACACATTTCCACGGCTTGGGGTCGAGCGTCGCCGTTGACTGGGGCGCTGGTGGGTTTGAGGTTCAGGCTCGCGCACCTTTCGCCGGGCGGGCAGGCGGAGCGCACGACGTGCTGGCGGAAGAACAGGTCACGCGAGACCGTCCTTCATCCCAGGCCTCGTGCCAGACACCGCTGGCCGGGCAACCGCCGAACCGCTTGCGCACCGTACCTTGGACCGTGAGGGAATGCTCGCGGGACCGACCGCGTCTGAGCCCTGTTGTCCGAGTCGAATGCAAAGGACCCTCGAATGTTCAAGCGCCTGCTGATTGGCCTGGTGGCCCTGGCTGTTGTGGCGGCCGGACTGTTCTACTGGCTGGGATCGCGAAAGAAGCAGGAGGAGTCCGGCTGGCGGATGGTGGACGTGGTCAAAGCCGACATCACCGCCACCGTGGGCGCCACCGGCACCCTGGGGGCCACGCGCACCGTGGAAGTGGGCACCCAGGTTTCCGGGCAGATCGTCGAGCTGCTGGCGGACTTCAACGACCATGTGAAAAAGGGCCAGCTCATCGCACGGCTGGACGACACCATGCTGCAGCAGGCGGCCGTCCAGGCTGAGGCGGAGCTGCAGCGGGCGAGCTCTGACCTGGACTACAAGCAATATCTGCTGGAACAGTCCGAGTCCCTGGCCAGGAGCGGCAGTCTCTCGGACACGGATCTGCGCTCCGCCCGGCTGGCGCTCTCCCAGGCCAAGGCCGCGCTCAGCAGCGCGGGGGCTGGCCTGGACCGGGCCCGGCGCAACCTCGAGTACACCAAGATCACGGCGCCGGTTTCGGGCATCATCATCGACCGCAAGGTGGACGTGGGCCAGACCGTGGCCGCCAGCCTCTCCGCGCCCCAGCTCTTCCTCATCGCCGAGGACCTGACGCGCATGCAGATCCTGACCTCGGTGGACGAGAGCGACATCGGCCGCATCCAGCTGCAGCAGCCCGCCGAGTTCACCGTGCAGGCCTGGGCGGACAAGAAGTTCAAGGGCCAGGTCAGCCAGATCCGCCTGCAGCCCACCTCGACGGAGAACGTGGTCAACTACACGGTGGTGGTGGACGTGGAGAACGCCGACCTGCAGCTCATGCCGGGCATGACGGCCACGGTGGACTTCATCGTGGACAAGGCCAGCCAGGTGCTGGCTGTGCCCAACGCGGCGCTGCGCTTCAAGCCCAGCGAGGAGCTGCTGGCCGAGCTGCGGGCCGCCCGCCAGAAAGCCCGGGCGGAGAAGGGCGCGGATTCCGCCGCCACGACGCAGCAGGATTCCGGCAGCGGCGTGACACGGAAGCGCAGCGTCTCGGCCGCGGGCGGGGATCCCCATGGGGCGGCGAGCATCGCCGGATCGCGCTCCACCACCGCGCGCAAACCGGGCGCCGCCGTGCTCTGGGTGCTGGGCGAGAATCAGAAACCGCGCCCGCTGCGCATCACCACGGGCCTCAGCGACGGGCAGCAGACGCAAGTGACCGGTGAGGGCCTGTCGGAGGGTCTCCAGGTGATCGCCGGCCAGATCAGCGGCGAGGCGGGATCCGGCGCCGCGAAGAGTCCCTTCCAGACCACCCAGTCCGGCGGCATGTCCGGTCCGCCGCGCGGAGGCATGTAACGATGGCGGATTCCCGGGCGGTCATCCGGATCGAGGAATTGACGCGGACCTACTCCGAGGGCGACACGGCCGTGCACGCCCTGCGCCACGTGGACTTGAGCGTGAACCCGGGCGAAATGCTGGCCATCATGGGCGCCTCGGGCTCGGGCAAGTCCACGCTGATGAACCTGCTGGGCTGCCTGGATCGCCCCAGCAGCGGCCGCTACTGGCTGGACGGGTTGCGTGTGGACGAGATGAACCGCCGCCAGCTGGCGGACATCCGCAACACGCGGATCGGCTTCGTCTTCCAGGGCTTCAATCTGCTGGCCCGCACCAGCGCGCTGGACAACGTGGAACTGCCTCTGCTCTACGACCGGCGCGGACCCAAGGTGGACCGCGTCAAGCTGGCCCGGACGGCGCTGGAGCGCGTGGGCCTGGCCGACCGCATGCAGCACCAACCCAGCGAACTCTCCGGCGGGCAGCAGCAGCGCGTGGCCATCGCCCGGGCGCTGGTGATGCAGCCGGCCCTGCTGTTGGCCGACGAGCCCACGGGCAACCTGGACACGCGCACCAGCCTGGAGGTGATGGCGCTGTTCCAGGAACTCAACCAGGCGGGCATGACCATCCTGCTGGTGACCCACGAGCACGACATCGCCGAGTGCGCCGGGCGGCTGGTGGAGCTGCGGGACGGCCGGATTCTGCGCGATCAGCCGGTGGAGGCGCGGCGCGACGCCGTGGCCGAACTGCGGGCCCTGCCCGCGGGAGTGGAGGAATGAACACCTGGGTGCTGATCCGCATCGCCCTTAAAAGCATTCGCAAGAACAAGACACGCACGCTGCTGACCATGCTGGGGATCATCATCGGCGTGGCCGCTGTGATCGTGATGGTGGCGCTGGGGCAGGGCGCGAAGGAGCAGATCCGCTCGCGCATCGACAGCCTGGGCTCCAACCTGGTGGTGATCACGCCGGGCGCCAGCCGGAGCGGCGGGGTCAGCCAGGGCGCGGGCAGCATGAACCGGCTGACCTTGACGGACGCCGAGGCCCTGGCGCGCGAGAGCATGTGGCTGAGTTCCGTCTCGCCGCTGATCGTCGCGCCGGCCCACGCAGTGGGTGGCTCGGGCAATTGGCGCGTGGGCGTTTCCGGCGTCTCGGCGGACTACGCGGCCATTCGCAACTGGGACGTGAGTTCGGGCCGGCTCTTCGACGAGACGGAAGTGCGGGCCATGCGCAAGGTCTGCGTGCTGGGCAAGACCGTCGTGGACAACCTGTTCGCCGAGCAGGATCCCGTGGGCCAGCAGATCATCCTGCGCGACGTGCCCTTCGAGATCATCGGCGTGCTGGAACCCAAGGGCCAGACGGCGGAAGGCCGCGACCAGGACGACACCATCCTGGCGCCCTACACCACGGTGAAGACGCGCCTGGCGGGCCGGCAGTTCATCCCGATGATCCTGGGCGCCACGGACAACAAGGCCGACGTGCCCGCCGCGCTGACGGAAGCCAAGGCCATCCTGCGCGAGACCCACGGCCTGGCCAGCTACGACGACGACGACTTCACCGTGCGCGACCAGAACGAACTGGCGGAGACGGCCGAGGGCGCCACGGAAGTAATGACCCTGCTGCTGGCGGCCATCGCGGGCGTCTCGCTGCTGGTGGGCGGCATCGGCATCATGAACATCATGCTGGTGAGCGTCACGGAGCGCACGCGGGAGATCGGCATTCGCATGGCCGTGGGGGCGCGGGGCGGCGACGTGCTGCTGCAGTTCCTGATCGAGGCCATCGTGATGAGCCTGTTCGGCGGCCTGATCGGCGTGGCCGCGGGCTACGGCGGCTCGGCGCTGCTGGAAAAGTTCACGGGCTGGGAGACGGTGATCACGCCCCAGCTGGTGGCCATCAGCCTGGGCTTCTCCGCGGCGGTGGGCATTTTCTTCGGCTTCTACCCGGCGCGCAAGGCGGCGGCGCTGGATCCCATCCAGGCGCTGCGCTACGAATAGGCGGATGCGGGAGCGCTGCGGGCGACGTAGGCTTTCCAAGTGAACCGCATGTTGGATCCGCGAGACAAAGCGACCAGCTGGTGTCAGGCATGATGCCAGACACCAGCTTTGACTCCACCTCCCAGGGGAAGGCAAGCGGGTGATCAAGGCGATCTTCTGGGACAACGACGGTGTCCTGGTGGACACGGAACGACTCTACTTCCAGGCCACCCGGGAGGTGCTGGGCCAGGCAGGCATTGAACTCACCCCGGCGCAGTACCTGGAGTGGTTCATGGTGCAGGGAACCGGCGCGTGGCACCTGGCGGCGGAACGGGGCTTCCCGCCAGCGGCCATCGACCGGATGCGCCAGGAGCGCAACGCGCGTTACAGCGACTTGCTGGGCCGGGAGCCGCTGGTCATCCCCGGCGTCCGCGAGGTGCTGGAGGCCTTGCACGGCTCCTACACCATGGGGATTGTCACCAGCTCCGAGCGGGAGCACTTCGAGATCATCCACCGCTCGTCCGGTCTCCTGCCTTACTTCCAGTTCGTGTTGACTAACGGCGACTACACCCACAGCAAACCCCATCCCGAACCCTACCTCCTGGCCGTGGAGCGCAGTGGATTCCGCAAGGCGGAGTGCCTGGTCGTTGAAGACACGGAACGCGGGCTCACAGCGGCGCTGGCCGCCGGCCTGGCCTGCGTCGTGGTGCCCACGGACCTGACCCGTCGCTGCGCGTTTGCCGGAGCCCGGCACGTGCTGGAGAGCATCACGGAACTGCCTACGGTGCTGTGACCTGCAGGGGGCCCGGGCCCCCCCGTGCATCCTGGTATCACCTCCAACGAAAACCGGCCCGTCTCGCGACGGGCCGGTCTTGTAGCTGCGAATGTCGAGGCTGCGCCTCTGGAACCGGACTAGTCTCGCGGTTGCGAAACGAGGATCGGCAGTCCGGACGGAGAGACGGGAAGCGTCGACGCGCCCTCGGCCTGCGGAGATGCGAGCAGCACGCCATCCGTGTCGTGGGCCGTCACGCGGAAGAACAAGGGCGGATAGAAGCTCACACCGAAGTAGAACTCACTGGTCGCGCTGGACCAGGCATAGCTCCAGCCGGCAGGGAAGGGGGCATAGGGGTTATAACTGTAGTAGAACGTATAGGAGTCCACGCTGAGCGGGTTGCCGTCCACATCCTGCGTCACGTCGGGGAAATCCAGCACGTAATCGGCGTAGCCATAGTCCTCATAGGTGGTCAATCGGATCAACTGCTGTCCCGTGACCTGCGCCGGCGCCCGCGGGCCGGGCGTGACCGTGAACTCCACCGGAACGGACACGGAGCCCGGCAGCTCGTTGGTGTTCACCTGGACCGTGCTGTGATAGACGCCCGCGGTGAGGGCCACCGCACTCATCGACACATCCAGGTTGGTGCTCTGCCCGGGTGCCAAGGTGCCGGCCACTGCAGAGAAACCGGTCCACGGCGCAAGGCGGATGGCCATGTCGTTGTGCAGGTAGGGCGCGTTGAACACCACCTGCAGGCCCATGCTGGCGTCGATGTTCTCGATGCCCACCGTGGCGCTGGTCACCTCGCCCATGGCCCCGTATTGGAACTCGATGGAGTTGTCGGCGTGGAGGATCACCTGGAAGGTGTAGGACCCCGAGTTGGAGAAATGCGGCACGCCGGTCCACTGCACCACGAAGCGGTCGGCGAAGGCCTGGACATGCACCGTGCCGCCCACGCCGGGGTTGAGGTCGTCCCAGAAGGGGGCGATGACCGCCTGCGGCTCGCCGCCGCTGGGCAGCGGCTGGTTGATGAAGGTGTTGATGGTGGAAACGAAGCTGAGGAATCCGTTGCTGCAGATCCGGACATCGCCGAACACAAGGCCATAGTAGGTGAACGGGAAGCCCAGGGAGAAGGGCCCCTGGTTGACGTCGTCACCCAAGGACAGGGCGGTGCCCGTGGCGCTGATGTCCTGGAAGTTCACCGCGGGTCCGCCGGGCTGGTCGCTGTCGCTCCAGACGTAGCCGAAGGGGTCGGGACCACCGACGGCCGTGATCACCGCGCCCGGGCGGGGATCGGCCTCGCCCTTGGCCAGCTCCCGCGGCTCATGCACGAGCTGCGCCGGCGCGTTGGCGAAGAGCTGCGCCGCGGCGTTGACGTTCCAGTTCAGCGTGCGGTGGCCGGTGTTGGTCAGGGTGAGCGTCTCGGAATCCGCGCCGCCTTCCATGGCTGTGCCGCTCAAGGAGGGAGGTGAAACCGCCAGGTAACCGGGCAGCACGTTGAAGAGGGCCTCGCCGAACAGGGTCTCGATGATCGGCTGGAAACCGCTCAAGCCGGCCAGCTCGAAGGAGACGCCCGCGGTGGTGCGGGGGCCGGTCTGGTAGTAGCCGCAATTGTAACCGGCGGCATCGTTGCTGAGGAGCAGGAACGCCCCGGCAGTGCTCAGGCGGTCGATCCAATTGTTGGCGCCCGTGTAGGTCCAGCTGCCGGCGAGGGGGCCGTGGCCGGTGGCATTGGACAGGTCCGCGCCGCCGTCGGAATCGCCATTCAACCCGAACAGGGCGTTGAAGTTGTGCCCGCCGCTATAGATGGGGTCAAAGGCCCAACTGTCGCCACCCTCGAGGTAGACCTTGCCGCCCGCGTTGACGAAGGACTCGATGGCGGTGGCCATGGCGCTGCCTGCCGGAATCACATAGTTGCTGGAGTAGATGCCCAGCAGCACGATGAGCGCATCGGTCTGCGGCCCCAGGATCACGCCGTCCAGGTTGTCCACGTTCATGATGGTGCCGTCATAGCCGGCCGCGGTGAGAGCCGTGGCCCACTCGGTGCCGCCGGAGAGCGGGCTGGCGGAGGGCGTCAGCAGGACGATGCCGTCCGCGCTGGCGAGCACGGTGAAGGTCCAGGTGGCGCTGGTGGCCGTGTTGGGCAGGGCGGCGCCGTCCGTGGCCGTCAGGTAGTAGTCGATCACGCTGCCCGCGGGCTGACCGGGAATGGAACCCACCCAGGAGGGACCGGAAGGACTGAGCGGGCTGCTGCTCCACGCTCCGCCGTCGACGCGGTGGTGCAGGTCCGCCGCCGCGATGCCGGACGCGTCCGACAAAGTGACGCTGACAGCGTAGGGACCCACGTTGTCCGCCGTGTTGCCCAACGGCATGTGGGCGATGACCGGAGGCGTGCCGTCCGGGGTCAGGGCCAGGGCCGCCGCGATCAGTTGGGGGACATCGGGCTGATTGGAGATGAGCTTGGAGAAGCTGCCGGTCTGGGGCGTGCCGGTGGTGCGCAGCAGGGAGCGGAACTGCCAGGCGTCCAGCACCGTGCCCGTGGCGCTCTTGAACGCGCCCTGCGTGGCAGCCACGCAACCGGAGACGATGGGACAAGCCGACGAGGTGCCGCCGAAGCTGCTCGTGTAGTACTGGCGCGTGTCACCGCCGCCACTGAACAGGTCGCCGTAGCCGGCGCTGTAGACCGCGCTGCCCCAGGCGTGGGCGTCCACGCGGCTGCCGTGGTTGGTCCAACAGGTAGGATTTCCGCCCGGATCGATGGCGCCGATGAGCAGGGCGCCACTGTCGCGCACGTTCAAATTGTAGGCGCCGCCGTAGAAGGCGTCGTCCAGCGGCATGGAGCCGTTGCTGGCGGAATTGACCACGATGTAGCCGTTGGCGGTCACCGTTTGGATGGCGTCGAAGTCGGCTTGGTTGGCCTCGGCGGGGACGCCGCCGAACTGGCCGCAGTTGCAGACGCAGACCTGGCCGGGGACAGGCGTGCCACTGTAGCCCCAACTGGCGGAGATCACGTCGCCGACGTTGAGGTAACCCATGGAGGCGATCCAGGCGGCGGGTCCGCCGGCGTCCATGATGCCGTGGCTGAAGAGGCCATCGAGGAGGGGCGTCATGCCCGTCACGCCGTAGCCGTTGTTGCGCGCGCCCAGGATGGAGACGCAGGCGGTGCCGTGGTTCCACCAGCCGGAATCGCCGGAATTGCCGCCACCCGTGTAGGTCAGGTCGTAATCCTCGTGATCCAGCACCCAGCCGCCCTCGCAGTGCAGGACGCGGATTCCCTGGCCGCTGCCGCCGGGCATGGCCCAGGCGGAGGTGATGCCCGTGCCAGCGGGCGCCGCGGCCTGGTAGCCCTGGTTGGCCAGCCAATTGGGCGTGGCCGGCGCGATGTCGGCGGCGAACATCACCGGAAGCGGCGTGACCGACGCGCTACGGATGCGCGGGTTCTTGGCCAGCCGGGCGGCGAGCTCCACGGCGGCCTCGTCGCTGGGCAGAACCACCGTGTACCAGTTGTTGAGATTGGCCAGCTTGATCCCGCGGCGAGCCTCGCCCGCCTTGCGCAGCTGGTCGAGCTGCTCGGGACTGTGCTCGCTGAAGAGACGCTTCCACTGGGAGGCGCCGGTCTCGCGCAGCAGCGTCTCCACATCGGAGTAGTCCCACTTCATGGGACTCGTGAAGTCCTCGCCATTCAGGCTGACGGCCGCCTCAGCGCTAAAAGAAAACTCCACTCGGGGCTGGGCGTAATACCCCTCCGCCGGACGTTCTGGGGCCTCGGCCCAGGAACGCGCCGGAACCGACAGGATGCCTGCTCCCAGTAGGATTGCCAGACGGCAGGCGTTGAAGTGACGAACCGTGGATTTCAAGAATCCCCCTTGTTGTTGCCGGGTTCGAGATTCGCGCTCCGCCCGCCTCGAATGGGCGCAGCGGGAAGCGGGAAGCTCGATACCCGTTGTGTGTGCTGTGTGTGGGCGAGCGGTTGGGCCGATCACGAAGGAACAGAGTCCGGAAAGCAGACCACTGCGACAAGCTTCAGCGGGCTTGTGAAGAAATGAACGTTGAGCCAACCGGGAAGCTCGTGGGTGGCGCGAAAGCTCCGCAGTGGGGAGTTCGCCAATGGATCCCTTCATGAGCGCAGCACTTCACACTGGTGGAGATGAAGGATCAGGGTATCGCCCCATCGGGGCGATACCAGGCCTGATCAGGACCACAAGTAGCGTTCATCGAAGCGCATGTCGTGAGCTGCCAGCAGCATGCGCAGCTCATCCTGGTAGTTACTGACGGCATGGTATCGCCGCTGCGCGGCAAGACGGAGCATGAGCGAACGAAGGCGGGATTCACTGACGGAGAACACGACGTAGCCATCCTGCCAGGAAAACTCGGTCAAGGCCGGATCCTGCTGCTTGAGCCACTTGCTGGATCCGGTCTTCAGCTCCTCCACAACCTTGGCGATGGATCGTGTGCGCGCCAGCTCGAACACCAAATGGACATGGTCAGGCTGGATTGTGGCAGCATGTGGTGGACAAGCCAGGTGCCGCAGAATCCCGACGAGATAAGCTTGCAGCCGTCCGTGGATGTGTTCTTCCAGGCAGGCTTCCCGGTCTCTTGCACTGAAGACAAGGTGTATCAGGATCTGGGCAAGCGATTGAGACATCTTCGATCTCCTTGCGCTTGACTGTGCTGTGGGGCTATCGGGACGATGCCCCGATAGCGGACTCGCCACGACAGCATGCCATCGCCACTCCAGCAGACCAAGTTCTCGTTGCGCCGCAAGGGATTCGTTTCTCCACACTGTCAGGCCAATCGAACATTTCACTTTCGCCCCATCGGGGCGAAAGCCGATCAGGTGGTAGATTCCGCAAACGAATCAGTTTCAGAGAGCCGTCATGTCCCAACGCTACACCGTCAAGCACCCCGTCCGGGTGATTACCGCCGCCAGCCTCTACGACGGCCACGACGCCGCCATCAACATCATGCGGCGCGTTTTCCAGGCCGCCGGAGCCGAGGTCATCCACCTGGGGCACAACCGCAGCGTGCTGGACATCGTGCGCGCCGCCGTGCAGGAGGACGCCCAGGCCGTGGCGGTCTCCAGCTACCAGGGCGGCCACGTGCGCTTCTTCAAGTACATGAAGGAGCTGCTGCTGGAGCGCGGCGCCGGCCACGTGAAGATCTTCGGCGGCGGCGGCGGCGTGATCGTCAAGGCCGAGATCGAGGAGCTGCACGCCGCGGGCATCGACCGGATCTTCAGTCCGCAGGACGGCACGGAGCTGGGCCTGGAGGGCATGATCGACCTGGCCCTGGAACGCAGCGACTTCGACCCGGCCCAGTTGGAGGTGGAGGAGTTGGCGGCCCGCGTGCTGCGGCGGGAGGAACTGGCCCTGGGCCGCGCCCTCACCTTGTGCGAACGGCGGGCCGGCGGGACGGCCGTTCCACCCGCCCTGGAGTCGTTGCTGGAGCGGGGGAAGGCCGCCGGCACGCCGGTGGTCGGCATCACGGGCACGGGCGGCGCGGGCAAGAGCAGCCTGACGGACGAGATCCTGCGCCGCTTCCAGACCTGCTACCCGAACAAGAGCGTGGCCGTGGTGAGCGTGGATCCCACCAAGCGCAAGAGCGGCGGCGCCCTGCTGGGGGACCGCATTCGCATCAACAGCCTGACCGGGGAGAAGACCTTCCTGCGCAGCCTGGCCACCCGGCGCAGCGGCAGCGAGTTGTCCGCGGCCACGGGCGACGCCGTCCACCTGCTGAAGGCGGCGGGCTTCGATCTGGTGCTGCTGGAGACCAGCGGCATCGGCCAGGGAAGCAGCGCGGTGGTGGACCTGGCGGACTTCTCCATCTACGCCATGACCGCCGAGTACGGCGCCGCCAGCCAGCTCGAGAAGATCGACATGATCGACTACGCGGACATGGTGGTGCTGAACAAGTACGAGAAGCGCGGCAGCGAGGACGCCCTGCGCGACGTGCGCCGGCAGTACCGCCGCGCCCACTCGATTCCCTGGGAGGTGGCCGATGAGGAGTTGCCCGTCTACGGCACCGTGGCCAGCCGCTTCGACTGCAACGGGACCAACTGGTTCTTCGACCACCTGATGGCTGCGCTGGAGGCGCGCTTCGGCGGCGGATACAGCCACGCGCCGCTGGCCAAGGACGCGCGCGTGCTGCGTCGCCAGCTCATCCCCGAGGACCGCACCACCTACCTGGCCGAGATCGCCCGCGGCGTGCGCGAGTACAAGGCCCGGGTGGTGGCGGACGCCGGCCGGCTGCGGCTCCGTTCGCATCTGGCGACGGCCGTGGGCGAACTGGGCGCCGGCGCGGCCGCCGACTCGCTGACGGCCCGGCGCGACGAGTTGGAGCGCCAGCTGCATCCGTCCGCGCTGCCCGCCCTGCAGGCCTACCACGACACCGCCGCGTGCTACACGGGCGACAGCTACGAGTACATGGTGCGCGGCCAGGTCCACCGTCAGGAACTGACCCGCATCAGCCTGTCGGGCACGCACGTGCCGCGCGTGGCCCTGCCGCGCTTCAGCGACGAGGGCGACCTCTACCGTTTCGTGGCGCTGGAGAACCTGCCGGGCTTCTTCCCTTACACGGCCGGCGTCTTTCCCTTCAAGCGCCAGGGCGAGGATCCCACCCGGCAGTTCGCCGGGGAAGGTCCGCCGGAGCGCACCAACCGGCGCTTCCACTACCTCTCCCAGGACAGCGCGGCCAAGCGGCTCTCCACCGCCTTCGACAGCGTGACGCTTTACGGCGAAGACCCGGCGGAGCGCCCGGACATCTTCGGCAAGGTGGGCGAGAGCGGAGTCTCCATCTGCACGCTGGAGGACATGAAGCGCCTCTACGCGGGCTTCGACCTCTCCGCTTCCAACACCAGCGTATCCATGACCATCAACGGACCCGCGCCGATGATCCTGGCCATGTTCCTCAACACGGCCGTGGACTTCGCGCTGGACAAGTTCCAGGCCGAGCACGGCCGCGCGCCCAACGCCGTGGAGCAAGCGGAGCTGCGCCGCCTGACCTGTTCCACCGTGCGGGGCACGGTCCAGGCCGACATCCTGAAGGAGGACCAGGCCCAGAACACCTGCATCTTCTCGACGGAGTTCGCGCTGAAGTTGATGGGCGACATGCAGGAGTGGTTCATCCAGAACCAGGTGCGCAACTACTACAGCGTGTCCATCAGCGGCTACCACATCGCGGAAGCGGGCGCCAACCCCATCACCCAGTTGGCCTTCACGCTGGCCAATGGCTTCACCTACGTGGAATACTACCTGAGCCGCGGGATGGCCATCGACGACTTCGCGCCCAACCTCTCCTTCTTCTTCAGCAATGGGCTGGATCCCGAGTACAGCGTGATCGGCCGGGTGGCGCGGCGGATCTGGGCCGTGGCCGTGCGCGACGTGTATCACGGCAACGAGCGCAGCCAGAAGCTCAAGTACCACATCCAGACCAGCGGCCGCAGCCTGCACGCCCAGGAGATGGACTTCAACGACATCCGCACCACGCTGCAGGCGCTGCTGGCCATCTACGACAACTGCAACAGCCTGCACACCAACGCCTACGACGAGGCCGTGACGACGCCCACCGAGGAGAGCGTGCGCCGCGCCCTGGCCGTGCAGCTCATCGTCAACCACGAATTCGGGGTGACGAAGAACGAGAACCCACTCCAGGGCTCGTTCATCATGGACGAGCTGACCGAGCTGGTGGAGGAGGCCGTGCTCAGCGAGTTCGTGCGCCTGAGCGAGCGCGGCGGCGTGCTGGGGGCGATGGAGACCCAGTACCAGCGCGGGCGGATCCAGGAGGAATCCATGGTCTACGAACTGCGCAAGCAGTCCGGCGAGCTGCCCATCATGGGCGTGAACACCTTCCTGCGGCCCGGCGGCTCCGAGGTCTCGGCGCAGATGGAGCTGGCGCGGGCCAGCGACGAGGAGAAGATGCTGCAGGTGACCCGGCTGCGGGAGTTCCAGCAGGTCCACGCCGCCGAAGCGCAGCAAGCGCTGGCCCGCCTGCAGCAGGTGGCCGCGGCGGGGGGCAACCTCTTCGAGGAGCTGATGCAGACCGTGCGCGTGGCCAGCCTGGGACAGATCACGCGGGCGCTGTTCGAGGTGGGCGGGCAGTATCGGCGCAACATGTGATCCGCCATTTCGCGGATTGACGCCGCTTTTTCGGTGGCGCGGCTGAACCGCCGCACGCCACCTTGGAGCCATGAATCCACAATTGCCCAACCGCGTGGAGATGCTCCGGGCCGTGGCTGCCCGCGACCGCTCCTACGACGGCATCTTCTTCCTGGGCGTGCGCAGCACGGGGATCTTCTGCCGTCCGGGCTGTCCGGCCCGCACGCCACGGCCGGAGAACTGCGAGTTCTTCGCCCACCCCCGCGACGCCCTGTTCTCCGGCTACCGTCCCTGCCTGCGCTGCCGCCCGCTGGACGTGGCCGGCGCGCCGCCCGCGGACATCCAGGACCTGTTGCGGCGCGTGGACGCGGAGCCCGAGCGGCGCTGGCGGGCGGCGGACCTGCGCGCGCTGGGTCTGCATCCGGACCGCGTGCGGCGCTGGTTCCAGGCCCGGCACGGCATCACGTTCACGGCCTATGCGCGGGCCCGGCGCCTGAACCGGGCGCTGCAATCCATCCGGGAGGGAGGACGAGTGACGGATACGGCGTGGGAGGCGGGCTATGAATCCCTGAGCGGATTCAGCGAGGCGCTGCACAAGGTGGCCGGGGAGGCTCCCCGGCGGGCGGGCGCGCGGCGCGTGATCCACCTGCGGCGGCTGCTGAGCCCCTTGGGCCCGCTGTTGGCGGGCGCCGTGGACGAGGGCCTCTGCCTGCTGGAGTTCGCCGAGCGCCGCATGCTGGAGCGCCAGCTGGGCACGCTGGCCCGGCGCCTGGACGCCGTGCTGCTGCCGGGTGCCCATCCCCTCCTGGACCAGGTGGAGCGGGAACTGGAGTCCTACTTCGCGGGAAGAGGCGAGCCCTTCACGACGCCCCTGCTGCTGCCGGGCACGCCCTTCCAACTGAAAGTGTGGGAGGAACTGCGGCGGATTCCCGCCGGCACGGCCATCAGCTACGGCGAACTGGCGGCGCGGATCGGCCAGCCCAGCGCCAGCCGGGCCGTGGCGCGGGCCAACGGCGACAACCGGGTGGCCATCCTGGTGCCCTGCCACAGGGTCATCGGGGCGGACGGCAGCCTGACTGGCTACGGCGGCGGACTCTGGCGCAAACAGCGGCTGCTGGAGCTGGAACAGGGCCTCGCGCGCCTGTTGTAACCCGGGCTATTCCCTCACCAGGACCGTGGGTTCGTCGTAGAGGGCGGGATCCTGCAGGCGAGACTCCAGGAAGTCCGCCATCTCCTCGCGGCTGCCCAGGAAGAGCAGGCGGTTGTCCAGCTTCTCCAGCCGCGGATGCTCCGTGCCCTCCAGCAGCAGTTCCACGGACTGCGGATTCAGCGAGCTCAGGCGCAGCGTGTCCTGATCCAGCGTCCAGCGGTGCAGGCCGTGCAGCGGCAGCAGGTACCAGCTGACGGGTCCCGAGGCGTAGGATCCGGGCACCGGGCTGAGATCCAAGAAAGCGTTCTCGCCCACGCGGAAGTTCAGCGCGAAGAACTCGCCGGACTGGTTGTCCTCCTGGTAGAGCAGGCGCAGCGAGTCCCCGTTGGCCAGGAACACCCAGGTGTCCTGGCCGCCCGCCTCCCGCCACACACCCCGCAGGGCGGGTTCGGCGCCGCCCGTGCCCTCCGGGTACCAGGGCTGCAGGGAGTAGACACATCCACCCAGCAGGGTCAGCAGCGGCAGAAGTCCCGCTTTCAGCTTGCGCAAGAGCCCGGTCTTCCTTTGGTTGGAGACATGCTGCGACATGGAATTCTCCTCATCTTCTGGTTGAGTCTGGCCCTCGGCGTCCGGGAGCTTCCCGGCGTGGAGGCGCCCGTCAAGAGCGGAACCCTGCTGGCCCAATATGAACAAGCCCTGGCGTCGTTCAACGCTGGGCGGGCGGAGCGCGCGCGTTCCCAGTTCGAGGACCTGCTCACCCGCCCCGACCTGCCCCTGGACTTGCGGGACAACTGCAGTTTCTGGCTGGGCGAGGCGTGGTACGCCCAGAAGGCCTGGTTGGACGCGCTCTCGTGCTTCTTCAAGGTCCTGGAGCAGGCCGACTCCAACAAGGAGGAAGACGCGCGATTGAAGATCGCCCTCTGCTGGCAGAATCTGGGCGAACCCGAGCGGGCCTGCGCCGAGGCGCGGACGCTGCTGGGTCGCTTCCCCGCCGGTGATTCCGCACCGCGTGCCCGGCGGCTGCTGGAGCGTTGTCCCCCGGGTGAATGAGCCCGCGCACATGGCCGCGGACGCCCGCGGGCGGCCCGCTGGTGAGGGGCGCCGTTGCGCCTGGCGCCGCCATCCGGTCCTGCTGCTGACCCTGCTGCTGATCTTCGCCGCCACTTGGCCGGCCCTGCGCATGTGGACCACCGTCCGCGCCGCCGACTCCGACCCCCTGCCCATCGCGCCGCTGGGGCCCTTGCTGGCCGAGCGCACGCGCTTCACCTCCGGCTTCGCCGAACCCCGCTCCCTGCGCCTGCACGCAGGCGTGGACTTCTCCACCAACCGGCGCCAGGGCATGCCCGTGCTGGCTCCGGCGGGCGGCTGGATCAGTCGCATCGCCGCGGACTACACGGGCTACGGTCTGCAACTCATGCTGACGGATTCCCTGGGACGCCGCCACCTGTTCGCCCACCTCTCCGCCTTCCGTGAAGACCTGCAACAAGAGCTGGAGCGGGCCCGGCAGGCGAGCGGCGCCTATTCCCAGGCCCTCTTCCCGGAACCCGGGCGCTTTCCCGTCCGGGCCGGCGAGGAGATCGGGCTCAGCGGCGACACGGGCAACGGCCCGCCGCACCTGCACTACGAATTGCGCTCGGCGACCGAAGACCGGGTCTACAATCCGCTGCGCCACGGACTGCGCGTCTACGACGACCAAGCGCCGGTCCTGGAGAGCCTGGCCCTGATCCCCGCCGCCTGCGGCAGCCGCGCCGGGGGCGGACTGCTGCCGGTGCGGGTTACGCCGCGGGCCGCGGGCCCCGGTCGCTGGACCCTGCCGGACACGCTGGACTGCGAGGGACTGACGGGCCTGGCCCTCCACGCCGTGGATCACCTGCCGGGCAACGAGGCCCGCCTCCTGCCCTGGCAGGTGGAGGTGGTGGAAGAGGGGGACACGCTGTTCCGGCTCTGCCTGGATTCCTTTCCGCTGACGGCCCAGGGAGAGAGCGGCCGCTTCTTCCAGCGCTGGCTGCAGCAGATGTACGGGCGGCCCTATCTGCGTCTCTGGGGCGGCGAGGGCGAGTTGGGAATCTGGGGCGGACGGGCGGCGGGCGGTCTGCTGGTGCCGGATCCGGCGCGCCCGCTGCGGCGCCTGGACCTGCTGGTGCGGGACGCCGCGGAGAATCTGGCCTCGCTACGCGTGGTGCTGCGCCTGCGGCCGGCGCCCGTGACGGAGCCGCGCTTCGCCCCGCCCGACAGCGCCGCGCTGGCGGCCCTGAAGCCGCCGCCTCCCATCAAGAAGGAGAAGAAGACCAGCAGGCGTTCCCGCTCCCGGCGCAAGTCCAAACCGCCGCCGTCGTCCCCGCCGCCCGTGCCCGAATGGACGCTGCTGGACACGGGCGACGGCCTGCACGTGCGGCTGGCGCCCCTGCCGCCCTCCGCCGCCGCAGTGAGCGTGCCGGTGCTGCTGGGCGAACGCGGCGCGCTCCCGGCCTGGGGGCAGCTGCGCGACAAGGGCTGGGAATGGGTGCTGCCCCGGGCGATGGTGCCCGACGGTCCGTTGCGGGTGGCCGCACCGGCGGATTTCCCCGTGCTGGACCTGAGCGGCTTCTGGCTGGAACCGGACCACGACCAGATCCTGCGCGCCACGCGGGGCGGCGCCCCCATCGTGCTGTATCCGGAGGCCGGCACGGTGCCGGACCCCACGCGCCTGCTGCTGCGGCGCGGCGCGCGGGGCTCCTTCCACCTCGGGCCCGGCGAGCTGCAGTTCGAGACCCCCGTGCTGCTGGAGTTGAGCCTGGCCGGGCTGCCCGAGGCGGAGCGGGCCCGGGCGGCGCTCTTCCAGGCCAACGAACGTGGTCTGCCGGTGGGACTGGTGGGTGGAACCGTGGCGGACGGGCGCCTGCGGGTCAGCCTGGCCCGGACGGGGCATTATGTCCTGCACGCCGATACCCGGGCCCCGTCCATCAGCCTGCGCAAACCCCCCGTGGTCAAGGCCAAGGGTCGCAAGGGCCGCAAGCGGAGCAAGACCCCGACGGGCTACGATCCGCGCCCCACCCTGAGTTGGGAGATCGGCGGGGATCCGTCCGGAATCGATGTGGTGGTGTTGGTGGAGAACGGACGCACCCACTACCCGCGCTATGAGCCCGACACCCACCTGGTGGTGTTCCGTCCCGCAGAAGAGTGGCCGGCGGGTCCGCTGGAGCTGGAATTGCGGGTCCGGGATCGCTCGGGCAACCTGGCCGTGGACCGAAATCGAATTCAAATCCGTGCCGCCAAACCCTGATCCATTCTATTGACAAGCAATGATCACTTGATTCTCAACCGCTCTCGGCTATATTGTCAAAGTGCTAACAGTTTCAAAGCTGAACGGCAGCCGAATTGTCGGGAGATAGTTCGAAAATAGATCTAATCTCCCCAACTTGTTAAAAATGCCTCGGGCACTGCCCCGTGGCTCCCGATAAAGGTCGGGTCCGGCAGCGCCGTCGAACCAAGTCGCAACCAGTGAAACATTAGGAACGCGCCATGGTGCACCCACATCCTGCTTCCTCCTCCTGGAGCTGCGGACTCAGCCTCGTCATCCTGGCGCTGCTGCTGCTCTCCTGCGAGAGGATCGAGCCGGTGCGCCAGGCCCCGGAGATGGGTGCGGAGTCCGTGGTGTTGACCTGTGAAGGTTGTCACACCACGCGGGCCTATCTGCGGCGCCTGGCCATCGATGACGGCAGCGGCGGCGGCGGGGGCGGTGGCTGAGGCGGCACCGTGGTTCCGTTGGAACCCTTCGAGAAGGTCTTCATCAACGCCGCGACCTACGCCGAAATCGACCCCAACCACGCGGCCGTGGGCTGCGTGACCTGTCACGGCGGCACCGAACCCGTCGTGGCGGCTAGTGAAGCCCGCGACGACCTGTGGGTGGCCATGGCCAAGGCCCACGAATTCGAGGCGGAGTATGACGATCAGGGTGTGCTGATCCGGCGCAAACCCGAAGTCAAGGGCGTCCTGCGCGACCCCTCCTCCCAGGCCGAGTCGAATTGCAACGGCGCCGGCTGTCATGCCCAGATCGTGGCGCTCAACGCCACCTCCATGCACACGCAGCTGTGGGGCGAAAAGCACAAGATCGCACTCCGGGCCGGCTACGAGAGCTACGAGGAGTGCCCCCAGCTGCTGAAGGACGGGTACGAGGGCGAGTGCACCAACTGTCACACGACCTGCGGTCAATGCCACGTGTCACGGCCCAACGGCGTGCACGGCGGCTTCCTGGACAGCCACAAGTTCCAGCGCACGCCGGACATGGAGAACAACTGCACGGCCTGCCACGGCAGCCGCGTGGGCAACGACTTCAGCGGCCACCACGAAGGCAACCGCCCGGACGTGCATCAGGAGCAGGGCTACGACTGCTTCTTCTGCCACCAGGAGGACCTCCACGGGGACGGGCGCACGGACTACACCTCGCGCTACGCCGTGGAAGGCCTGCCGCAGTGCGTCAATTGCCACGAGCTGTCCGCCAGCGACAACCTGTTCCACGAGTACCACTGGCCGGACGGCAATTCCCTGGAGGAGGGGCTCTCCTGCCACGTTTGCCACAGCCAGCCCTACACCAACTGCCTGAACTGCCACTCGGGCGGCGTGTGGAGCAGCAGCGATCCGGAGGGCTACTCCGAGTACGTGGACTTCCGCATCGGGCGTAACACGGGCGAATGGCCGAACCACCCGGTGGCCAAGGAGGAGTGGGTGACTGTGCGCCACATTCCGGTGATCAAGGACGGCTTCCGCGAGTGGGGCTGGTGGTCGCAGCCCAATTGGTCGGACTTCGAAACCTGGGAATACGCCAGCCCGCACAACATCCAGCGCTTCACGCCGCAGACGGAGATCGCCCTGACGAATCCGGCCTACAGCATGGGCGACTGCTGGATGAGCTGCCACGTTCAGGGTCCGCACGAAGAGGAAAACGCCCGGCGCTTCCTGTGGATGAGCCGCCTCGACAGCCTGAAGAGCTCCGTCACGGGGTTGAGCGATCCGGACGAGTACATCCGGGCCAACCGCCGCGTGGCCGTGGACGACAGCATCAGCCAGTATTGGAACCGGCATTGAATTGATGTGAGACGGGTCGCACCCGGCGGTCTGGGAGGGTCGACGGGACGGTTGGACCAGTAAGCGGGGATTCGCCAAGCCCCGGAAGTATCATCGCAAGGAGAGTTCATGAAACACACGAAAGCCGCCCTGGCTCTGTCAGTGGCCCTGACCCTGTCCGTCTTCACGGGCTGCTCGGAAGACGACGACGACACCACCCCGGCAGCGGACGAATTCGCCCTATTGTCCGACATCACCGATGTCCAGTTCGCCGCCTGGACCACCTCGTGGATCCAGCCGGCCTCCTACGTGCAGACCAACCTGTCCAACCTCTACATCATGGACGTGCGATCGGCGACGGACTTCGCCGCCGGGCACATCGAGGGCGCCCACAACGTGGCGGCCGCGGATGTCGTGGAAGCGGCGGCCAGCGCCGGCTCCAGCACCATCTGCGTGGTGTGCTACACGGGCCAGACTGCCTCCTGGTGCACCATGGCCCTGCGCATGGCGGGCTTCGACGACGCTTTCGCCATGAAGTTCGGCATGGCGTCCTGGAACGACGAGTTCGCCGCCAGCTGGGACAGCGGCGCTTCCAGCGACTACGTGGCCCAGTTCAGTGACGACAACGCCCCGAACCTGCCGGTCTACACGGCCATGCCCGTGTTGCACACCGGACAGACCACGGGCGAGGCGATCCTCGACGCCCGCATTGAGGCCGTCCTGACCGAGGGTTTCGGCGCCAACGCCGTCACCGCCGCCCAGGTCTTCGGCGCCCTGGACGACTACGAGACCTACAACTACTGGGCGGCCGCCGACTACGCCGCCTTCGGCCACGTCCCCGGCGCCTTCCAGCTGACACCGGGCACCCTGACCACCGACGACAACCTGACCGCCCTGGACCCCGACGGCGACAACGTGATCTACTGCTGGACGGGCCAGACCAGCGCCTTCACGGCCTTCTACCTGAACGTGCTGGGCTACAACGCCCTGTCGCTGAAGTTCGGCGCCAACGGCATGATCCACTCCGCGCTGGATGCCAGCCACGCCTGGCAGATGGGCGGCTATCACGCCAACTACGCCTACACGGGCGGCCAGCAGACCGACGAGTTCGAGCTGCTGACGGCGGTCACCGACGCCGAGTTCGCCGGCTGGAACACCACCTGGGTGAAGACGGCGACCTACACCCATGACAACATGGCCGACCTGTTCATCGTGGACCTGCGCAGCGCGACGGACTTCGCCGCCGGCCACATCGAGGGTGCCCACAACGTGGCCCTGGCCGACGTGGGCGACTACGTGGCCGCCAACAACACCAACAGCGACGAAGTGGCGGTGGTGTGCTACACGGGCCAGACGGCGGCCTTCGCCACCATGGCGCTGCGCATGCTGGGCCACGACGCCTTCTGCATGAAGTGGGGCATGGCGGGCTGGAACGACAGTTTTGCCGGTCCCTGGGACGCGGCCATCAGCAACGACTTCTCCGCCGACATGGTGACCACGGCCAGTCCGGCCCTGCCGACCAACAGCTGGCCCACGCTGAGCACGGGCCTCACCAGCGGCCAGGCCATCCTGGAAGCCCGCGTGGATGCGCTGCTCGCCGAAGGCTTCACGGCCAACACGATCTCGGCCTCCACGGTGATGGGCGCCCCCGAGTCCTACAACATCTTCAACTATTGGAGCGCGGCGGACTTTGAAGGCGTCGGCCACATCGACGGCGCCTATCAGCTGACCCCCGGCGCGGTGACCACCTCCACGGACCTGGCCGGTCTGCATCCCACCGAGACCAACGTGCTGTACTGCTGGACGGGCCAGACCAGCGCCTTCACGGGGTTCTACCTGGGCGCCCTGGGCTACGACGTGGTGAGCCTGAAGTTCGGGGCCAACGCCCTGATGCACGACGATCTGCCTTCCAACGGCTGGGCCCACACGGCCCTCAACTACCCCGTTGTGACCAACTAGTCAACCTGGAGCCCGGAGCCGCTGCGGCGGCTCCGGGTCCCCTTTCCAAGCGGCGGAGTCCCCGGTGGAACGACCTGCAACCCGCAGCCTCCTCTGGTTCCTGCTGGCGGCCCTCTGCGCTGGCGGTTTCCTGTTGCTGATGGGCCCTGCCGCCACGGCCGAGGCCCCCAAGTCCGCTTCCTGCGGACTGTGCGCGCCCGGGGCTCCGGCCTGCAAGACGCCCGCCCCGCGTGACACGCTGACCCACCACCTGACCCGACCGGGCAAGCTGAACCCGCACGGCCGTGAGAACCGCTGCGCGGAGTGCCACGTCGCCGGCGCCGAACCCGGCGCCGCCTCCTTCCGGGGGGAGTCCTGCACCGAATGCCACGACCCCGTGGCGCACCTGCGGGAGATCCATCCCACCAATTTCGCCGGGGACAACCCCAAGGCGCCGTCCTTCAAGGGCGCCCGCCTGCAGGAAGGCCGCTCCACGTGCCTGACCTGCCACAACATCGGTTGCAAGGGGGACGGCAACTTCCGCGTGCACCGGGAGAACCGCGCCATGCTGGTGGGCGGCCCCTGGCCCCGGGAGACGGACTTCTGCTACCAGTGCCACGAACGCGCCCTCTATCCCCAAAAGAACCCCCACCGCACGGCGGGAGACCCCAACCTCTGCTGGTACTGCCACGCACCGGGCAGCGACGGCCAGAGTCTCTCCCCCCAGCCGCAGTTGCCCGCCGGGGAACTGTGCCTGAAGTGCCACAAGGATGTGAAGCACGAGCGCGAGCATCTGGGCCGCTCCGTGCTGCACAACCGCCTGAAGATGGACACAGCCTCCGCCCTGAAGCGGTTCCATGATACATCCGGAGTCACCCTGCCCTTGCGGGAGGGTGAGTTCCTCACGTGTACCACGTGCCACACGCCCAACCCGGCCTGCGGCCAGGGGGTGGAGCCTCCTCCCTCCAAGCTGCTGCGCGCGCCGAAAGAGCGGATCTGCTATGCCTGTCACGATCTGTAGAAAACCCGGAGCCTGGCTGGCCGGGGGCGTCCTGGCCCTGTTGCTGCTCGGAGCGGCAACCACGGACGCCGCCCCACGCCCGGCGGACTCCGAGAACTGCGAACTCTGCCACGGACTGCCCCTGTTGTCGCGCATGGACGACCAGGGAAATCTGCGGCTCTTCGAGGTCAGCGCGGAGACGGTGCTGCACTCCTCCCACAAGGGGATCAGCTGCCGGGACTGCCACGTCGACATCGAGGCCTTTCCGCATCCGGCCGTGGTGCAGAAGGTGGACTGCGGCAAGACCTGCCACGTCAACCGGCCCTTCGAACTGACGGTCTTCTCCCACCGCACCGAGGTGGAGGCCCACGGCCTGGGCGTGCACGGCTTCAGCGCGGAGGATGACGCGGAGACCAACGCGGCCAAGCCCACCTGCAAGTACTGTCACGGCAGCCACCTGATGGCCGAGCCCTCCCTGCGCGTGCAGGAACAGGCCGAACACTGCGCCAACTGCCACGACGGCAACTCGCTCGAGGGCGTGATCGAACACGTGGACCGCCACACGTCCCACCGCAGCGCGGACAATTCGCTGGACATCGTGCGGCTCTGCGCCAGCTGCCACGGCGACGCCACGCTGATGCAGAGCGTCAACCTCAGCAGCACGCAGGTGGAGGGCTTCCAGCACCACTTCCACGGCAAGGCCATGCGCCGGGGCCTGGACGGCGTGGCCAACTGCGCGGACTGCCACAACAGCCACATGATCCTCGCCCAGGACGACCCCGCATCCACGCTCTCCACGGCCAACATCCGCCAGACCTGCGGCACCACGGGCTGCCACCAGAACCCCAGCCTGGAGTTCGCGCGCTCGGCCATCCACTCCAAGCCAAGCATGCAGGGGAATCCGGTGGTCTACGCCGTGACCTGGGGCTTCATCCTGCTCACCGCCATCACCATGGCCTTCCTGTTCAGCCACATCCTGCTGGACTTCGGACGCTGGGTGCACGGGCGCGTCACCCGGGGAGGGCGCCATGAGGACCAGTGACCGCATCCGGATCGTGGGCGATCAGCGCCAGTACGTGCGCTTCTCGCTCAGCCAGCGCCTGCAGCACGTCTTCATGTTCGTGCCCTTCATCGTCCTGGTGCTGACGGGCTTCCCCATCAAGTTCCCGGACAACGCCTTCTGGGCGCGCAGCGTGGACCTGTTCGGCGGCATCCAGACCATCCGCTCCGTCCACCGCATTGCCGCGGTGGTGATGATCGCCGACTTCTGCATCCACGTGCTCTATGTGTTGTTCAACGTGGTGCGCAACCGCACGCCGCTGGCGCGCATGCACCTGCTGCCGAACCTGCAGGACGCGCGGGACATCCGGGACAACCTGCGCTACTTCCTGTTCATGACGGACGAGCGTCCACGTTTCCACCGCTTCTCCTACATCGAGAAATTCGACTACTGGGCGGTGTTCTGGGGCATGTTCATCATGGCGGGCAGCGGCCTGATCCTCTGGTACCCGGAGGCGGCGGGGCGCTTCATCTCGGCCGAGCTGATCCAGATCGCCTACGTGGCGCACAGCGACGAGGCCCTGCTGGCTTTCCTGGCCATCGTGATCTGGCACTTCTACAACGTGCACTTCAACCCGCGGGTCTGGCCCGCCAACAAGGTGTGGTACAAGGGCACGCTGACGGAGGAGGAAATGCTGCACGAGCATCCCCGTGAACTGGAGGAGATCCTGGAGCAGCTGAAGCGCGGCCGCCCCCGGCGGCGCGAGGACGCGGAGGCGGAACAGGGGCCGACGGACGGCCAGGGCGGGCGCGCATGAACGGCAAAACCCTCATCCGCGTGGTCTACGGACTGGTCATGCTGGCGGTGGGCAGCACCATCGCCGTGCTGCTGGTCCGCTGGACCAACACGCCCCACAAGCCCCACGTGGAGGCCGTCGAAGGCAAGCGCGTCTTCGCCGACCACATCCGCCACCTGGAGACTTGGTTCGAGGACTACCGCAACCAGGAGCAGCACTATCACGGCGTCCAGCTCCACGGGCTGCTGCCGCTGGGCCAGCAGGAGGCCTGTCTGACCTGTCACACGCTGTTTCCCCACGACAAGGACCCCAAGCGCCGGGCCTTCTACAACCAGCACTCGCACTTCCTGAGCTGCCTGGCCTGCCACCTGGACGACGAGAACCGCAGCCGGACCCGGCTGGAATGGACGGATTTCGGCGTGAAGAACAGCGTCACGGCCCAGGGCCCCTACGGCCTCGAGCGGCTGGAGAACGGCGGGCTGACGGGCAAGGGGAACTACATCCAGCGCATCGTGCCCGTCCAGGACTTGTCCGGGCGGCGCACGCTGATGTTCACGCCCTACGACGACCAGCGCTACAAGGAATTCCGCGCCGACGCGGTGGGCGGCCTGGAGATCGACGAGGCCCAGTTCCGCGAATTCGCCGAGGACCACGTGGGCGACAAGCCGCTGGCCTGCCTGTCCTGTCACACGCCCGAGGCGACCTTCCCCTGGGCCACGCTGGGCTTCAGCCAGGCCCGCATCCACGAGCTGACCCATTCCGCCGCCGTGGGCATGGTGGAGAACTACGAGCCCTTCCACTTCCCGATCCTGGAGGACTGATGCGCCGCGCGCTCATCCCGTTCCTGAGCCTGTTCCTAAGCGTGAGCTTAGGCCTGCTCCTGGCCCTGTCCACGGCGTCCCGCGCCCAGGACACGAGCTTCGACCCGGAGAACTGCCTGTTCTGCCACGGCAAGCCCTGGATGGCGGTTTCGGACTCCGCGGGGGTCCGCAACTTCCACATCGACGAGGGGGTCTACAAGGAATCCGTCCACGGGCGCTTTGCCTGCCGGCAGTGTCACACGGACGTGGACCAGGTCCCGCACCGCGCGCCGGTGGCGAAGGTCAACTGCGCCGTGGCCTGCCACGTGATCGACCCCTACACGGGCAAGGACTACAGCCACTTCAAAATGGCCCAGGATCTGGCCGCCTCCGTGCACGGCAAGACGGGGCACGGGGCCTACGACCACCGCAAGCCCACCTGCAAGGACTGCCACTTCAACTCCGTCTACTGGCAGGAGCTGCCGGTGGAAATGGAGCGCGCCAAGGCCAAGTGCAAGACCTGCCACGAGAACTACAACGAGCTGGACAAGGACTTCAAGCACCTGGCGCTGCACATCAGCGAGGACGAGTACTGGCGTCACCAGCAGAACTTCGAGGCCTGCATCCGCTGTCACACGGACAACAAGCTGGTGTCGGACAGCCTGGAGGCCCTGCTGATCGACGGCACGATGGTCTCGAGCTTCCTGGAGTCCTTCCACGGCCGCGGTTTCAATTTCGGCGACAAGCGCAGCCCCGTCTGCGCGGACTGCCACGGCCACCACGGCATCCTCAGCCACGAGGACCCCAATTCCATGATCAACCCGGCCAACCTGCAGAAGACCTGCAGCACGACGGGTTGCCACGATGGAGCCACTGCGGCCTTTGCCACGGCGGGCTCCATGCACAACCTCTACCAGGGCGTGAAGGTCTCGATCCTCGTCTGGGTGAAGCGCGTCTACATCTGGATCATCCTACTGACCCTGGGTGGGATGATGCTCCACAACCTGCTGGATTACATCGCCTGGCGCCGGCACCGCAAGGCCCACGCCGCGGCGCATCACGAGCCGGCGGAAGGCGTCGTGCCGCGGGTGTTCAAGCGGCTCACGCCGGCGGAGCGCATCTCCCACGTGATCATGTTCGTCAGCTTCACCATGCTGGCCCTGACCGGCGTGATGCTGTGGATTCCGCCGGAGCGCTTCGGCACCCTGACGCAGTGGGCTTACTTCATGCCGGTGCGCGACTGGAGCCACCGCGTGGCGGCCATCCTGCTCACGCTGGTCTCCTTCTACCACTTGTTCTACGCCGTGTTCACCCGGCGCGGTCGGGCTCTGATGCTGGCCATGTTGCCCGCGCCGTCGGACATCAAGCTCTTCCTGCACAACTTCGCCTTCATGCTGGGCAGGCGGAAGGATCGTCCCGCCTTCGGCTTCTTCAACTACGGCGAGAAAATGGAGTACTGGGCCTTCGCCTGGGGCTCCGTGGTGATGACCGGAACGGGCATCATCCTCTGGTTCGAGCACCTGGGCTCCAAGTTCGTGGTGGACCTGGCCCGCCTGGTGCACTCGCTGGAGGCGATCCTGGCCGTGGCGGCCATCGTGGTCTGGCACTTCTGGAACGTCCATTGGAAGCCCGCCCGCTGGCCCATGAGCGAGATCTGGATCGACGGCAAGATGGGCGAAGAGGACATGGAGGAAGAGCACGGCGCCCTGATGCAGGAGGGCGCGCTGGAGAAGTTCGGCCCCATCCTGCTGCAGGAGGTGACCGGGCGCAAGCGGGACCGCCGCCAGACGCGCAAGGTGCTGGCGCGCACGCTGGGCTGGACCTTCCTGGTGCTGACCATCGGCACCTGCGCGGCGATGGTCTGGTCCTTCCGGCTCTACCTGGGGCTGGACAGCAAGCCGGATCCCGACTCCGTCATCAACCAGTGGTGCAAGCGCCCGCTGGCCGACAAGGAGGCCGCGTTGGCCGATCCCAGCTATCCGCTGCGGGTGGCCCACGAGGACGTGGATTGGCGGCACCGGCGCTTCCACGATTCCGTGCCGGTGGTGGAGGTGGACAGCACCCTGCGCCAGAGCGAGTGCCTGCTCTGCCACTCCATGCTGCCGCACCAGGTGAACGTCAAGACGCGGGCCTACCTGAACCTGCACAGCCGCTTCATGACCTGCGAGGCCTGCCACGCCAAGCCCGAGCAGCGCGGCACGGCCAACTGGGCCTGGCTGGACCTGCGCATGGCCGCGGAGGGCGAGCCCGCCACGCCCTACAAGCTGCTGGCCCAGCCCGCCGAGACGGGCCTGGACAACTTCACCAGCCTGCTGGGGCTGAAGGTGGACGGAGCGCCGCTCTACGCCGACCTGGAGAGTGAGCGGGCCCGGGAATACCGCACGAACTCGGCCCCCATGACCCAGGCCCGCATGAAGGACACCAAGGACCGCTTCCATGACCGCATCCAATCCGGTGCGGGCAGCGGCGCCCAATGCAACGAGTGCCACGTGGCCGAGGGCGGCCTGCTGGACTTCAAGGCCGTGGGCTTCGACGAGGAGCGGATCCGTCAACTGCGCAGCAATGCCATAACCGCGAGTGTGACCGACAATGAAGTCTTCTATCTGCCGCCGGCCTATTGATCGGCTGACGGCCGCCTGCTGCGTCCTGGCGCTGCTGTTGTCCCTGGCCCTGCCGGGCCGGACCGCGGAGGTGCGCATCCTGCAGGAGGTGGCCGCGGGGACGAACTTCCCCACGGATCTGGCCACGGACGCCAAGTCCAACGCCTACGTGGTGGACGGACTGAACAAGCGCATCGTGGTGATCAGCCCGCAGGGCCAGCTGCTGCGCGAGATCCGCCATCCGGGCTTCGTCAATCCGGTGGGCAACGACATCTGGCAGGACCGGCTCTACGTCAGCGATCCGGAGGCCGGCAGCATCTTCGTCACCACGCTGGACGGCCGGCCGCTGGATTCCATCCAGCTGCCGGGGAACTGCGACCCCGTGGACGTGCTGGCGCTGGAGGACAAGCTGGTGGTCAGCGACAACGACAACCACCGGCTGCTGCTCATCTCCTACGACGGCGCCCTGCTGCAGGTGATCGGGCGCGGAGGCGCGGACATCCGTCCCATGCGCCGGATGGCGGGCATGACGCTGCCCGACGGCCGGCCGGGCGAGCGCGTGGAGGAGTTCAAGTTCCCGGGCATCCTGGCCCGCCACCTGAACGGCTTCATGGTGATCGACGTGCTGGGCGGCCGCATCCAGGCCTACACGCGGCTGGGGAATTTCGACCGGATGGTGGGCAGCTTCGGGACGGACGGCGAACGACTCTACCGCCCCAAGGGCGCCTGCGCCTGCTGGAACGGCAAGGGCCTGCTGATCACGGACAGCTACCTGGGCATGGTGCACACCTATGACGAGTACGCCCAGAGCCAGGGCATGCTGCAGCTGAAGGGCAAGCCCTGGCGGATGGAGGGACCGACGGCCATCGCCTGCTGCGGCAGTTCATGGTGGGTGGTGGACAGCCGGGCCAGCCGGATCATCCGCTTCGACATTCCCTGATGGAGACCCGGCGTGGGAAGTCACTGTTGAAAAAGGAACGGATGCACATGGCACCCCAACCGCGCAGGTCGGCGTTGTCTCACGGCCGGGCCACCGCCCGGCTCGCGGGCATCGGTCTGGCCGCGCTGTCCCTGCTGCTGGCCGCCGCACCCGCGGGCGCCCAGCTGAGGATGGACCGCTCCAAGGAATGCGTGATCTGCCACGTGGAGTGGGGCGAGGGCTACGAGAAGATGGCCCCGCTGCTGCCCCCGGTGGATCACCCGATCCTCATCGACGGGCGGGAGGCCCGGGTGGCCACCCAGGACATGTGCTGGTCCTGCCACGACGGGTACGTGGGCGATTCCCGCAGCCACTTCGGGAAGAACGATCCGCACTCCAAGAAGCCCTCCAATCCCCACGCCGTGGCGGCCAGCGGGTTGCCGCGGGACATGAAGGGCGAGATCTACTGCGGAACCTGCCACACGCCGCACATGAACAAGATGGAGCGTGAGTTCCTCTACGTGCCCTTCCTGCGCAACGAGACCGAGAACTCGGCGCTCTGCCTGCAGTGCCACGCCGATCACGCGCGGCGCAACACGGACCACCCGATCCACGCGCGGCTGGAGTCGGCCCTGCCGGACACACTGGCGGGACGGCACGTCTCCGCGACCCAGGTGGAGTGCCTCAGCTGCCACCGCATGCACGACCAGAAGTCGGTCAAGCTGATGGAGAACGGCGACCGCACCCAGCTCTGCAAGAGCTGCCACGAGTCGAGTTTCTCGATCCTGCAGAGCGACCACCATCTGGCGCTGGAGCACGCGGATCTGGTCATCGGGGATGGCAAGCGCACAGCGGGCAAAAGCGACGCCTGCGCCTCGTGTCACGTGAGCCACGGCGGCAAGGGCCCATCCATGTGGGCCTGGCCGCTGCCCAACGGCCGCGCGGCGGACCCGGTGGCATCCGGTGTGGACGCCCGCTGCCTGAGCTGCCACCAGGACAAGGGCGTGGCCTCCGCCAAGACCTGGGTGGGCCACGGCCATCCGCTGGACAAGCCCGTCAAGGCCCAGGGCGTCGCGCTTCCGCTCTTCGGCGCGCAGCGCATGAGCTGCACCACGTGTCACGACCCGCACCGCTGGAGCCCCATGGCCGACCGGCTACCCGGCGCGGGCAACGAGGAGGGGGACGCCCTCTCCAGCTTCCTGCGGCTGCCGGACGACGAGAACGGCCGCCTCTGCGTCAACTGCCATCGCGACGAGTCCCAGACCCTGGTGTCCGACCACAATTCCTTCAACTGGAAGGAGCCCAGCCGCGGCCAGTGCACGTCCTGCCACAACACGCACGAGAAGGCGGCCTTCTCCGACGGCCACTCCCAGGGCGGCGTCTCTGAATTCACGAGCCTTTGCCTCTCCTGCCACGAGGGTCATGGCCGGCACGGGGCCACGCCGCTGGGCGAGCATGGCCATCCGCTGTCCGTCAAACTGAAGGCGGAGGACGGCCTGCCGGGATTCCGGGCGGACAACCTGCGCACCTGGAAGCCGGGCGCCGAGGCGCCGGCGGGCGTCGACCTGCTGGTGGGCTGCGAATCCTGCCACGAGCCGCATCACTGGCGGCCGGCCGGGGCGCCCTCCTGGACGGGACCTGACGCCCGGGGCGACGACGCTTCGAGTTTCCTGCGCCTGGACAACACCGGGGCCCAACTCTGCACCGCGTGTCACAAGCAGGAGGCCCACGTGTTGGGCTCCGGCCACGACCTGGGCGAGCGCCAGCCCAACCAGAGCGCCTGCCGGGCCTGCCACACCACGCACCACGCGGTCTCCGACTGGGCGATCATCGCCAGCAGCCTGACCGACGCCCAGATGGACAGCGTCACCCGCGGCTTCCCCGAGACCGCCCTGGAGCGGAACCCGGAGAACTGGTCGCCCGGGGCCCGCCACTGCCTCTCCTGCCATCGCGAGCAGGGCACGGCCACGCGCATTCCCGAGGCCTGGGGACATCCCCAGAAGTACCTGACGGTGGACGGTCCCTGGCGGCCGGACGGCCGCAGCATGCCGCTCTTCGACAACCAGGCCCGGGCCCTGGGGCCGGTGGGTCACGTGGACTGCACCAGCTGTCACAACCCGCACGTGGCGCAGCCGCCCACGGGCGGCGAATCCTCGCCGGACTTTCTACGGCAGGAGACCAGTGAGGCGGTGTGTTCGGATTGCCACGGCGACAAGGCCCTCTGGAAGCATCGGTACTATCACCTGAGCGACAAGCGGATTCTGCCATGAACGTCACCCGTCGCCTATTCCCACTGCTTCTGCTCGCGCTGCTGGCCGGTTGCGCCACACTCGGCGAGCGCGCGGAACGGCCCCTGGTGGCCGCCGGAACGGACACGCTGCTCCTCCACGAGGGGGACCTGCTCACGCTCATCCGGCGGGATGGCGGAGCGGGCATCCGAACCCTGCGCGCCCTCACGGGTGGCTGCGACCTGGCCGCCGTGGGCCGTCCCAGCGACCTGGATGTGGACGCGGACGGCCGCGTGCTGGTCTGCGACGGCGATCTGTCGCAGGTGCTCCGGCTCAGCGTGGACGGCTGTTCGCCGCGGCCCTACGAAGTGTTCCAGATCCCCGAGTTCGCCACGCCCACGGGCGTCGAATCCTTTCCGGCGGGCATCGCCGTGGCCGACGCCGGCCGCGCCAAGGTCTTCCTGCTGGGGCAATCCTCCGGCCTGCTGAAGGGAGAATTGGCGGCGCCGGACGGCTGGAAGCGTCCCGGCCAGATGCATTGGGACGGCGAGTTCCTCTACGTCGCGGACGCGGGCCGGCACCTGGTGCAGGTCTTCGACGGCGCCGGCCGCTGGCTGCGCACCGTGGGTTCGGAAGGCACGGGGCCGGGCCAGTTCCTGCATCCCGTCGCCGTCTGCACCAGCCCGGACGGCCGGCTCTGGGTGCTGGACGCGCTCAACCACCGCGTGCAGGCCTTCACGCGCGACGGCCGGCCCGACGCCGCGTTCGGCGTCTACGACCACGCGCCGGGCGGCTTCATGTTTCCCAAGGGTCTGGCCTTCGACACCGACGGCAACCTCTACGTCAGCGACGCCGGGGTGAACCGCGTGCAGGTCTTCAGCCAGGGCGGCGCGCTGCTCTACTGGTTCGGGTCCACGGGCCGCTCCGACGAGGATTTCCTGCTGCCCAGCGCCATTTGCGCGGAGGGCAACCGCCTCTACATCGCCGACCAGTACAACCGACGCGTGCAGGTCTACCGCTATCTGCCCTATCTCTCCGCGGAGGTGACGCCATGAAGCACCGCGGAATCGGAGTGCTGCTCGGCCTGAGCCTGCTGGCCGGAACGGGCGCCCAGGCCCGGGAGTGGAGCGTGCCGCAGTGGCTGCGGACGCCCGCCTATCAACCCAGCCGGCAATTCACGCTGGACGGCTGGCTGGACCACACCAGCACCTGGCTCAGCGACAGCAGCTACGCGGGCGCCTTCCAGGAGAACCTCAACCTGCACACCACGCGCCTGATCGTCGGTGCGCACGGCGTGCTGCCCGCGGCGGGCGAATTGCGCTACCTGGTGCGCACCGGGGCCACCCTGGCCCAGAACACGCTCTACGAGCAGCGCGTCTACACGCCGGAGCTGCAGGGCGACCTGGACTGGAAACCCGTGCATCAGGTGCAGTTGGGACTGTTCAGCCGCTATGGCTGGCGGCGGCCCAACGCCTTCCTGGTGGACAGCCTGCGCCTGCGCGACCTGATCCTCGGCGCGCGCCTGGCGCTGCGGCCCCTGGATCACACCGAACTCACCGTGAGCGCGGGCAACCGCCGCGTCCTCAACGAGCGGGCGAGCACCGACCACCGCTTCTTGCGCGGCGAGTTGGAGCAGCGCATCCCCGCCTGGAACCAGTTCCTGATCCGGGGCTGGGGCGAGAGTTCCTGGTACGGGCTGGCGGACAGCCTGGACTTCGACCTGCAGCGCAGCCTGGCCGGCCTGACCCTGGCGGGCACGATGCCGGGCGGAGCGGCCGTGCACAGCAATTCGGGGCTGGTGGAGCGCGAAGGCGTCCGCCGTCTGCTGGGCCAGAACCGCGTGCGCTGGCAGCAAGGCCCGCATCGTCTCTCGGCCAATGCGGGCGCCGACTACACCAAGCAGGACGAGCGCAGCATCTACCGGCGCCAGGCCGGCCTGGCGTGGCGTTGGATGCCCACGCCGGTCCTGGGCAGCGAGCTGCGCATTTCCAGCGACCGGGCCCAGGTGGACGACGTGGACCGCAGCCATCGGCGGGACTACCTGGCGCTGGCGATCTTCGACTGGCGCCCCCTGGCGGCGCGGGCCGCGGCCCAGACCGCGGCGGGCGTGCAGACGGACTGGAGCCAGCCCATCCGGCACGGGCTCTGGCTCAAGCGGGACCTGCTGCTGCGCGGCGACCTGGGCGGCGGTTGGTCCGAAACCGCCGAGTACGGCAATGGAATCACGGGGCGCGGCGAGCTGGAACTTCTGCTGCCCGTGGAGCCCGTGGATTGGCTGGGCCTGAATCTGCGCGAGTTGGCCCGCGGCGAGTTGTTCCGCCTCCAGGACCAGGAGACCGTCGCCCCGCATGCCCGGACGCTGCAGCGCGAGGCCGACAACCTGCTGGGCCTGGGCAGCACGCTGCTGCCGCACGGGAGTTTCCAGGTCGGGCACAATGTGGACTGGCGCCGGCACGTGGGCACGGAGCTGGTGTTCAGCGACGACACCCTGCGCAACACGATCAACAACGAGCTGTGGATCAAGTGGCGCCGCAACCGCATCCAGGCGCGACTCTCGGGCATGAGCGTCCAGCATCTGGTGGACGAGGATCCGGTGAAGTGGGAGCGCCGGGTGGCCGCGCAACTGCGCTGGCAGCCCGTCCGTCCGGCCACCTTCAACCTGCGGGGCGTCTGGCGTCCCCGGCGCGATCCGCTGCCGGAGCGGATGTGGATCCGCGCGTTCGCGGAGTTCGAAATGAACAAACTGCAACTGACGGCCGACCTGCGCTTCGTGGGAGACCCCGCCAATTTTGGCGACACGGACACCCAGGCCTGGATCCATGTGCTGAGGAGGCTCTGGTGATGCGATCCTCACTCCTGCTGCGTGGAGCCCTGGCCCTGCTGGGACTGACCCTGCTGGCGGATGCCGACGGCCGGACGGTCCTGCCGGTGGACGCCTCCCGCGTGCAGGCCTCGCCGCACAACCTGACCCACTGGCACGGCGGGGACGGACAGCCGGACAGCACGCTGGAGCGCCAGCTCTGCCGCGTGTGTCACGGCCCCCGCGTGCACGAGCAGCTGGTGCCGCTCTGGGATCGCCGCCTGGCGCGCGGCCCCTTCGAACTGGGAGCCCAGCTGGATGACGACGAGCCCGGTTTTCCGGCCGATCCCGCCAGCCAGCTCTGCCTGGCCTGCCACGACGGCAGCGTGGCCCAGGCTTTTCCCACGGATCCCGGCGCGCACATCAGCCGCGAGATCGACCTGGGCGAGCGGGCGCTGACACCGCCCACCCACATGAACACGCACCTGTTCACCTTCAACGGCCGGGACCGCGAGCTGGTGCGGCCGGACAGCCTGCTGACGGGCATGACCCTGCGCGGCGACCGGATCCGCTGTTCCACGTGCCATGATCCCCACGACAACACGCGGGGCAACTTCCTCAAGGTGAGTGCCTCCGAGGGCCAGATCTGCCTCACCTGCCATCAGCTGGAAGGCTGGTCGCACAGCGTGCACGCCAATCCCGACGATCCGCTGTTCGCCGCGATGCGCGAGTTCTCCTGCAGCCAGTGCCACAGCATCCACGCGACGCCGCCCCAGCCACGGCTGCTGCTGGCCGAGGAGAACAGCCTCTGCTTCCGCTGCCACGACGCCACGCTGGATGGCCCGCGCGAGGTCCCCTCGCCGCAGAACCTGAAGCGCGAGTTCGACAAGCTCTTCACGCACCCGGTGAGCCTGCACACCGGCTCCCCGTTCATCGAGCCGGACGCCGCGGGGTTCATCGGCTTCCTGACGGGTTCGCGGGAGAACCGCGCCGTGCGCTGCTCGGACTGCCACAACCCGCACGCCGCCTCGGCCCAGTCGGTGGCCGGCAACCTGCCGTCCAGCCTGGAGGGGGTCTCGGGAATCAGCCGCCTGGGCATGGCCAAGGACGCGGCGGACTACGAATACGAGATCTGCCTCAAGTGCCACGGCTTCTCCAGCAGCACCTTGCCGGGCCAGCGGGACATCGCCCGGGATTTCGACCTGGGCAACCGCTCGACCCACGCGGTGATGGGCCCCGGGCTGAACTCAGAGGTGCCCAGCCTGAAGCCCGAGTGGAGCCCTCTGGATCAGCTGACCTGCTCGAGCTGCCACGGCAACGACGATCCGGGCGGTCCCCTGGGGCCCCACGGCTCGAACATCGAGCACCTGCTCAAGGCGCCGTTCAACCCCACGCCCTACCTGACCGGCGAGGCGGACGAGAACGGCCTCTGCTTCACGTGTCACAAGGAGAGCTGGTTCTCCAGCGGACAGGGCTGGCGCTGGCACCGGTTGCACATCAACCAGGGCGGCTACAGCTGCGCGGCCTGCCACGATCCGCACGGCTCCCCTGACCAGGCCAGCCTGCTGCGGCTGGACAAGCCCTGGATCACGCCCCTGGACGGCGTGCTGAAGGTCGAGCGCGTCTCCCTGGAGCAGGGCAACTGCACCTTGAGCTGCCACGGGCATCCGCACAACGGCGCGGCTTACTGAGGCCGGCGCAGCGCAATGGACTCCACCGACCCCCGCCCCGGCGGGGGTCCTTCATGTTCCACGGGTCCGTCTTGGGCGGACGCAGCGGCCCGGCGGCGGGCCAGGAAGGGCGGGACCCATGAATGTGGACGAGGTGCTGGCCGAGTTGGCGACCCTGGGCCACGAGGACACGCGGCGCATCTGGCTGAAGCACGGGGCCCCGGCGCCCTTCTTCGGGGTGAAGATCGAGGATCTGAAGAAGTTGGTGCGGCGGATCAAGGTGGATCAGGCGCTGGCGCTGGCCCTGTGGGAAAGCGGCAACAGCGACGCGCGCTACCTGGCGGCGCTGATCAGCGACCCGGCCGCTTTCATCCGGGACCAGCTGCGGCACTGGGCGGACACGGCGGGCTGGCACATGCTCAGCGAATACTCCGTGGCGTGGTGTGCGGCGGAGAGTCCCCACGGGAGGGCGCTGGCCCGGGAGTGGATCCAGTCGCCGCGCGCGGCGACCGCCTGCTCGGGCTGGGCCACCTGGTCCAGCCTGCTGGCCATTACGCCCGACGAGCGCCTGGACCTGGCGGAGCTGCGCGGACTGCTGGGCCAGGTGCGCGACACGCTTCCCGGCAGCCCGGGCCGGCTGCCCCACGTGATGAACGGCTTCCTCATCGCGGCGGGGGGCTGCGTGCCCGCTCTGACGGAAGAGGCCCTGGCCGTGGCTCGCGCGCTGGGACGGATCCGGGTGGACATGGGCGGCACGGACTGCCGGACCCCCGACGCCGTGGCCTACATCGAGAAACTGCGCCTGCGCGGCGTGATCGGGAAGAAGCGCAAGAGCGTCCGCTGCTGAGCGGCCTCCGCGCCGTCGGACCCGGATAGACTCCGCCCCTGGAGCGGCTCAGCAGGCCATCCTATCTTGGGCCACCCCCGGAACACCAGACTGGAGGCTGCCATGCTTGTGGCGCAACTCCGCCGACGCGTGATCTTCATGGAGGCGACGGGCTTTCTGGCCGTGATCGCCGTGCTGTGGCTGGACGAGATCCTGGATCTGCCGCACGCCTGGTTCGGCTTCCAGGCCACGCCTGTGAATTGGGTGGAGGGGCTGACCGAGACCGTCATGACACTGCTGTGTGCCGGCGTGGTGATGGCGTCCACCAGTCAGATTCTCCGGCACCTGAAGATGCTGCAGGGCATGCTGCCCGTCTGCAGCCACTGCCACCGGGTGCGCGACGACCGGGGCGCTTGGCGGCAGATCGAGGCCTACGTGCGGGACCACACGGGGACGGAGTTCAGCCACGGCATCTGTCCGGACTGTCTGCGTGTCCACTACCCGGGGTATTGCGACGACGCGGACCCGCCGGCTGTGCGGGAAGATGAGAAAGCCGGAGACTGAGGGTCGTGACACGGAGCCGGGAGAAGAGCGCATGACCGGAATTCAAGGGACCACCCCCGACGGACGCGCCGCCTGGCTGCTTTCCCTGCGCCGACGCGAGTGGGTGGTCGTGGATCCGGCGACGCACCAGAGCCTGCGGCGCGAGCGGCATCGCTGGTGGATCAAGGGACTGTTGATCCTGCTGCTGCTGGCCGTGCTCAACGGGCTGCTGGACTGGCTGACCGACTGGCACACCCTGCCCTGGGGCGCGCTGCTCCTGACCCAGCTCCACCTGCTGCAGGAGGACCGGCAGTGGCGGCGGCGGCTGGCCGCCGCGGGCGAATTGCGCCAAGGCGGCGTCCGCCTGCGGAACGTGCCCCGCGAGGGGTTCTGGCTGGTCCTGTCCTTTGTCCCCGCCCTGTTGGCCGCGCCGGTGGTGCTGTTCAACTGGCGGATCGCCCACATGAGTCCGACCAGTTTCCTCTACCTCATGCTGCTGTGCTGGCTGCTGATCGCGGCCCAGATCCACCAGGTCCGCGCGGTCCGCTCCCTGGAGGGAGAGGCGGATCCGGCGGAGTAGGGGGCGCACGCGGGACCGCTGGATGGGGCGGGATCAGGATCGCAAGCCGTGACAGGAAGGCATGCCTTGAACAATCAGCAGCACCAGAAGGGTCTCATCGGCCTCTGCCTGACGGCCATCGGCGTGGTGTTCGGCGATATCGGAACCTCGCCGCTCTACACGATCAAGGAATCCCTGGGGGAGCACTACCGGCTGAGTCACGACCCCGTGACGATCTTCGGGGTGATGTCGCTGGTGTTCTGGGCCATGACCATCGTCGTGGTGGTGAAGTACCTGGGCTACATCCTGCGCGCCGACAACCACGGCGAGGGCGGCATCATGTCGCTGCTCGCGCTGGTGCTCACCGCCGACAACGGCAAGCGCATCCGCGCCCTGGGGCTGGTCTCGGCCCTGGCCATCGTGGGAACCTCGCTGCTGCTCTCCGACGGCGTGATCACGCCGGCGATCACCGTCCTCAGCGCCGTGGAGGGACTGGAAGTGGCCCTGCCCCGGCTGGGGGCGGCCGTGCTGCCCATCTCCCTGCTCATCCTGGTGGGCCTGTTCCTAGTGCAGAAGTTCGGGACGGACCGCATCGGCCGGGTGTTCGGACCCGTCATGCTGCTCTGGTTCTTCACCATCGGCACGCTGGGACTGGGCGGGATCCTGCAGCACCCGGAGATCCTGGGGGCCGTGAATCCGCTGCACATGGTGCGCTTCTTCGGGCAGTACGGCTGGCACGGGGTGCTGGTGCTGGGTTCGGTGGTGCTGTGCATCACGGGCGGCGAGGCCCTCTACGCGGACATGGGCCACTTCGGCCGGCGGCCCATCCGCCTGTCCTGGGCCTTCCTGGTCATGCCCTGCCTGCTGCTGAGCTACTTCGGGCAGTGCGCGTCCGTGCTGGTGGACCCGACCGGCGTGGCCAATCCCTTTTACAGCCTGTCGCCGGCCTGGTTCACGCTGCCGCTGCTGCTGATCTCCACCAGCGCGGCCATCATCGCCTCGCAGTCGCTGATCACCGGCTCCTTCTCCCTGGCCCAGCAGGCCATGCAACTGGGCTACCTGCCCCGCGTGCAGGTCCAGCACACGTCACACAGCGTCCACGGCCAGATCTACGTGCCGGTGGTGAACTACCTGCTGATGGCGGCCTGCCTGGCCTGCGTGCTCTTCTTCCGCTCCAGCACCAACCTGGCGGCGGCTTACGGGATCGCCGTGATGGGCACGATGACCATCACCACCTGTCTGTTCTTCGCCGTCACGGTGGCGGTCTGGAACTGGCCACTCTGGCGCGCGCTGTTGATCTGCGGCGGCTTCCTGCTGATCGATCTGGTGTTCACCGCGGGCAACGTGGTGAAGATCGCCCACGGCGGCTGGTATCCGCTGGCCATGGGCGCCGTGCTCTTCGCCGTGATGACCACCTGGAAGAAGGGCAGCCGGGAGTTGAACCGCCGGGTGCGGCAGAGCCTGCTGCCCCTGGAGTACTTCGTGCGCGACATCGCCCACAGCCAGAACGCGCCGCTGCGCGTGCCCGGCGTCGCCGTGTTCCTGACGCAGAACAGCGGCACGGTGCCGCGGATCATGCTGCACCATTTGAAGCACACCAAGGTGCTGCACGAGACGGTGATCGTGCTCTCCGTGCTGGTGGAGCGCCAACCGGTGGTGGACCGCGAGGGTCGGGTCAACGCGCGGGCGCTGGGCGAGGGCTTCTACCAGGTGGACGTGCACCAGGGCTACATGGAGAACATCTACGTGCCCGCCATCCTCAAGGGATTGGGCGAGCCGCGTGTCAACCTGAACCAGGTCAGCTACTACATGGGGCATATCACGCTGATCGACAGCGGCCGGACGCATCTGGCCCGCTGGCAGCGCCTGCTCTTCATCTTCCTGTCCCGCAACGCCCGCAGCGCCCGCACCTTCTTCGGGATTCCCCCCGGGCGCGTGGTGGAACTGGGGCTGCAGGACGAGATCTGAGCGCGTCCGCGCCGGTCCGCCCGCGGCCTGCCGGCTCCCCGGCTCAGCGCGGGGTGGCGGCCGGCTTGTCGGACAGCTGGAAGCGCACAGGCACCGTGACCCAGACCGCCACGGGACCCTGACGGTCCCGCCCCGGCGTGAAGACCGCCTGCTCCAGCGCGACCCGGGCCGCGGAGTCCAGGTCGGCGCGCACGCGGCCCACCACGCTGCTCTCCCGCACCCGACCCCTTTCATCCACCCGCAGGGCCACCAGCACGGTGCCCTTGATTCCGTCCCGCAGCGCGGCGGGCGGATAGCGGACCAGTCTGCCCAGCTGGGCGGGGCCGTCCACCAGCGCCGGCAGGGTCTCCAGCGGCCGCCACGTGGCGCCGGCCAGCAGGCTGTCCGGGAAAGTGGGTCCTGGCTTGTGGGAACCCGCCTCCATGGCTGCGGGCGGCAAACGCAGCAACAGCCCCGCGCCGTCCGCCAGCGGCAGCCCCAGCACCAGGTCCTCGCGCTCCAGCAAATCCGTCCAGCCGCTGAGCCGCTCGCCCAACCCGTCCTCCCGCACGCGCAGCTGGACCTGGCGCCGGCCCGCGCGCCGGCGGGTCTCGAGGACCCAGTCCAGCGGCCCCTGGCGGCCGTTGGTCCAGACGCGCTCCCCGCGCCCGCCGGGAATCTCCAACAGGCGCGTGTCCAGCAGCCGCAGGCGGGGCTGGCTGAGCCAGCGAGCCAACTCCGTGCGGAAGCTGTCGGAGTCTGCCAGGGTGGTGCGCAGCAGCAGCGGGTGGGAGATAGGCAGCACCTCCGGCAGCTCCAAGCCGGGTTCGCCGGGTCCGCCCAGGTAGAGCTCAAGCGTGCGGTGAGCGGCGGGGGGCGGCGTGCAGGCCAGCACCAGCGCCAGCAGCAGGATCAAGGGAAAGACGCGCTTCACTTGGAGGCCTCGCTTGCGTTGATTCGCACCCACACCAGATGAACACGGCCAGAGCGCAGCTCCAGGCGGCGGCCGCCCGCGGGTTCTTCCGGCTCCGCCCCCACCAGGATCAGCAGCAGGATCGCGGCCAGCGCGAGCAGCGCGAAGCGCAGGCGCCCGCGCTCCTCCCGGCCGGGTTCGGCGTCCGGCAGCGGCAGGCCGCGCAGGTGGCGCCGGATCTCCGCCGGGATCGCCTGGGCGCGCCACAACTCGCCCGCATCCGGACGCAGCGGCGGGATCTCCCCTGTGTCACACGGGCTCATGGCCGCTCCTCTTGTTCCTTCAGCCAGCCCGCCCGCAGCCGGGCCCGCGCCCGCATCAGATGCACGCGCACGGTCTCCGGCCGGCAGCCCAGGGCGGCTCCGGCGACGGCGCTGTCCAGCTCCTCCAGGTCGCAGAGCAGCCAGGCCTCGCGCTGTCGGCGACTGAGGCCCCGGGCCAGCCGCAGCAGATCCTCCACCTCGGGCAGGTCGTGTTCGTTCGCGGGGGGCGGGGCGGGCACCTCGGGCAGGTCCTCCAGCCGCAGCCAGCGCCGCACCCGGCGCCGACGCAGCAGGCTGCGGCAGCGGTTGACGTGCACGCGCAGCACCCAGGGCCGCAGCGGCGCCGAAGTGTCCAGGGCGGGCAGGTGCTGCCAGAGGGTCAGCAGGGTCTGCTGGCTGGCGTCCAGCGCCTCGTCCCAGTCACCCAGCAGGCCGCGGCCGATGCGCAGCAGCTCCGGCTCCAGGTCCGCCGCCAGTTGACGAAAGACGCGCTCGTGCTCCGCTCGGTCACTCAGAGCTCGACCCTTCCCTAGCAGTTTGTCGGACTTGGTCGCTTGGCGGTCTTCATCGCCCCTATCGGCCCGGATTTTCCGCAAGTTTCTTGATCAGACCACCAGTATGTTCAGCGAAACTTCCGAAAAACCGGTCTCGATATGGGCGCGAATCCCATCCAAGGCCCAAGCCCGACAGACTGCAAGGGCTTTGCGGGTCGGCTGGGTCCGCCCCTTGGCAAGGTCGGCAGATCAAGGCTTGGGGGCCAGCCGAAAGTTCACCGGGACCACGACCGTGCAGGGCTGCGGACCCTCCGCGCTGCGCCCGGCCACCCAGGGGCAGTCGCGCACCGCGTGGACGGCGGCGGAATCGAGATCCGCCCGGGCGGTCTGCAGCACGAGCACTTCGCCCACGCGACCATCGGCGCCGATCTCCACCTGGAGGCGCACTTCGCCTTCCAGGCCTTCGCGCAGGGCCGTCGGCGGGTAGGTCAGCGCCGCGGCCAGGGCCTGCGGTCCGCCCACGGGACCGGGCGCCTCCAACAGCGGGACGCATTCTTTCTCGCCCGCCTGGACCGCGCCCAGCCCCAACGTCGCCAGGCCCACCAGGCCCGGCAGCAGGATGGATTTCCAATGCGTGTTCATGTCGGCTCCTTGGTTGACGCAATGAACACGCGGAGTGGGGGCCAGCGTTTACCTGCAGGCGGTGAGTTTTGCGCCGGGAGCCACGGGAGATTCCCGCCTGTAGCGGATTGGGTTGGATACCAAACAGAAGACTCGCAGCTTGCCCGTGCTTGCAGAGGATCACAACCGGGGAGGCTGGATGTTTGCGCGACTCACCTTGCTGTTGCTGGCCTGCACCAGCGTTCAGGCGGACCTGTGGTGTGACGACGTCTGGGGCGACCTGGCCGAGCGGCGGAAGAACACGCTGGATGCCAACCAGGTCTGGACAACGCTCTACAACAGCGGATTGCTGGGTCGGCTGGGTCCCGAATACAGCTTGGACTGGCCGGGGGGCCGCGGCGACGAATACGCAGGGGAATTCGCGCTGATCCTGGGCAGCGCCGTCCACAATCCGCTGCTGGGGCGTGAGGTGGTCAGCGTGCTGACCACCCAGAGTCCAGCCCGGGGTCGCGATGAGGTCAACCCGGCCAATCCCGCGGAGTACTGGACCCTGGCGCCGCTTCCCGGCCTGGCTGCGGACACCGGTCTGGTGGCGCTGAGCACCCAGCCCTGGAGCTGGCCGGCCAGCTGGCCGGACACAGACGCGGCCGGCTGGAACAGCGGGTTGGCGGAGGGCGCGCGGCCGGCGACCCAGGAGGCCTACTTCTGGCAGGACGACAGTCGCGATCACGAGTTCCTGGCCACCGAGTTTGTGTCACGCGATGATGTGCCGGCAGAGGTCTGGCTGCACTACTTCCCGGACAACCCGGCGGGGGCCGATGTCCCGCTCATCCAGCCGCACCCGGGCGACGAAGCGCACGGCGGACTGGGACTGAAAATCGCCACCCGCGCCTACGAGTGGTCCGAGCCGGCGCTGCAGGACCTGGTGCTGCTCACCTATGACATCCACAACACGGGTGGACTGCCCCTGGAAGACTCCCGGCTGGGATTGGTGCTGGGCACCTACGTGGGAGGAAATGGGGACTCGACCGACGACCGGCACTCGTTCGATCGGCAACACCGCTTGGTCTACGTCGAGGATGCCGACGATCAGGGGAGCCCGGGCTGGGATCCGCTCCTGCCGGGTGTGCGGAACGTGGGGGTGATGGGAGTCGCGCTGCTGGAGACCCCCGGCGACGGGGCGGACTGGATCGACAACGACGGCGACGCGGGGCCCGGCTGGCCCGTGCTGGACGCCCCGCGACTGCAGGAGATGCTGACGCCACGGAGTCTGGTCCAGGGCGAGGTGGTGGTGTTGATCGACTACGCCGATTCCAGCGGTCTCAATCCCCGCCGGTTGGTGCGCGTGCCCGCGGCGGACGAACCCTATCTCGTGAGACATCGCGGCCAGACCCTGTCCTGCGCCGCCGGACAAGCCGTGGCGGAACTGTCCGACAACCGGCTGGACGACAACTTCAACGGGTTGATCGACGAAGGCGCGCACCAGACCGGTCGGGCCTTCGTGGACTGGAGCCTGCTGGGGCTGGAGCTGCCGGCGCCGGGGGCGGAGGTGCCTGTGCCGGCAGACCTGCTGCAGGCCGTGGCCGCCGGACTGGACGAACGTCCGGACGACGGCATCGACAATGACGGCGACTGGGGCCCGCAGGACGACCTGGGTGCGGATGCTCGCGCCGGCACAGGGGACGTGGGCGAGGCGGACGGCCAGCCCACCGTGGGCGAGCCGCACTTCGAGTGGCGGGATCCGGACGAGTCCGACCAGCTGGGCCTGACCGGCTTCGATCAGTTCACCTTCCCCGAATTCAGCTATCGCAACGACGCGGATCTGTGGCAGCGCCTGACGCCGCAAGTCTTCGACTCCACAGCGGGCCAGCCCGGGGATTGGGATTGCCTGTCCAGCTGCGGGCCCTTCCCGCTGGCCGTCGGCAGCCGGGCCCGCCTGAGCGTGGCCGTGTTGTTCGCGGTCAGCGTGGAGGAACTCTTCCTGCGGGCGGAGGAGGCGCAGCGCTTCTACAACAGCGAATTCCGTGAGCTGAGTAGCGGTCTGGAGGAGGAGGCCTCGTCCGGCCGACGGGCCTGCAACTGGGCGAACCTTGGCCCAATCCCTTCAACCCCGCCGCCCGGGTGGACTTCCGCCTGCCCAGGAACGAGCACGTCAGGCTGCGGCTATACGACCGGGCGGGCCGGTTGGTGCGGACGCTGCTGGACGAACGGCGCGCCGCCGGTGAGCATTCCGCGGTGGTGAACGGCGCCGGGCTGGCCTCGGGCCTGTACTTCCTGCGCCTGGAGGCGGGCGACGGGCAGATCGTGCGCAAGTGCCTGCTGCTGAAATAGGCGGACCTCAGGTGGTGGCGGAGCGGGACTCCCGCCGCCAGAGCCAGACTCCCAGCGCGCTGAGCAGCAGGCCGCTGGCCAGGAAAGCGCCGGGCAGGCCGAAGGCGCGGATCAGCGGCGCCGACAGGAAGGGCGTGCAGAACTGGCCCAGGAAGATGGAGCTGGACATGACGGCCACGGCGGAGGCCCGCGCGGGACCGGGCACGTGCGCGTGCAGCCAGGCGGTGAAGTTGGGGCGCGCCAGGCCGAAGCCCAGCGAGGCCACGGAGAGGCCCGCGATGATGGCCCAATAGCCGGCCTGCAGGAAGACCACGCCGTAGCCCAGTCCCACCAGGGCGAAGGCCAGGGCGAAGCCCGCCCCGATCCCCAGGCGCCGCCGCAGCCGCGCGTACTGCAGCGAGGCCAGCCCGGCGAAGAGCGTGGCGCCGGAGATGGCCGCGGCCACGGCGCTGGGCGAGCGGACGCCGATCTCCTTCAGCAGGAAGGGCGTCTGCACGGGCAGGTAGTAGAACACGACCATGTGGACGAAGGCCAGCGCGCTGAGCAGCATCAGGAATCCCCGCAGGCGGCGGCGGGTGGCGGGGTCGGGGGGACCGCCACGTTGAACGTGGCGGACCGGCTCCGGCAGCAGGAACCAGGCCACCAGCGCCAGCGGCAGCGGCGCGGCGTACACCCAGAAGGGACCGCGCCAGCCCAAGGCCTCCGCCAGGAAGCCTCCCAGCAGCTGGAACACCACGCCGCCGAAGGACATGAAGGCGTTCTGCCAGCCCAGGGCCCGGCGCTGCTCCTCGCCCTCCCAGTACTCCAGCACCAGCGTGGTGGCGCAGGTCATGATGAAGCCCACCGCCATGCCCAGCACCGCCCGGCCCACCAGCAGCTCGGTCAGGGAGCCGGCCCAGAGGCCCTGGGTCCCTGCCAGCGCGTAGAGGATCAGGCCCGCCAGCAGCACGCCGCGCCGTCCGTGGCGGTCGGACAGCCAGCCCGCCAGCGGGGCGGCCGCCGCCGTGAACAGGCCCGGCAGGGTGAGGACCAGCTTGACCAGGGTGGGATCGCCGCCGTAGTGCTCCTGCATCAGGCCCAGCCCGGGGGCGATGGTGGCTCCCGCCATCACCGTCAGGCTGCTGGCCGACAACAGGGTGAAGAGCCGGGCACGGTGGGAGGGGAGACCGCTCACGCGCGGAACCCGGCCGTGGTGCCGGTGATCCGGCCCGGGCGTGGACTGATTGGCTTCATGCGGCTCCAGGTTGTCGCGTGCTCGAGGCGGACGAACCCAAGGTAGAAAAGCCGTGAGCGCCGGGGCGATCCTACATTGCACGGCATTCCGACACCACTGGATCAGACGGGCCACCTGCGCTTGACGCTCGGCCTTCCCCGAACCAGCGAGTTGCAGGAGCCCCGCATCCCCACGTCCTGGCGGAGCGCCTGCTGCGGCGCATCCGGGTGGTCTTCGGGTTGGGGGTTGAACACGCCTGGGGCGCGGCGGCGCGGGCGGAACAAGGAGGATCGCATGGCACTGCTGGAACGCCTGCTGGGGCACACGCTGGTCCGTGACCACGAGGGCCGCCTGCACTTTCTGCCCTGGGGCCTGTTCAGCCTGCTGACCCCCTTCACCCGGACCTTCCTGCTCCCCGACGCGGAGGCGGAGGCGCGCGTGCGCCGGTTGATGGCCTGGTATCTGGGCGGCCAGTTCGCGCTGGTGCTGGTCTGGATCGCCACCAGCCGCCTGCTGCTGCCCGGCTCCGAACTCTGGTGGGCCCTGGCCTGCATGCTGCCGGCGCCCGTGCTCTACCTGCTGGGAGTGGCGCGGCTGGCGCGGGACCTGCCGCCGTCCAGCGTGGACGCAAACCTGCGCTCCCGGCTGCGGCTGGTGGCCGCCGGGCAGCATCTCGTGGTGATCTGGCTGAATCTGCTGCTCTGCCTGGGCGTGCTGGCGCTGGGGCTCTGGGTGCTGGGCTTCGACCAGAGCCTGTTCGGGCGGATGGTGGGGGCCCTGCTGGTCCTGCTGGCCCTGCTGCTGATCGTCTACCAACTGGCCCTGCTCAAGGCGCGCTCCGAGCTCGAGCGGCGCTGAGGGCCGGGGAGCCCCACTCAGAGCGGAATGTCGATGCGCACCGGCAGTTCGTAGTCCACGTCCTTGACCTGGAAGCCGAAGAGGCGCATGAAGTCCTCCTTGTAACCCGCGATGTCACACAGCTCCGGGACCGTCTCCGTGGTGATGGAGTCCCAGCGCCGCTGCACCTCCGCCTGCACGTCCTCGCGCAGTTCGAAGTCGTCCAGCCGGATCCGGCCGTCCTCGTCCAGCCGGGGCGACTTGCCCGGCGCGATGTGCTCGCGGAACAGGCGGCGCATCTGCTCGATGGCGGTCTCGTGCAGGCCCTTCTCCTTCATGATCCGGTAGGCCAGGCTGATGTAGAGCGCGATGGCCGGAATGGCCGCCGAGGACTGGGTGACGATGGACTTGGCCACCACCGTGTGACACGAGCCGCCCAGTTCCGTCCGCAGCCGCTCGTCCAGCTCGCGGCAGGTGGCCTCCATGTGGACCTTGGCGTGGCCGATGGTGCCGTCCCGGTAGATGGGGTGGGTGGCCGGGGGGCCGATGTAGCTGAAGGCCAGCACGCGGGCGCCGGGCTTGAGGAGCTTGCGCTCCAGCAGGGCCTGGGTCCAGCGGCGCAGGTCGTGCCCGCCCATCACGCCCACCGTCGAGCGGATCTCCTCTTCCGTGGCGGCCTCGAAGACGCCCTCGGAGATCTCCCAGCTGGCCGTGTCGATGAGCTTGGTGTGGTGCGGCCGGCCCACGGCCTTGAGCACGCTCTGGAAGGTCTCGCCGGTCTCGGGATCCGTGCGGCGCGGCGCGGCCAGGCTGTAGACCAGGTAGTCCAGCGGCCCCAGCTCGCGGGCCACGCGCTCCAGGCTCTCCTCCAGGGCTTCGCGTGAGAAGGCGTCGGCGATCACCGTGTCGGCGTAGAGGCCCTCCATCCGCGCCAGGCGGTGGAAGTGGGCCGTGTTGTACCAGCCGGCCGTGGCCGTGCGACTGCCGCGGTGGGGACGGGCGTGGGAGACGCCCAGGGTTTTCATGCCGTAGCCGAAGGTGGCGATGATCCGCGCCGCCAAGCCGTAGCCCATGGAGCTGCCCAGCACCAGCATGTTGCCGCCCAGTTCGCGGTGGCGGATGGTGCAGGCCACGCGGATCTGCCGGGCCACCTCCCGCTCCAGCCCCACCGGATGCGCCACGGTGCTGATGAAACCGAAGGTGCGCGGCGTGAGGTGGATTTTATGGTGATGGTGATGCGGGTTCATGATTCTCCTGCTGACGGACGAAAGGGCCTGACGGCCCTTCCTTAGGTTGATGCGCGTCCAATATAGAAAGTGGACCGGGGTTCGGATGGGCGAACAATGTGCTTCACAAGGCACGGGAGCCCCGCAGTCGTTCGCGAAAGCAGCCTGTTACAGGGGAAAACCGTTCCCTTCATTGCTCCCCCCTGTGGGCTTTTCTACTTTTTAACAGGAAAATGTCCGGGTCCTGACGGCCGGACAGGTGTTCGCCCGGCCGCAGATCGGACCCGGGCAAGTCATGAGGCCGCGCATGAGCGACGAACAGGTCAAGGTGGACGCCCTGGTGGTGGGAGCCGGCCCGGCCGGGATCAGCGCCGCCCTCTGCCTGGCCCGGCGCGGGCTGGAAGTGGTGGTGGTGGAGCGCGGCGAGAGCGCGGGCGCCAAGAACATGGGCGGTCTGCTCTACGGCACGGTGCTGAACCGGCTCATCCCGAACTTCCACGAGCAGGCCCCGGTGGAACGCGCCGTCACCCGGCGCCGGATCGTCTTCCTGGGGCCCGAGCGCCAGTTGGCGCTGGACTTCGGCAGCGAAGCCTGGGGGCGGGCGCCCTTCAACCACACCTGGACCGTGCACCGCCCGGCCTTCGACCGCTGGTTCGCCGGCCAGGCCGAGGCCGCCGGAGCGGGTCTGGTGGAAGGCACGGTGGTGGAGCGCGTGCTGCTGGAGGGTGAGGGCGCGGCCCGGCGCGCGGTGGGCGTGCAGCTGCGTGGCGAGGAGCAGTTCCGCGCCGACGTGGTGCTGCTGGCCGACGGCGCCCACGGTCTGGTGGGCCAGGCGGCCTGCCGCGAACTGGGCATGGCCGGACCCAAGCCCCAGCATTTCGCGCTGGGCGTCAAGGAGACCATCGGGCTGCCCGCCGGCGTCATCGAGGACCGCTTCGGACTGGAGCCCGGCCAGGGCGCGGCCATCGACTTCATCGGCGCGCCTTTCGAGAACCTGATCGGCGGCGGCTTCATCTACACCCAGAAGGAGACGGTGAGCCTGGGCTTCGCCGGACGGCTGGAGAGCCTGCAGAAGGCCGGGCTGGAGCCGGGCGACGTGCTGGAGCGCTTCAAGCAGCACCCGGAGGTGCGGCGCTACCTGCGCGGCGGCGAGCTGCTGGAATACAGCGCGCACATGATTCCCGAGGGCGGGATCGACTGCCTGCCGCGCTTCGCGGGCAACGGCGCCCTGGTGCTGGGCGACGCGGCGGGCCTGGTGAACATGTCGCTCTACAAGGAAGGCACCAACCACGCCATGTTCTCCGGCACCCAGGCCGCCGAGGCCGTGCTGGAGGCCCGGGAGCGCGGGGACTTCAGCCGGGCCGGGCTGGCCTCCTATGAGCGCCGGATGGCCGGCAGCGCGGCGCTGGCCGACTTGCGCAAGTACCGCGAGCTGCCGCGGATCCTGGAGTCCACGCCCGAGCTGCTGGGACTCTATCCGGACCGCGTGAGCCGCCTCTTGGTGGACTACTTCACCGTGACGGAGGACTCCAAGGCGGACCTGCAGAAGCGGGCCCTGCGCGAGTTCTTCCAGGGCCTGTCCAAGCTCAAGCTGGTGCGCGACCTGCTGCGCGCCCGCAAACTGTTGTAACAGAAAGCGGGAGAGGCCATGGCCGACCTGTTCAGCCTGACGCTGGAGGACAAGCTCTACCGCACGCGCTACGAGCCCGACAGCGACCATCCGCACATCACCGTGCAGCCGGCGCTCTGCCGCGACTGCGCGGGCAAGCCTTGCGTGCTGCTCTGTCCGGCGCACGTCTACAAGCGCAACCCCAACGACCCGGCCGTGGTGCTGGTGTCGCATGACAACTGCCTAGAGTGCGGCACCTGCGTGCAGGTCTGCCCGACGGACTCGCTCGACTGGCGCTTCCCCGACGGCGGCATGGGGGTCAAGTACCGCTACTGAGCCGCGGCGCCGGCGCGCCTCCTGTCCTTTGGAACACAGAAGGGGAAAGGAAGAACCTTGTCGTATCACATCATCGTCGTCGTGCGCGAGGTCTGGGACACGCGTGACCTCGTGGGCGAGCCGCTGGGACCGGGCGGCGTCCTGAAGGCGCTGCCCCGGCGCTTCGAACCCGAGGACCTGAACAGCCTGGAGCAGGCCCTGCAGATCAAGGACCGCGAGGGCGGCACTGTGACTGTGCTCGCCGTGGGGCAACCCGGCGAGGTGGACGTGCTACGCGAGTGCCTGTACCGCGGGGCCGACGAGGCCGTCCGCGTGACGGCGGACGAGGGCCTGGACACGGGTGCGCGGGCAGCCCTGCTGGCGGCGGCCATCCGGCGCATCGGCGCCCACGATCTGGTGCTGCTGGGCGTCAGCGTCCCCGAGGGCGAGAATTCCCTGCTGGCGGGCGAACTGGCTGGCCGGCTGGGCCACGCCCAGCTCACCTACGTGGACAGCCTGACGGAGCTGGTCCCCGGCCAGGTCACCTGCCGGCGTGAGATCGAGATGGGCAGCGAGTTCGTGCGCCTGCCCCTGCCCGCCGTGCTGGCCCTGGGCGTCTACCTGCTCAAGGACGATCCGCGCACGCCACGCGCGGCCAAGGCCATGCTCAAGCTCAAGCTCAAGAAGGCGCCCATCCCCGAGTGGAGCGCCGCCGAGTTGGGCCTGGCCGAACAACCGCGCCGCATGCGGCTGGCGGGGCTGACGGCCCTGCCCCAGCGCAGCGTGGAGACGCACGACGTGGACGCGGGCAGCGAAGCGGCCCTGGCCGCCCTGCTGCGGGACATCCGCTAGGAGGAATGGATGACACGGATCCTGGTTTTTCTGGAACACGACGAGAACGGCGTGACCGACCTCTCCCTGCAGGCCCTGGCCCTGGCCGGCAATCTGGGCGGCGCGGCGGAGGCCCTGCTGGTCGGACAGTCCCTGGCCGCGGCGGCGGAGGTCGCGCTGGCCCACGGCGCTGCGCAGGTGCTCACCGTGGAACACGCGGCGCTGGCGAACTACCTGGCCGGCCCGGTCTCGTCCGTGGTGGCCGCGGTGGTGGCGGAGCGCGACCCGGCGCTGGTGCTCTTCCCGGCCAGCACGGTGGGCAACGACCTGGCGCCCCTGACGGCGGGCCGGCTGGAAGCCGCCTGCCTGGTGGACTGCGACGGCGTGGAGCGCGCCGGGGACTCCTGGCGCCTGCTCAGGACGGAGTTCGACGCGCGGGTGCGGGCGGCCTACCAGCCCGAGGGCGCCGGCCCCGTGCTGGTCACGCTCAAGGACGGCGTGGCGGAGGTGCGGGCCAGCGCTGGCGGCGGCAGCGTGAGCGCGCTGAACTTGGCGCCCGGGGACGGGGCGGCGGGCGAGGTGCTGCGCCGCGAAGTGGTGAAGAAGACCGTGAACCTGAAGGACGCCCGGGTGATCGTGGGCGGCGGCGCGGGCGTGGGCAGCCGGGAGAACTTCGCCCTGCTGGAGCGTCTGGCGGAGAAGCTGGGCGGCGAGATCGGCGCCACCCGGGCCAGCGTGGACGCGGGCTGGGTCTCGGCGGAGCGGCAGATCGGCCAGACGGGTGTGACCGTCAAGCCCGACCTCTACATCGCCTGCGGAATCAGCGGTGCCGTCCAGCATCTGGTGGGTATCCGCGACGCACGTACCGTGGTGGGCATCAACAGCGACCCCTCGGCGCCCATTTTCCGCGTCTCCCACTACCGCATCGTGGGGGACCTGACCACCGTCGTGCCCAAGCTCATCGAGCTGCTGGGCTAAGCGGGAAGGGGACACGAAATCCGCGATGCGATCTGCGAAATGAATGAAGAGCGGGAAGAGCGAAAAACGAGGCCGACATGCTGACCAGCGAGAATTTCTATCAGGACAACCCCGATCTGCGCTTCGTGATGGAGCAGATGACGGACTGGGCCTCCATCTTCGCCATGCGCGGGGACACGGGCCACGCCGAGGCTCCCTTCGAGAGCGTCGAGGAGGCCCGCGAAGCCAACCTCGACATGCTGTCGGATCCCATCGGGACCATCGCCGCCCAGCGCATCGCCCCCCGGGCCGAGGAAGTGGACCGGCTGGGCTGCCGGCTGGAGAACGGCCGGGTGATCTTCTCGGAGCCGCTGCAGCGCAACCTGGACGACCTGAAGGAGGCCCAGCTGACTGGCCTCACCATGGATCCGGCCTACGGCGGCATCGGCTTCTCCAAGACCTTCTATTCGGCGGCCGTGGAGATCGTCAGCCGGGCCGACGCCAGCCTGATGAACTTCTTCGGCCTGCAGGGCATCGCGGACACGATCCAGCAGTTCGCCAGCGACGAGATCAAGAACGAGATCCTGCCGGACATGGCGGCCGGCCTGCTCAGCGGCGCCATGGTGCTCACCGAAGCGGACGCGGGCAGCGACCTGGGCGCCGTGCGCACGCGCTCGCAGCTCGAAGCCGAGGAGAACCCCGACGGCAACTGGACGCTGACGGGCAGCAAGCGCTTCATCACCAACGGCTGCGGCGACGTGCTGCTGGTGCTGGCGCGCAGCGAGGATCCCGCCAAGTACGGCGGCGGCCGCGGGCTGAGCTTCTTCCTTGTGACACGCGATGAGCGCGTCCAGGTCCGGCGCATCGAGGAGAAGCTGGGCATCCACGGCTCGCCCACCTGCGAGATCTACTTCGACAAGGCGCCGGCCCGGTTGATCGGGCGGCGCGGACACGGGCTCACCCGCTACACGGCCTGGCTGATGGCCGCGGCGCGGCTGGGTGTGGCCGCCCAGTCGGTGGGGATCAGCGAGGCGGCCCTGCGCGAGGCGGAGGCCTATGCCAACGACCGCGAGCAGTTCGGCAAGAAGATCGTCGAGCTGCCCGCCGTGGCCGTGATGCTGGCGGAGATGCGCGTGGCCACGGAGGCCTCGCGCGCCCTGCTCTACGCCACCAGCACCTTCGTGGACCTGCAGGAGGGCGCGGAGAAGCTGGGTCTCAACGCCGAGGAAAAGAAGTACGGCCGCGCCGCGGACCTGCTGACGCCGATGGTCAAGTACTACACGTCCGAGCTGTGCAACATGGTCACCAGCACGGCCATCCAGGTGCACGGCGGCAACGGCTTCATGAAGGATTACCCGGTGGAGCGCCTGTTCCGCGACGCGCGGATCACCAACATCTACGAAGGCACCAGCCAGATCCAGATTGACTGGGCCGTGGTCCGGCTGGTGCGTGGCGAGTTGTCCGCCATCCTGGAGCCCTATGCCGGGCGCGTCTGGGAGGATCCGGAACTGGCCGGGCTGGCCGAGCGCCTGCACGACTCGCGCCCCTTGCTGGACCAGGCCACGACCTGCCTCAAGCAGCGGGGTCCGGAGTATCGCGACCTGATGGCCCGCCGGGTGGTGGACATGGCCCTGGACCACTACGTGGGCTGGCTGCTGCTGGCCCAGGCCGAGAAGTGGAGCTACAAGCGCAAGGTGGTGCGCCGCTTCCTGGCCGACGCCCTGCCGCGCCTGCGCATGAACCACGAGATCGTGATGGGCGACCGCACGCTGGATCTGGAGCGGCTGGTCGAAGCCTGAGAATCGCCGCGCCGGCGTCCAATCGGGCGCCGGCGCTTCCTCCCTTGTGGCCCGCTTAGGGCATCTGCAGCACCAGCCGTTCGTTCTCCGCCTTCCAGGCCGCGTGCAGGAATTCGCGGAAGGGCGGATAGTCGCCGGGCTCGATCCGTTGTCCCGTGATCTCGAAGTGCCGGCAGATCCGCACCACGCCCGCCGGGGCCGGCTCACGCCTGAGGTGATAGGAGCCGGACGGGCACTTCAACTCGACAGCCTTGACCTCGCCCAGCAGGGTCGCGCCGGCGGGCAGCTCCAGCTCGATGGTCTCGTCGAAGCTACCGCGCCGGTGGGTGACGTCCAGCGCGGTGCGCCGGGTCTCCAGCGTGGCCAGGTCGTCCGGCACGTCGTTGGCGCTCCAGGGCAGCGGAACCAGCAGCAGGCTGCCGGCGGAGGTGCCCGCGGTGGGCAGCGCGTAGTCGAAGTCGACGCTGACGTCCTCATCCAGACCGGCGGCCTGCACCCGGAAGGACTGGAAGCGCGCGCCGGGCCGGCTCTCGCTGACGATCCCGTTCACCAGCGCCTCGTGGGTCTCGGGCTTCTCGCGGGAGATGTAGTCGCGCAGCCAGGCCGCCTCCTCGCCCGTGTAGTCGATGCGACCCCGGACCTGCAGGCCGCCATCAGCCGCCGCCACGGCGTGCAGGACTGCGCGGCTGGAGAGGCCCGCGAGGGGATCGAGGGGAATCCGCTCGAAGCCTGCGCCCTGTCCGTCCACCACCAGGGCCTCCTGGCCCTCCAGTGTGTACGGCACGTTGGGGAAGGTCAGGCGCCGGGCCGTGGTGTCGATCCAGTAGACGCGGCCGTCCCGTGTCACGGCCTTGACGATGGCGTGGGTGAAGCGCTGGGAGGGCAGGTAGGAGCGAACCATGTGGTCGGAGTTGTTGACCAGCGCCACGGAGGCCGACACGCCCAGCGTGCGCAGCAGGCCCACCAGCAGCACGGCCTGGTCCTTGCAGTCGCCGTAGCCCGTCCGCAGGATCTCACGGATGGAACGGGGCAGGTAGCCGCTGTTGACGAACTGCTCGCCCTCGTATTGGATGTTCTCCATCACCCAGTGCGTGGCGCGGCGGATGCGCAGGGAGTCCGACCCCTGTGACACGTCCAGCTGTCCGGCCAACTCGCGCAGCTCGGGGGAAGGCGCCAGCCGGCCGGAGATCACGTCCTGATACCAGCGCACCACGCGGTCCCATTCCCGGATCGTGCTGAAATCCAGCCAGGCGCCGTACTCGTGGGCCTCCGGGGCCAGGAACTCCTGCAGGAGCGCCGGACGCCGCCAGGTCTGGTACTCGAGGTAGGGGCGGCCGGCGGCCTGTCCCCGCCGGGCTTCGAGCTCGATGTTGTGCAGCTGGACCTTGGGTTCCATCCCGGCCGGAAAGTGCAGGACGGCGTGCGAGCAGAGGACGGGGTACCCGACGTCGAAGCGCCAGGATCCGTAGTACTCGTGGGGCAGGCCGGCCGTGGGCAGTGTGGTGCTGAGGCCCTGGAACTCCACCAGATCGCCCGGCTCCAGGTCCGCGAAGGCGGCCTCGCCGTTCTTGATGTCGGCCATGATCTGCCGGCCGTCGGCCTTGATGGTGCGGGCCACCTCCACGCTGCCCGAGGCGTTCATGGTCATGAAGTCCTTGACGCCGGCGTCGGTGAGCACCTTCACCAGGTAGCGGTAGCGCCGGTCGCAGGCCCCGCCGGGCTGGAACACGTACTGGCATTCGTCCAGCAGGTAGACCGCTGGCGAGCCGGTCGGCACCCAGTCCAGCGACTCCGCCAGCAGGGTCTCGCGCCGGATGCCGGGCAACTCGTCGAAGGGCGAGGGTTGGCTGCGCGCCGCGCGGATCATCTCCTGCAGCGTGTAGTTGTGCGTCGTGAGCCGGGCCTGCTCCAGCCGGGCCTCCAGGGCCTCCTCGCGGCGGTTCAGCTTGTCCAGCAGGACGGGCTTCAGCGCCAGCAGCCCCTCCATGGCCGGGCTCACCGCCAGTCCGCGGTTGACGTGCTCCAGCGCCTCGTCCAGCCGCCCGGCGCGTTGCATCACCAGCGCCGCGTCCCGGTGGTAAATGTCCCGGCGGCCGTCCGCGGCCAGCGCGGCCGCGGTCCAGCGCAGGGCCTCCTCCGGCTGGTCGTGGCGGAAGGCCTCGCCGCCGGCCCAGCGCAGCCCCTCGGGCCAATCGGGCCGGGCCCCGGCCAGGGCGAAGATCTCCGCCTGCCGCGTGTCCTCGTCCTGGAGGGCGGCCAGGATCTCCAGCAGCGAGTTGCGCAGGTCCAGGCAGCCGGGCTCCCGGGCGATGCCCTGCCTCATCAGGGCCAGTCCGCCCGGCGTGTCGCCGTCCATCAGCAGCATCAGCCCGCGGTGCAGGATGACTTCTGACTGGTCGGGAAACAGGCTGTGCAGCTCCTGCACCAGCCGGCGGCAGCCGTCGTTGTCGTGCTCCTCCAGCAAACGTCCCGGCTGCAGCATGCGAGCCAGCAGGAGCTCCGGGTACTGGTCGGCCAGTGTGCGCAGCAGTTGCGAGGCCTCGTTGGCGCGCAGATTCATGTTCAGGTCGTCCAGGCGGGTCATGGCGCTGGCCAGGCCGCTGGGGAAGCGGGCCTCCAGACGCCGCAGGCAGTGCCGGCCATCCTCCAGAAAGCCCCGCTTCAACAGGAAGGAGGCCAGGTAGACCTCATCGGCCAGGGGCAGGTCCGTCCGGGCCAGCAGACGCGGCAGCCACGCGCCGGGATCCCAGGCCGCCACGGCGTCCGGCGCCGTTCCCTGGGGCAGCTGCGCCACCAGCGGCCCCGGCGGCGTGGCGCGCACTTCCAGTTCGAGGGGGTGACCGGCGTCGGTGACCAGGCTCAGGCCGACCTGGAGGGCCTGCTGTTCGGCGCAGGCCTTCACCAGGATGCGGTTCCAGCCCGCGGCGAGACGCACGGGGAGCTCGTAGAGCAGGTCGATGCCCGCCTGATGCTCGGCGGTCTCCAGCAGCCAGGCGCCGTTGACCTGCACGCGGAACTGCCCGGATCCGCTGAGCAGCAGGCGGGCCGGCTGCTCCAGCGGGCTGAGCACGTGGGTCAGCAGGGCCGAGCAGCCGTCGGGCTTGCCGCCCAGCAGCATGTCCAGGTCCACCAGACCGCCGGCGGATTGGATCCGGCGCCACTGGCAGGGCAGGCCGAACTGGTCTTCCCAGGTGGCGGTGGTGTCGAAGAGGCCCGCCTCCACGTCCTCCAGGCGGCGCAAACCGGAGGCGGCCATGTTGGCGAAGGGGCCGGCCAGCCAGTACTCGCCCAATCCGCCGGTTGCCGACAACAGGGAGTCCGCGCTCCGCAGGCGACCCTGCTGGGCCTCCGCCTGGGCCCGCAATCTGCGATAGAACCGGTGCAGATCCGGACGTCCCGTCGACACGGCCTGCAAGCGTTCCAACTCCGACAACGTGCCGGGTTGCAGGCCGCGCAGCTGGAGATTGCCGGAGTAGTCGGCCAGGAGCGCCGGGTTCAGCAAGTGGTCCGGGTCCAGCACGACGGCCTCGGTGAGACAGGCGTTGGTCGCCGCGTACTCCAACCGCAGGTTGTGGGCCAGCGCCGCCAGGCGACAGGCCGCCGCGCGCTCCGCCGGACTGCCGCCGGCTCGCTGCAGGCGCTCCGCGCGCTCGATGACGGCCGAGAGCCGGCCGGCGTTGTAGTCCTGCTCCAGTTTGTCCAGCGTCCCGGCGCGCAACCAGCCGGCCAACAACAACAGCGGCAGCAAGCGACACAGCATGTGAACCTCAAGTGTTGATCTGGCGGGGAAGTGACGCAAGTATGATACTGATTCTGTCAGCCGCGTGGCGCGGTCAGGGGGTCCAACAGGAAGGAAGCGGATGCGGACGCGCGTGAGAGTGTGGTTCCTGTTGCTGGCCGTTTCCCTCTGCCGGGCCTCACTGGGGGATTTCCAGGGTCTCGAATTGCAGCTCGCGGCGGGGCGCTGCGTCCCCAGCGGCCAGCAGGGCCAGGGGCAGCTGGACTTCAACGGACCGACGGGCTGGTGCGGCGGCGCCCGTCTGCACATGGGCACCTATGAGCAGCTGAAGGCGGTCCTGTCCGTGACGGCCCACGGGCGCAACGCCCTGCGGGCGACGGACAGCGTGGGCTGGCAGGGCGCCGACGGCGGGCACCTGGCGCTGAGCGGCGCGGCCTTCCGGACCCGCGCCATCACGCTGGGCGCCTTGGTGCGTTCGGATCCGCGCCTCGACCTGCAGGCCTGGTTGCGCGGCGGACTGGGCTGGGGTCAGATGATTCGCGATCCGTGGACGCTCACGGACATGGATGCGGCCGAGCCGGAGACACTGAAGCGGCGTGTGGTGGAAGGCGTGGCGCTGGAAGTGGGGGTGGGCGTGGATCTGCGCCTGCTGCCGGATCTGGCGGTGGGCGTCTCCTGGACATCGCTGCACATGGCGGACATCTGGGATGGCTCCGCGCTGCTGCGGCAAGCCCAGGGCACCCTGCGCTGGACGCCCAACCTGCGGGGGGCGAGCCGGCCCTGATCCGGCCGCGTCAGGTCCGCCAGGCCTCGGCCAGTTCGGGCAGCCGGCGCAGGGCCTGCCACTCCTGCGGATGGGTGTCCCGACAGGCGTAGGCCTTCCAGCAGCGCGCCACGCTCCAGTCGGGATGGGGCCGCTGCAGCAGCCGTGGCCGGGCTCCCGCGGCGACCTGGCCCGCCACCAGCACGCGCAGGTACCAGCCCGTGTGACCCCACTCCGCCATCCGCGCCGCCATGTCCGCCTGCCCCAGCAGACGGCCCGGCTTGTAACACGGCACGCGGGGCTGGCTCACCTCCAGCACGGGCGCCGACACCGGCGGATCCTCGTCCTCCGGGTGGCCGGCCGGACAAAGGGCCCAGCGATCCCCCAGGCAGGTCAGCTCTTCGTCCAGTCCCTCCAGCAGCAGGTTCTCGCCGAAGGACCCAGCCGCCAGCGGCCGGCCCAGCCAGTCCGCCCAGCGCGGGTAGTGGGCAGCCGCCCAGGCCAGCAGGGCCTTGTCCGGCCCGCCGTGGTGCCGGCGATCCGCCTGCTCGTCGCCCTCCAGCCCCAGCCGTGTGACACTGGCCGGGCCGCCGAGCGGGAGCTTCTCCACGGCACTCTCCCATTCCCCCTGTCCGTCGACGCGCCGGATGACCCGGCCGGCCAGCACGGCAACTACGCGGGGATCCGGGCGTGGTGGCTGCATCTGCGGTCTCCCTGGCTTGGGTCATGGGACTTGCGCCCGTGGCCGGTGGGCATGATAAGGCCGGACGAAGCGGGTGTCAAACGACTTGGGGCGAATGCCCCGGTGGCCCTCAGCCTGCGCCGAGCAATGCCGCCACGGCGGGGGAGGCGGGCGCCGCGCGGAGAGCCTCCAGCCGGCCCTGTTGGGCCACCCGGCCCTGCTCGTAGACGATCCAGCGGTCGGCCAGGGCCGCCGCCTCCTCCAGGTCGTGGGTCACCAGCAGGATGGGGATCTGGAAGCGGGCGCGCACCTCCTGCAGCACCTCGCGCATCTCCAGACGCAGCGGGCGGTCCAGGGCGGAGAAGGGCTCGTCCAGCATGAGCAGCGCGGGCTGGCGGATGAGGGCGCGGGCCAGGGCCACGCGCTGCTTCTGGCCGCCGGAGAGCTCGCGCGGCAGGCGTTCCTCCAGCCCCTCCAGATAGAAGGTGGCCAGGAGCTCATGGGCGCGCTCGCGGCGCCGGGGGGCCGGCAGGTCCGGTGCGCCGTGCAGCACGTTGCCCAGCACGCTCAGGTGGGGAAAGAGCGCCAGGTCCTGGAAGACGTAGCCCACCGGCCGCCGACCGGGCGGGCGGCGCAGACCGGCGGCTGTGTCACACCAGACTTCTCCGTCCAGGGCCACCCGGCCCTCGTCGGGGTCCAGCAGGCCGGAGACGAGTTGCAGGGTCATGGTCTTGCCGGCCCCGGAGAAGCCGAAGAGCACGGCCAGCTCGTGCTCCATGCGCCACTCCACATCCAGCGTGAAGCCGGGCACGCGCTTGCGCAGCCGGACCTCCAGCCCGCTCACAGCCATCGGCCGGCTCCGCGGTTGGCCAGGTAGAGGAAGAGGCCCGAGAGCACGGTCATCAGCAGCACCAGCGCGTGGGCCGCGCCCCACTCGCCGCTGCCCGCCAGGCTGTAGATGGCCAGCGGCATGGTGGCCGTGCGGCCGGGAATGTTGCCCGCCAGCATCAGCGTGGCGCCGAACTCGCCCATGGCGCGGGCGAAGGCCAGGGCCGTGCCCGCCCAGAGGCCGCGCCGGGCCAGCGGCAGCAGCACGCGCAGGGTGGTGGACCACTCCGAGTGCCCGCAGCAGGTGGAGGCCCGCAGCAGGTTCTCGTCCACGGACTCGAAGGCGGCACGTGCGGTCTTGATCAACAGGGGCAGGGCCACCACGTAGGAGGCCAGCGCCGCGCCCTGCCAGGTGAAAACCACGCTCCAGCCCGTGGCGGCGAAGAGCGGGCCGCCCAGCCAGCCGTGGCGACCGAAGAGCAGCACCAGGTAGTAGCCCGTGACGGTGGGCGGCAGGACCAGCGGCAGGGTCAGCAGCACGTCCAACAGCTCCTTGCCGCGGAAACGGCGCCGCGCCAGCAGCCAGGCCAGCGGAAGACCGGTGAGCACCACCAGCAGGGTGGCTGTGAAGGCCACCTGGAGGCTGAGTCGGATGCTGCTGAGAATGGCGTCGTCCATGGACCCAGAGTAGCGTTTTCCGTCCGGCGCCGGGCGGGGTCCCGGGCCGTGAGACAGGCGGATCCGCCGGCCGGCTGTCGCTCAGCGCGTGGCCCGCTGGAAGCCGTGGCGGCCCAGGATCTCCTGCCCCGCTTCGGAGAGCAGCAGGCTCAGGAAGGCGCGGGCCTGGGCTTGGTGCGGCGTGCCGCGCACCACGGCGGCGGGGTAGACGATGGGCGTGTGGCTGGCATCCTGCGCCTGGGCCACCAGCCGGACCTCATGCGGGCGCGAGGCCGCGTCCGTGGCGTAGACCACGCCGGCGTCCACCTCGCCGCGGGCCACCCAGTCCAGCACCTGGCGGGCGTTCTCGGCGTAGATCAGCTTGCGCTCCAGGGCCGGCAGCAGCTTGTGGAAGAGGAGGACCTCCCGGGCGTAGCGGCCGACAGGCACGCTGCGCGGATTCCCCACGGCGATGCGCTGCACGTCCTTGTGGCTCAGGCCCTTGAAGGACGCCAGCCGACTGTGGGAGGCGGCAGGCACCACCAGCACGAGCTGGTTGCCCGCGAAATTGGCGCGGGAATCGGGCAGCAGGAGGCCGCGCCGCTCGGCCTCGTCGACATCCTGTTGGGCCGCGGAGGCGAACACGTCCACCGGCGCGCCGCCGATGAGCTGCTGCAGCAGCTGGCCCGACGCGCCGAAGTTGAACAGCACGCCGACGCCGCTCTGCTTCTCGTAGAGTGCGCCCAGCTCTTCGAAGGCATTCTTCAGGCTGATGGCCGCGGAGACGGTGATCTCCACCCGCTCCGCCGCGCGGACCGAAGTGGGGGTTCCGCCCAGGATGGCCGGGAGCAGGATCAACAACAAGGTGGATGAAAGGAATGCTCGGCGAGAACTCATGGCTCCGGTCTTTCGCTGGAGAGAGTGAAGAGTCGCACGTAGTCCTGGAAGATGAACAGGCGGTTGCGCTTCTGTCCTGTCATCTCGCGCATGATGCCCAGGCGGACGAAGTCGGTGATCAGGGCCGTGGCCGTGTTGGTCGGGACGGCCAGCCGCTCGGCCACTGTCCGGATGGTCACGACGGGGCTTTGGTACAGCAGGCGCAAGAGCCGCTGGGCATTGGCCTGGCGTCGCCCGTGAAAGGTGGGGAGAAGCGTGCGCTCAATCCGCTCCTTCAACGCCAGGATGTCTTTGAAGACCTGGATGGACTGGCTCGCGGTTTCCTGGACTCCCACGAGGAAGAAGCGCAGCCAGGGTTCCAGGCGACTTGTGTCACGCACCCCCATCAGTTGGTCGTAGTACTCGCCTTTGTGGCGCTCGAAGAAATCCGAAAGGTAGAGCGCGGGTTTGGCCAGCAGGCCGAAGTGGACCAGATAGAGCACGATCAGCAGTCGCCCCAGCCGGCCGTTGCCGTCGTTGAAAGGATGGATGGTCTCAAACTGGTAGTGAATGAGCGCGATGCGGATCAGGTGTGGCACATGGATGCGCTCGTTGTGCAGGAAGAGCTCCAGATCGCTCATCAGGGCCGGGACGTGGGACGGGTGCGGAGGAACAAAGGTCGCGTGCTTCAGGCTGGGACCGATCCAGTTCTGGCCGGTGCGGAACTCCCCCGGTTGCCGCGCCTGGCCCCGCCCGCTCTGCAACAGGATGGCGTGAGTCTCACGGAGGAGGCGATTGGAGAGCGGCAGCGTCGGCAATTGACCGATGGCGTGGTGGACGGCCTGGATGTAGTTGTGGACCTCCGTCCAATCATCCCGCCGCTCTGGATTCAGGTCCTGTTCTTCCACAAGAGCCTCTTCCAGATTCGTGCGCGTGCCCTCGATGCGGCTTGACGTGGTGGCTTCCTTGGCCACGTGCATGCGGATGAAGAAGTCGACGTCGGGGATGAGTTGGGAGAAGGCGTTCAGCTCGCCCAACAGGCGAGTCGCCTCCTCGAGCAGAGTCAAGGTGCGGGGGTCGCTGAGGATCCACTCGCGGTTGATGGGTTCGGGCAGAAAGCTGCTGTACTGGTACTGGACTTCGCGGCGTCCGGCCTGAAAGGTCTTGAGGTCGGCAGGGTCCCCGGGTTGGAGAGGTTTTGGCGCGTCAGTTGACATGGGAGTGACTCTTGTTTCATATGACGGCCAGTAATTGAAATAAGATTGGAGCTAATGTCAACTGCTGCCCGACTCTGGGGTGCTAACTGGCCGTCACCCGGTGGCCCACCAGCCGCTCCTTCAGGGCGCCCAGGAACTCCGGCGTGATGGCCACCTTGAACTTGCCGCTCTTGAAGTGGACGGCCTGGCCGTCGGCGGCCACCAGGCGGAAGAAGACCTCGCCCTCGCCCTTGTGCTGGCGCAGCAGGGTTTCCAGGCCGTCCAGCTGGACGGGATCCAAGTGGCGCTTGTCCAGCTCGATGGTCAGGCGCTTGGCGGCGCGCTCCAGCAGCTCGCTGAGCGGATAGGCCTGCTCGACGATGAGGATCCGGTCGTTCTCGTCCTTGACGCTGAGCCGGCCGCGCAGGGCGCAGAGCGCGTCCTTGCGCAGGGCGTCGCCCGCCAGACCCAGCTGCTCCTCGAAGGCCATGAATTTCAGGCTGCCGCCGAAATCGTCGATGGCGCCCAGGGCCATCTTCTTGTCCTTTTTGTTGATCAACGTGCGGAAGGCGCTGATCATGCCGCAGACCAAGAGCTGCGCGCCGTCGCCCAGCGCGTTGACCAGGTCCAGCCGGCGCGTGCTGAAGCCCTCCACCACGTCGCGGTACTGCTCCAGCGGATGGCCGCTGATGTAGATCCCGATCAACTCCTTCTCGCGCTGCAGGCGGTCGGCCTCGCTCCAGGCGGGGGCCTCGTCCAGCACGGGGGGCGGCACCTGGACGGCCTCGGCTTCGCCGAAGAGGCTGATCTGGTTGCGGCTGGCCTGCTCCTGCTGCACGGCGGCGAAGCGCAGCAGCTGCTCCACCCCGGCGAACAGCGTGGCGCGGCGCTCGTCCAGCGAGTCGAAGGCGCCCACCTGGATCAGGCTCTCCAGCACCTTGCGGTTGACCCGTGTGACATCCACGCGCCCGGCCAGGTCGAAGACGTCCGTGAAGGGGCCGTCCGCGCGGCCGGCCACCAGGGCCTGGATGGCCGTGTCCCCAACGTTCTTCACCCCGCCCAGCCCGAAGCGGATCCCGCCGTCCACCACGCGGAACTCGCGCAGGGACTGGTTGACGTCCGGCGGCAGCACGGGAATGCCGAAGCGCCGGCACTCCTCGATGAACACGACCATCTTGTCCGTGTCGGCCATCTCGTCGGTCATCACGGCGGCCAGGAACTCGGCCGTGTAGTTGGCCTTTAGGTAGGCCGTCTGGTAGGCCAGCCAGGCGTAGGCCGCGCTGTGGCTCTTGTTGAAGCCGTAGCTGGCGAAGCGCTCCAGCAAGTCCCAGATCTCGACGGCCGTCTTTTCCGGAATCTGCCGTTCGGCCGCGCCCTGGACGAAGCCCACCTTCATCTTGGCCATCACGTCGAGCTTCTTCTTGCCCATGGCGCGGCGCATCTCGTCGGCCTGTCCCAGGCTGAAGCCGCCCACGGCCTGGGCGATCTGCATCACCTGCTCCTGGTAGACGATGACGCCGTAGGTCAGGTCCAGGAATTTCTCCATCACGGGATGCAGGTAGCGCACCTCCTCGCGGCCGTGGCGGCGCTCGATGAAGAGCGGGATGTTGTCGATGGGGCCCGGCCGGTAGAGGGCGTTCATGGCGATCAGGTCGTCCAGGCGCGAGGGCTGCAGCTTCTTCAGGTACTCGCACATCCCGCCGGACTCGAACTGGAAGACGCCCAGGGTCTGGCCGCGGCCGAAGAGCTCGAAGGTCTTGGCGTCGTCCTTGGGAATGGTCTCGATGTCCAGGTCCACGCCGCGCTCCAGCAGCCGGCGCTGGGTCTCCTTGATGATGGTCAGGGCGCGCAGCCCGAGGAAGTCCATCTTCAGCAGTCCCACCTCGTCGATCCAGGTGCCGTCCCACTGGGTGGTGACGTCGCCCTCCATGCCGCCCGCGCGCTGCAGGGGCACGAACTCCTCCAGCGGGCCGGGGGTGATCACCACGCCGGCGGCGTGCACGCCCGAGGCGCGGTTGAGGCCCTCGAGGATCTCAGCGTTGCGCCACATCTGCTCGTAGCGCGGATCGGTCTTGAGCAGCAGGTCCAGCTCGGGCACGGCCGCGCGCACGTCGGACAGATGGACCTTCTTGTCCATGGCCATCTTGGGCGGGATGAGTTTGGTGATGGCGTCGGTCTCGGCGAAGGAGAGGCCCAGCACGCGGCCCAGGTCCTTGACCACGGCCTTGCTCATCAGGCGGCCGAAGGTGATGATCTGCGCCACGTTGCGCTCGCCGTACTTGCGCTTGACGTAGTCGATCACGTCCTGCCGGTGGCGGTCCTCGAAGTCGATGTCGATGTCGGGCATGGACACGCGTTCGGGGTTGAGGAAGCGCTCGAAGAGCAGGTCGAATTCCAGCGGATCGATGTTGGTGATGCCCAGCACGTAGCTCACCAGCGCGCCGGCGGCGCTGCCGCGGCCGGGACCCACGCGGATGTCGTTGGCGCGCGCGTAGTCGATGAAGTCCTTGACGATGAGGAAATAGCCGGCGAAGCCCATTTTTTGGATCACGCCGATCTCGTAGTCCAGGCGCTCGCCGGCGCCGGCGGGCGGGCCGGCGGGGAAGCGGCGGGCCAGGCCTTCCTGGCAGGCCAGGGCGAAGTAGTCGTCCAGGGTCTGGGCCGGACTCTCCGGCGGAATGGGGAAGACCGGCAGCTGGCGCGTGTCGAAGTCCAGGCTCACGTCGCATTTGTCGGCGATTTCGCGCGTGATGCGGCAGGCGTCCTCCATGCCGGGGAAGGCCTGGTACATCTCCGCGGCGGTCTTGAAGAAGAGCTGGTCCGTGCTGTAGCGCATGTTGCGCGGATCGTGCTGTTTCTGGTCGCGGATGCAGATGTACATGTCGTGGGCCAGCACGTGGCTGCGCTCGAGGTAGTGGATGTCATTCGTGGCCACCAGCGGGATGGCCAGCGAATCGGAGAGCTCCTTCATGCGCGCCCGGGCGATGTCCTCCTCGGGGATGCCGTGGTTCTGCACCTCCAGGTAGAAGTCGTCGCCGAAAAGCTCGCGGTAGGCCAGGGCCGTGCTCTTGGCCTTGTCCCAGTCGGAGGCGAGCAGGGACTGGTTGATCTCGCCGCCCAGGCAGGCGGTCTGGGCGATCAGCCCGCGGTGGTACTTCTGCAGCAGCTCCCAGTCCACGCGCGGCCGGTAGTAGAAGCCGTCCAGGAAGCCCGCGCTCACCAGCCGCAGCAGATTGTGGTAGCCCTCCTGGTTCTTGGCCAGCAGCACCATGTGGAAGTAGGGCTTGCGGCCGGCGACCTTCTGGCGCTCCTTGCGGCTGCCGTTGGCCACGTAGACCTCGCAGCCGATGATCGGCTTGACCTTGGCCTTGCGCGCGGCCTTGTAGAATTCCAGCAGGCCGTAGAGATTGCCATGGTCGGTCAGGGCGAAGCTGTCCATGCCGTTGTCCACGCAGCGCTGCACCAGCTGGTCCACCCGGGCGGCGCCGTCCAGCAGGGAGTAGTGGCTGTGGTTGTGGAGGTGGACGAACTCGGGCATGGCATTCTCGATGCTTCCGGCGCAGCGGAGGGGCGATCGCCTTTCCTGACAAATGGATCGGGTTCTGGCTTGGAGTCTGGCTCCGGGTCAGCGCCCGCGGGCTGGCCACCCGGGGCGAGGCGCAAGAACATAGAATTGCCCCCCCACGCCCCAAAGCACTCGGCGGCAAGAAGCGGTGGATAACCCGTCAAGTGGTTGTGGGACATGAATCTGTCGTGACCGCGCGCTTCGCCACCTTCAATGGTCATTTCCGGAGGCCGAGTGTCGCCATCTGCCGTTCTGTGCATGTTGCTTGCCGTCTGCCTGAGCGCCGGGCCCGCCCCGGGCCGGGAGATCCGCTGGGCGCCCTTTCCCGTGCTGGCCTACACGCCGGAGACCGGCGGGATCGGCGGCGCCTTCCTGCAGGGAGTGACGTCGGGGGACAGCCTGGCCCACGAGAGCCAGTTGGCCGCCTGGCTCTCCGTCAGCACGCGCCGGCAGCTGGAGCTGGGCCTGCGGCCGGAACTCTGGCTGGCCCAAGGGCGCTGGGTGGCCCAGGGCGAACTGAGCTACCAGAACTGGCCGGCCACTTGGTTCGGGCCGGGGGATCCCGCGCCGGAGGCCGCCTACACGGTGGAGAAGGGCAAGGTCGAACTGAGCCTGCGGCGCCGGGTGGCGTCCGGGTTGTTCGTGGGTGGCTACGGCCTGCAGATCCGCGAGAGTTTCACGGACTGGGAGGCCGGCTTTCCGCTGGCCGAGCAGGAAGGCCGGGACAGCGGCCTGGGCCTGGAGTGCGCCTGGGATCGGCGCGACAGCTCCATCTGGCCCACCCGCGGCGGCTATCTGCTGGGGCGCGCGGCCCGGCATGCGCCCTGGATGGGGAACAAGCGGCCCTACACGCGCTGGCTGCTGGATCTGCGCGGCTACCGCTCTGCGGGGCCCGGCGTGCTGGCGGGACAAGCCGTCCTGGACGGACGGGGCGGCCGGCCCGGCTTCCGGGCGCTGCCCCGGCTGGGCGAGTATCTGCGGGCCTATGAGGATCTGCGCTTCCTGGATTCCTGGTTGCTGGCCGGGCGGCTGGAGTGGCGGCAGCCTGTGCCGCTGCCCGCCTGGACGGGTCCCTGGCTGGCGCGGCGCTGCGGGATGGTGGCCTTCGCGGAGCTGGGCGCACTGGCGGATGGGCCCGGCCGGCTGGCGGGCGCGCCTTGGCGGCGCAGCCTGGGATTGGGCGGCCGCTACGCCCTGCTGCCGGACCAGCACGTCAACGTGCGGGCGGACCTGGCCTTCGGCTCGGAAGGGCTGGCGCTGCGGATCAAGGTTGGGGAAGAGTTTTGAGGACGTACTCTGCAAACCAGGCAGAGCCAGGGACAGACGGTGACACCGACCCCTTCCCCCTTCAGGGGGAAGGGTGGGATGGGGGTTCAAGGCAAGCCTGATTTCTTTCCACATCCCTCTCGACCAATGCATGGAAGATCGTTTGGATCACACCTTCAAGATTTTCTTCAATCTCTGTGTTCCAGAAACGCATCACCTGTACGCCTTGCTCAGAAAGCCAATGGGTTCTGAGCAGATCTTGCTCAGTTGACAGCGCATGCTGACCGCCATCCAACTCGATGGCCAAGCCGCACGACAGACAGATGAAGTCGATGATGAAGGGGCCTGCCGGAGCTTGTCGACGGAACTTGTATCCGCCCAACTGACGGCTGCGCAAAGCTGCCCACAAGCGCTGCTCAGCGGGCGTCATTGCGTGGCGCAATTGGCGGGCACGAACCGTCATGATGGGAGAGATCCTGTGATACACGTTGAACCCCCATCCTAACCTCCGCCCGAAAAGGAGTAAGGGCTCGTGAGGCAGAAACCCCCATCCTAACCTTCCCCCTGAAGGGGGAAGGGACTTGAAGGCGGAGAACCCCCATCCTAATCTTCCCCCTGAAGGGGGAAGGGATCGCGCAACCAGGCCTCTGCATCAGGAAGGGAGTGGGGTCAGACTCTCCAACAAGCGCCGGGCGGCCGCAAGATCCGGCTCCTCTTCGCGACCGGATTGCAAGCGGGCGATCTGCCGCAGGCGGCCCTCCTCGTCCAGCAGGCGGATGTCGATGCGCGTGGCGCCATCGGCGTAGGCCTTTTCCACGCCGATCTGATGCCGGGCGGCGGCGGCGATCTGGGGCAGGTGCGTGATGCAGAGCAGCTGGTGGCGGGCCGCCAGTTGCCGCATGAGCGTGGCCACGGCCAGGGCGGCCTTGCCGCTGATCCCGGCGTCGATCTCGTCGAAAACCAGGCACTGGCCCGCGCACTCCTCCAACAGCAGGCACTTGAGCGCCAGCATCACGCGGCTGAGTTCGCCGCCGGAGGCGATCTCCTCCAGCGGGCCCAGCGGCGTGTCCGGATTGGTGCTGATGTAGAAGGCGGGCGATTCGGCGCCCACGGCGTCCCACTCGGCGGCGGGTTCCTCCAGGCAGACGTCCAGGCGCCCGCCCAGGATGCCCAGCTCCTCCAGCAGGGGCTGGATGCGCCGCGAGAGCGCCGCCCCGCCGCTGGAACGGGCCGCGCTCAGGCCGGCGCGGGCGGCGGAGAGGGCCGCGCGCAGCCGCTCCTCCTCGCCCTCCAGCCGCAGGATCTGCCCGTCCAAGTCGTCGCCCCGGGCCAGCAGGTCGTCCAGCTCGCTCTGGCGGGCCAGCAGCAGGTCCAGGCTGCCGCCGTGCTTGCGGATCATCCGGTCCAGTTGCTGCAGGCGCTCGCGGATCTGTTCCAGCCGCTCGGGATCTCCTTCCAGGGCCTCGGCCCGGGCGCGGGCCTGCTGGGCCGCCTCCTGCACCTGGATCAGGGCCTCGGCCAGCAGTCCGGCGGCGCTGGCGAAGGCCGGGTCCAGCTTGGCGGCCTGGGCCAACTCGCGCTGCAGGGGCACCAGGCGGGAGTGGACGCTGTCCTCGCTTTCCTCCAGCGCGTCGGCGGCCTGGAACCCGGTCCGTTGCAGCTCCTCTGAGTTGCTCAGCACGCGGTGCTCGGCCTCGAGCTCGCGGTCCTCGCCGGGGCGGGCGGCCAGCTTCTCCAACTCCTCGCTCTGGAACTGCCACAGCTCGCGCAGCTCGCGCTGGCGGTCACGCGACTTGCGCGCGGCGGCCAGCTGCCCGGCGGCCTCCTTCCAGGTCTGCCAGAGGGCGTCGTGGGCGGCGCGCGCCGGGGCGATGGCCGGCAGGGCGTCCAGCAGGTCGGCGTGGCGCTCGCGCTCCAGCAGCTGGGCGAGATCGCGCTGGCCGTGGAAGTCCGCCAGCAGGCGGGCCAGTTCACGCAGGTCGCGCTGCTGGACGGGCTGACCGTTCACCCAGCTGCGGCTGCGGCCCTGGGAGATCTCGCGCGTGATCTCCAGCGGGCCGTCCTCCGGCAGTCCGCGCGGTTGGCACCACTCGCGGCGGGCGGCGTCCGGCGGCGCCTGGAACACGCCGCTGAGCCGGGTGGTCCGGCCCTCGTGGAGCAGCTCGCGGTGGACGCGGGCGCCCAGCAGGGCGGCCACGGCCCCCAGCAGCATGCTCTTGCCGGCGCCGGTCTCGCCGGTGACGGCCACAAAGCCGGCCGGCAGGGCCAGGTCGAGGGCTTGGATCAGACCGAAGTGCTCGATGGTCAGGTGTCTCAGCATGGGGGCAAGATACGGCGTGGAGGCCTCAGGGAAAGGGGGAGAAAACGCGGCTTTCCCCGAGACGGTGGAGAGGATTCGCTGGAATGGACAAGGGACGGGAGCGGGCGGCAAACGCGCGGGTTATGTGGTGAAGCCCGGACGGGGGCCAGACAGTCATCCGATTTTAACGATGAACCCTCCCACCGCCCCCCACCCGCCCGGGGTACTTGGGGTCTTCAGTTTTGATCCCCGTATGACGAGGGAAAGTGGTGGATAGCGGAAAGCGTGTGGAGTGACGCAGACGAACCGGCTGTTCCTCGCATGGCCGGGCGCAGACTGTCATGGCCCGCCGTCCGAGTCCTCAGGGCCGGCCCTGCGCCGAGTCCACGTCCAACGGGCCCACGGGCAGGAAGCGATCCCGGCGGCGCGCGGTCTCCAACTCCTGGGCCTGCCTCTCGTCCCACCACCAGAGCCAGAGCGGGCAGCTCTCCCCGGCCTGTGGTCGCAGCACTTCCGCTGGAACGCCGAAGCGATTCCACCAGGCCAGTCGCAGAAACGGTGCATGCCAGCCCAGGGCGTAGGGCGCCAGCTGACCCAAGCGGGCGTCCAGGTGCTGCAACAGCTGGACGCGCTGGTCGTCCAGCAGACTGGCGTCATAGGCCACGATCAGGGAGTCCACGGTCGCATCTGCCAAACCCGACGGATTGTACGACGCGACCTGCGAGGAATGGAAGGGGTAGAAGGGACGGGGTTCCTGCAGGCCGCGCCATTGATGCCAGAACAAGTGGATCTCGCCCTTGCTCACCCGGCCCCGATGGGTGGTCATGTCCACCGGTTCGGTTCGCAGCCGCACCCCGGCCCGGGAAAACTCATGACGAATCAGATCCATCACCAAGGTCCAGTCCGGTGAGGAATTCGTCGCCAGCACCACCTCCAGCGGGTGTCCCAAGGAATCCTGCCGCACGCCGTCCGGACCGCGGTGCCAGCCCGCTGCATCGAGCAAACGGCCGGCTTCCAGTGTGTCACAACGCAGCTCCGGCAAGGCGGGATTCTCGCCCGGCGTGCATTCGAAGTAACTGCGCAGGAGTTCATACTCTCCGCGGTAAGGACCCTCGATGATCTGCTCACGGGGCAGCAGGCGCGTCAAGGCCTGGCGCACGCGAAGATCATTAAATGGTGGATGGCGCAGATTGAAGACCAGCGCCATGCCGTCCGCCGGCTGATGCAGCCGGACCTTGCGGCGCTGCACCCAACCGGCGCGGAGCGGCTCCAGGGCCTGCGGCGTGATCTCGGTGACCCAATCCGCGGAGTTGTTGACGAAGAGGATGTCCACTTCATCCTCAAGAAAGAACTGCCGCTCCTCCTGGGGTGACCGGACCACACGCAGCACCAAATCGCGGAAATTGCCCACTCCCTGCAGGGCAGGGTCCCTGCGTCGCCAAGCCCGACTGTGCCGCGTCAACCGTAGTTCGCTGCCCGGCTTGCTCTCGGACAGGAAATAGAGGCCGCTGCCCGGCAGGGGCTCGGTCCTCCAGCGCTCCAGCACATCTCGGGCACTCAGGCCGTTGATCAAGTGAGCGGGCAGGATGGGCATGAGAAAGGCCAGATTCTGGAAGACGGACAGCGAGCGGGTGAGGCAATGGACTCGCACCAGATGGGGGCTGAGGACCTGTGGCTCGGCCACCTGCCGATACTCGGCGGAGACACCGGGTTGACCCAGGCTTTCATCCGTCAGCAGCCGCCAGGTGGCCCTCACATCCTCCGCTGTGACACGCTGACCGGTTTGCCAGCGGGCCTCGGGGCCGAGACGAAACCAGATCCATTGACCCGCCGCGGAGTCCGCTTCGATTTTCCAATGGCTGGCCAATTTGGGCGTGTGGGATCCACTCCAGGCGTCGCCACCCAGCAAGGTCTCGTGGAGGAGTCCTGCCGCCAGCTGTTGGAAGTGCTCCGCGCCGCTGCGGGCCAGGGGACAGAGGCTGGCGGGATAGCCATGCAGGGGGACGCGCAGCACGCCACCCGGCCGGGCGAGGGGATCGCCCGGAGAGCGGAAGTCGGCATTGGTGACGAATCCCAGACTGGCGGCGAGCGCCTCGAAGCCCGCTCCACCCAGTTCGGCCGAGACTCCGGACACGGGGCCAGCGGTCGGCTCCTCCGTCGCGTATCCGTGCCGCGCCCAGTACTTGCGGGCATCCTCGCCCTCGGGGGAAAGGGCGGCCGGCAGGGGCCGGACAATGGCGAAGCAGAGCAGGGCGCCGATCAGGCGGACTGGAGGGAACCGCATGGCAACTCCGATCAGTGGATCACGGCCAGCTTGCCCTCCGCGCTGCCGCCACTGGAGGTGACCAGCAGGAGGTAGACGCCGCTGGGCACGAACTCGCCGCCGCTGTCCCGGCCGTCCCAGCCGGCCTCGGCCTCCAGCAGGCTCAGGCTGCGCAGCCGGCGGCCGTTGGCGTCGTAGATGCTCAGGCGCGCGTCGTTGGCCAGGCCCTCGGGCAGGACGCGGGCGCGCCGTGTGCCGTCGGGGCGGAAGGGGTTGGGATACATGCGCACGGATCCTGCGGGACTCGTCCCGTAGTTCTGGGCGCCCTCGGCGTTGGCGAACAGACCCAGGCTGGTGGCGGCCCAGAGTTCGCCCGTGCGCGGATTCACGCGCAGTTTGTTCACCACCAGATCGTCCACGCGGCGCAGGTAGTGATTCAGTTCGTCCACCACGGCGGGTTCGCGAAAGGTCCCGGATTCCGGCTCATAGACGTTCAGGCCCTCGGCGGAGCCCAGCCAGACGCGGCCGCGGCCGTCCACCTCCACGTCGCCCAGATCCTCGCTCAACAGGCCCTCGATAAACTGCACGCGGCTGAACTGGGCCGTCGAACCATAGAGGCCGCCCATGTAAAACCCGTCGCTCGTGCTGATCCAGAGATTGCCGTCCGGATCTGCCCGCAGTCCGCGGATGCTGCCCTTGGCCTCCAGCTCGAAATTCCAGACGGCATCCGCCAGCTGGTGCTCCTCCAAGCGCCACTCCCCGAGCCGGGTGACGGGCAGGCCGCGTGGGCTGAGTTGCAGCAGGCGCTTGTACTCGTCGCGGGATTCCTTGCCGGCCATGCCCGCCCAGACCAGACCATCCGGGGACGGCTCCAGGAAGTAGGGGAAGATCTGATCGAACTGGGCATAGAAGCGACGTTGGAGTGCCGTGCTGCTATCGGAGTACCAGCCGGCGGGCAACACCACCAGACAGGAATCGTCAATCGCCTGATGATTGATGATCCAGAGGTTGCCCGCCGCGTCCTCCTCCACGTCGCTCACCAGGCAGAAGGTCTCACTGGACCCCCCAAGAGTGCTTTGGTAGCCTGCCAACCGCTTGGCCGCAAGAGAATCGGCGTTAAAGGTGACCAGGCTGGAGTCGGCGGGCAGCAGGCGGCTGCAGCCCTTGCCCCAGCTGCCGAACCAGACGCCGCCGCGGCTGTCGCAGCAGACCGAGGTGGGGTAATTGGCGAAGACGCTGTAACCCAGTTGCCAGGGGCGCCAACCCGTCTCCGTCAATTGGAACAGACCGTTGCGCACCAGATCGGCGGAGACGCCCACGGCCCACAGCTCGCCGTCCGCCGTGAAGTCCAGGTCCATGAACTGCTCGGCGCCGGGCACGTCCGGCGACCAGCTGCCCGCCAGCGCGCCGTCCACGATGGCGGCCAGGCCGCCGGGCCGGGTGTCTGGCAGCAGCGTGGCCCAGAGGGTGTCGCCGCTGAAGGTCAGTGCGCCGGCCTGCTGCGGCAGGAGCACTTCGCGCCCGTCCCCGAACAGGACGCGGCTGCCGGAGCCCTCCGCCACGGCCACGGCCCAGCGCGTGTCGGCGGCGGCCAGGGCCAGCGGCGATTCCAGGTCGGTGCGCTCAGCCGTCCAGTCCCCCGTGGCGCCCAGCGAGCCCAGCCAGCCGCGGTTCTGGGAGCCGCGCAGCAGCGCGTAGATCCGCTCCGCGCCGGGGGCCAGCCAGGCGCGCTCCACCAGGGTCAAGGCTGCGGGCGTGGGCCGGGTGGTGAAGGAAGCGGGCAGGGCGGGATAGCCCTCGCCCACCGCAAGGCCCTCCTCGACCACGGCCACCAGGCGCGAGCCCAGCGGAGCGGCGGCCAGCACGGCGCTCTGGCTGCTGAAGGAACCCAGGTCGTGGAGGTTCCAGCGCACGAGGAACTCGTCGCTCTCCGGCAGGAATTCGAAGCGTGTGACACCGATGCTGTGCGAGACCAGCACGCCGCCGTCGCCGCCCCACAGGTCGTTGATGGAGGAGATGAGCGGGTGTTCGCGGAACTCCAGGAAGCCGCGGGATTCTACCTCGCCCTGCACGGAGCGCGCAGAGAGGCTGGCGTCCCGGCCCGCCCAGAACAGCGTGCCCGCGCCGTCCTGGCAGACGTCCGCCAGACTCACGGCCAGCAAGCCCTGGGGCAGCGAGAGGTGGCGCCACGTGCCGCCGGCCGGATCGAAGAGCGCGGCGCCCCGGGTGGAGGAGGTGGCCAGCAGGCCGTGGGCCTCCACCAGGCCTGTGGCGTAGGTGTAATCGACCACGTGCCGCCAGGCCGCGGGGGCCGATGCGGCCAAACCCAGTGACACGGAGAGTGCGAGCAGGCAGGCGCGGTTCATGGCTCAGCCCAGCTGTTTGTGCAGGTCGGCCATTTCGATGGCGCTGAGCGCGGCGTCCCAGCCTTTGTTGCCGGCCTTGGTGCCGGCGCGCTCCACGGCCTGCTCGATGGTGTCGGTGGTCAGGATGCCGTTGGCCACGGGCAGGCGCTTCTCCAGCATGACCTGCGCGATGCCCTTGGCGGACTCGGAGGCGATCACATCGAAGTGCGGCGTGGCCCCGCGGATCACGGCGCCCAGGCAGATGATGGCGTCCAGCTGGCCCTTGTCCGCCAGCAGCGCGGCGGCGAGGGGAATCTCGAAGGCGCCGGGCACACGCACCACGGTGACGGACGCACGGTCGCCGCCGTGGCGCTCGATGCAGTCCAGCGCGCCCTCCAGCAGGCGTCCGCCGATCAGGTCGTTGAAGCGGCCCAGCACGATGGCGAAGCGGCGACCGGCCGCCTGCAGCTGCCCGTTGTATTCCTTCATGGCTCCACTCCTGTTCTTGCAGGCCATTGTAACACTGATATCGATGCGACGCGGGCCGACAGGGGTCACATGTTCAACATGTGTCCCAGCTTCTGCTGCTTGGTGCGCAGGTAATGCTCGTTGAAGGCCCCGGGCTCCATGCGCAGGGGCACGCGCTCCGTCACCTCGATGCCGAAGCCCTTCAACCCGACGATCTTGCGCGGATTGTTGGTCAGCAGGCGGATGCGCGTCAGGCCCAGCTCCTGCAGGATCTGCGCACCGATGCCGTAGTGCCGCAGGTCGGCCGGGAAGCCCAGCTTCTCGTTGGCCTCCACCGTGTCGGCGCCCTTGTCCTGCAGCGCGTAGGCCTTGAGCTTGTTGGCCAGTCCGATGCCGCGGCCCTCCTGGCGCATGTATAGGATCACGCCCCGCCCCGCGCGACTCACCTGGGCCAGGGCCGCGTGGAGCTGGTCGCCGCAGTCGCAGCGCATGCTGTGGAACACGTCGCCCGTGAGACACTCGCTGTGCACGCGCACCAGCACGGGATCGTCGCCGGAGATGTCCCCCAGCACCAGGGCCAGGTGGTCGCGCTTGTCCACGGGGCTGTAGAAGTGGTGCAGCTGGAACTCGCCGTAGGGCGTGGGCAGCTTGACCTGCACGCGCTCGTTCACCTGGGACTCCTGGTGGGCGCGCCAGGCGATGAAGTCCTCGATGGTGATCATCTTCATGCCGAAGCGCTCGCGCACGTGGACGAGGTCGGGCACGCGGGCCATGCTGCCGTCGTCGTTCATGATTTCGCAGAGCAGGCCGGCGGGCGCCCGGCCGGCCAGGCGGGCCAGGTCGACGGAGGCCTCCGTGTGTCCGGCCCGCTGCAGCACGCCGCCCCGGGCCGCGATCAGCGGGTGCACGTGTCCGGGCCGCGCCAGATCCTCCGGCCGTGTGCCGGGATCCGTGAGCAGGCGGATGGTGTGCGCGCGGTCCGCCGCGCTGATCCCCGTGGTGGTGCCCTCCCGGGCGTCCACGCTAACTGTGAAGGCCGTGGTGTGGAGGGCCGTGTTGCGCTCGGTCATCAGCTCCAGTTCAAGGGCCTTGCAGCGCTCGGGGGTCAGCGGGACGCAGATCATCCCGCGGCCATGTTTGGCCATGAAATTGACGGCCTCGGGGGTCACCAGGTCGGCGGCCATGATGAAGTCGCCCTCGTTCTCGCGGTCCTCGTCGTCCACCACAATGATCATCTCGCCCCGGGCGATGGCGGCCAGGGCGTCCTCAATGGAATCGAACTGCGTGCTCATGGTTCCTCAACTCTGCAGGAGATCCAGCAGCCGCTGGCCGGAGTCCGCGCCGGGTAAGGCGCCTCCGTGCCGGAGCAGCTGCTCCAGGTATTTGGCCAGACAATCGAATTCAATGTTCAGCGCATCGCCGGGCCGGCGCGTGCCCAGCGTGGTGTGCGCCAGCGTGTAGGGGATCAACGCCACGCCGAAGTGCGCCTCCGCGCCCTCCTGCCGGGCCTCGCGGGCCAGGGTCAGGCTGACACCGTCCAGGCTGACGGAGCCCGTGCGGGCCAGGTAGCGCAGGAACTCGGCGGGCACGGCCAGCTCCAGTTCCGCTCCCAGGGCCGTGCGACGCAGGCGGACCACCCGGCCCGTGCAGTCCACGTGGCCCTGGACCAGGTGGCCGCCCAGCCGCGTCTGCAGCGTCAGGGCGCGCTCCAGGTGCAGCTCGGCGCCGGGCGCCAGGCCGCCCAGCGTGGTCTTGGAGAGGGTCTCGGCCACGGCTTGCAGTTCCACCACGGGCGCCTGGACATCCGTCGCCGTGAGACAGACCCCGTTCACCAGCAGGCTGTCCTCGGGCTTGAGATCCTCCAGCACCCGGGCGCAGCGCACGCGCAGCCGGCGGCCGTCGCCGTCGGGGCGCATGGACTCCAGCCGGCCCAGTTCTTCCACGATGCCCGTGAACATCTCAGGCCTCCCCGGCGGCGGGTCGCCACCAATGCCAGGAATCCACGCCCACCTGCTGCTGGGCACGCAGCCGCCAACCCGCCGGGTCAAAGGCCGGCGCGGCGCCCGTGACGGGGGACAACCCCCGGCCCAGCAGGCAGGGCGCGGTGATGATCAGCAGTTCGTCCGCCAGCCGCGCGCCCAGAAACGCGGCGTGGACGGCGGCGCCGCCCTCCACCAGCAGGCTGTCCACGCCCAGGGCGGGCAGCTGCGCCAGGACCCAGTCCAGCGGCGGACGAAGCGCGTCGCCGTGACACAGCACGCGCACGCCTGCCTCTTCCAGCCGCTGCCGGCGCAGCTGGGGAGCGCCGCGGCCGCAGGCCACCAGCACGGGCTGCCGCCGGGCCGTGCGCACCAGTTGCGAGTCCAGCGGCAGGCGGGCCGTGGAGTCCAGCACCACGCGCAAGGGGGCCACGCCCGGCTCGTCGCGCAAATCCAGCCCGGGGTCGTCCGCCAGGACCGTACCCACGCCCACGAGAATGCCGCCGTGCCGGGCGCGCAGACGGGCGGTTTCCCGTCGGCTCTCGGCGCCGCTAAGCGTCGTGGGCCGGCCGGCCTCGGCCGTGATGCGGCCGTCCAGGCTCTGGGCCCACTTGAGGGTCAGCCAGGGCCGGCCCAGCCGCATGTGGGTGAGGAAGCCGCGATTGAGGGTCCGGGCCTGTTCCTGGAGCAGGCCGCAGGCCACGCTCAGGCCCGCCGCGCTCAAGCGGACCAGGCCCTGGCCGGCCACCCGCGGGTTGGGATCCTCCATGGCCACGGTCACCCGGGCGATGCCGGATCGCAGGATCAGTTCCGTGCAGGGGGGCGTGCGTCCGGTGTGGCAGCAGGGTTCCAGGCTGACCAGCAGGTGGGCCCCCGTGGTGGCGGAGAGCGGCAGGCCGCGCAGGCAGTCCGCCTCGGCGTGGGGACCGCCCAGCCGGCGGTGCCAGCCCTCGGCCAGTCGGCGGCCGTCCTTCACCAGCACGGCGCCCACCAGCGGATTGGGCGCCACGGCGCCGCGCCCCAGCTCGGCCAGGGCCAGGGCGCGCTGCATCCAGCCACGATCGATCGCGGACCACGAGGGCTTCATGCGCTTCCAGTTGCTGGGGGGCGGGGGGATTGGGGACGGCAGACGTGGCTCCAGCGACCGGCCGCCGCGGAGCGGGGACGGTTCTCTGGTTGCTAGAAGTCTGACATCGCTTCTCTCCCATCCGGGCTCTAACCGTCGGCGTCCGGATTCCACGGACTCGGCCTGCACGGACACGATCCATCGTGTCCCTACAGGTTCGCGGGCTGTCACCGCCGGCTGGGACTTCCACCCAACCCCGAGAAACGACCATTCATTCCGGCGGGCAAGATAGGCTCGCGCCGTGGATTCGCCAAGCTGGCGGCCTCGCATGAGCGGCGGGGCCGTCCATGTGAAAGGGATCGCCCGGACGACGCGACCCCCGACGCGGGCCGGGGGTCGAAGAATTTCTAGTGCACAGCGGAAGGCTCAGCCCGTGGGCTCGTCCAGCACCTCGCGCACCTTGCGCGCCAACTCCGCGGCGGCGAAGGGCTTGTTGAGGAAGGGTGCGCGCGCCAGGTCGAGGCCGTAGCGGCCCATGGAGTCATCCGTGTAGCCGCTCATGAAGAGCACGCGCAGGCCGGGATCCAGTTCGCGCAGTTTGCCCGCCAGGGCCGGGCCGCCCAGTTGGGGCATCACCACGTCGCTCAGCAGCAGGTCCACGCGCTCGTGGGAGTCCCGCATCCAGGCCAGCGCCGCCTCGCCGCTGGAGAAGTCCTGCACCTGGTAGCCCAGTCCCTTGAGGATCCGCTGGGCCACGGCACGCACCGCCTCCTCGTCCTCCACCAGCAGGATCCGTTCCCCGCCGCCCCGCCTGATCGACGCCAGGTCGTCGCCCGGGCGCGCGTCCCCGTCCACGTCGGCGCGCGGCAGGTAGACGCGGAAGGTGGTCCCCACGCCCGGCTGGCTGCTCACGTCGAGGAAGCCGTTGCTCTGTTGGATGATGCCCAGCACCGTGGCCAGGCCCAATCCCGTGCCCTTGCCCTGTTCCTTGGTGGTGAAGAAGGGTTCGAAGATGTGGGAGACCAGCTCGGGGCCCATGCCGCAGCCGCAGTCCTGGACCTCGAGAACCACGAACTCGCCGGGCCGGTGATCGGGCTTCAGGCGGCAGTCCTGCTCGGTCAGACTTACCTGCCGGATCTCGAGGACCAGCCGTCCGCCCTGGGGCATGGCGTCCCGGGCGTTCACGCACAGGTTGATCACCACCTGCTCGATCTGACCGGGATCCACGCGCACGCTGGGCTGGCCCGGCGGCAGGATGGTGGCGAGCACCACGTCCTCGCCCAGCAGCCGGCGCAGCATTTTCTCCAGCCCGCGCACCACGCCGCCCAGATTGATCAGCCGCGGCTGCAGGACCTGCTTGCGGCTGAAGGCCAGCAGCTGCCGTGTCAGGGCCGCCGCGCGCTCGCCGGCGTCGCGGATGTCCACCAGCAGGGCGCGGTTGGGGTCGTCCGCGGCCAGGGAGGATTGCAGCATCTCGCTGTAGCCGTTGATGACCGTCAGCAGGTTGTTGAAGTCATGGGCCACGCCGCCGGCCAGCTGGCCCACGGCCTCCATCTTCTGGGACTGCCGCAGCTGGTCCTCGAGCTTGACCCGCTCCGTGATGTCCGACCAGACGCCCACCACTTCCTTCACCTGGCCCGACTCGTCGCGCAGCAGGCGCTTCTCGTCGCGGACCCACAGGTAGTGGCCGTCCTTGTGGCGCAGCCGGTGCTCGATCACCTGCAGGTCACGGTCACCCATCTCGTGCTTGGCCTCCCGCACGCGCGGCAGGTCGTCGGGATGGACGTGCTCCTCCCACCAATCGCCCTGGGTCTCCTGGGCCTGGCAGCCGATCACCTGCTGGATGTTCTCGCTGACCCAGGTGGGCACGAAGCCCCGGGGCGTGCGCCGCAGGATGTAGGAAACCGAGGGACTGGTGGTGACCACGTGCTTCAGTTCCTCTTGCGCCAGGTGGCGCACGAGGTGTTGGCCCACCTGGCGTCCGATGCCCATCAGCACGTCAAAGCGGACCGGATCAGCGCCCAGCGGCGCGCGGCTGAGAACCTCCAGCGCGCCGATGATCTCGCCCGCGTGCTGGATGGGCACGCAGAGCGCGCCGTTCAGGCCGGCGAGGGACAGTGCGCTGCGCGTGCATGCGGCCCGCAGGGCCTCCTCGTTCAGCGCCAGGGGTTCCCCCGCGCCCCAGACCTGACCGGGCAGGTCCGCGCCCTTTGCCAGGCTCATGTCCCCGGTCTGCTCCGCCAGCCCGGCCGCGCCGCCGTCAGGGCTGCTCCACACGGCCAGGGGGATGAGCCGGTCGGAGAGGCGGTCCAGGCTCCAGAGCGCGCCGAACTCGAATTCCTCGGCCAGGCAAATGGTCTCCAGGATGCGTCGCGCTGTCTCCTCGAGGACGGCCGTCTCGGCCAGCACTTGGCTCACGGTGGCCTGCATGGCCGTGCGGCGTTCCGCCTCGGCGCGTGCCGTCACGTCCCGATCCACTCCGCGATATCCCAGCAGCAGTCCGTCCTGGGTCAGGATGGGCATGCCGCTGGACTCCAGCACCACCCGGTGGCCATCGCGATGAATGGCCGTGTTGATCAGCCCGCTGAAGGACCTTCGCTGCTGGATGATGGCCTGGAACTCCGCCTGCACGCGGGCGGACTCCGCGGGTTCCATGAAGTCGTAAGGCGTGTGCCCGACGACCTCCTCGGCGTGGCGGCCGAGGATGTCCAGCGACTTGGGGCTGACGTAGGTGTAGATGCCCTGGGCGTCCACTTCCCAGATCCAGTCGTAGGTGGTCTCCACCAGGTTACGGTAGCGGACTTCGCTGCGCTTGAGGGCCTGCTCGGCCTGCACGCGGGCCGAGATGTTCTGCACCATGCCCACGATCCGCACCGGCCGGCCGGCCGGCGCGTTGCCCGCACGAATCACCTGGGAATAGGTGGCCAGCCAGTGCACGCGCAGTTCGTCCAGGCAGATGCGGAACTCCAGCGAATGGCTGCGGTCGTCGCACTCGGCGACCATCCGGGAGAGGGTGGACTGGACTTTGTCCCGGTCCGCGGGATGAACGCGCTCGAGGAAATCCTCCTGGCTGTAGCAGTTGTGGGACAGTCCCAAATGGTGGCTGGCGCGGGGATCCAGGCGAAGCTCCTTTGTCGCCAGGTCCAGCGACCAGGAGCCCAACTCGGCGGCCTCCAGCGCCTGGTTCAGGCGCTCGCTGCTCTCCAGCAAGGCTCGTTCGCGCTGACGGCGCTCCAGGGCCGAGGAGATCAGGTTGGCGACCGCGCTTAGCACGTGCTGTTCCTCAGCCGACCACTCCCGCACCGCGTGGAGGGTGTCGAAACTCACGAAGCCGCGCAGCTCGCCCTGCCAGGAGAGCGGCAGCATCAACAGGGAGCGGGTGCCCGCCAGGGAGGCCCAGATGCGTTCCACAAGGTCCGCGCGCGGCAGCTCCTCCAGGTCCGTCACCAGCACGGACTCGCCGCGCGTCAGGGCCTCGTCCCAATGAAGCGAGCCGGCGCGCGGGATCCGCTGCAAATGGCTGAAGCGGGGTTCGATCCCCGCATCGCACCACTCCTGCGTGCAGGTGTAGGCCGCTCCGCTGGAGTCCAGCTGGAAGACGTAGCTCCGATCCACTCCCAGTTTTCCGGCCACGGCGCCGAGGGTCTCCTGGACGGCGTCATCCAATTGCTCGAGAGGCAGCGCCAGGAAGCGCGCCGAGGTCTCCGCGATCAGGGCCAGCAGTTCCATGCGGCGCTGGAGGGCCAGGCCGCTCTGCCAGCGCTGGGTGATGTCGGCGAAGACACAGGCGAACTGGCCCGGCGCGGGCCGGTAGGCCATCACCTCGAAGTGCTTGCCCAGGTCGGCGCTGTAGTTCTCGAAGTACTCGGGCACGCCGGTGAGCGCCACGCGGCCGTAGACCTCGATCCAGCTGGCTTCCACGCCGGGCAGCGTCTCCTGGGCCGTGCGCCCCACGATGGCCTCCGCCTGCAGGCCGGTCATCCGCTCGAAGGCCGGATTGATGGCCAGGAAGCGATAATCGATGGGGCGACCCGCCCCGTCCAGGATGATCTCGTGCAGGGCGAAGCCGTCCAGCATCTCGCGGAACAGGGTCTGGTAGCTCTCCTCGGCCTTGCGGCGCTCGGTGACGTCGGCCAGGTTGCCCACGACCTTGACGATTCGGCCGTCCCGCCAGACCGCCTCGGCCGTCGTCCGGACCCACTTGGGCGTGCCGCGGGTCGACGTGAAGGGCAGCTCGAGGTCGTAGGCCTCGCCTGTGCGAGCGCAGCGCTCGAAGGCCTCGCGCACGATGGGCCGGTCCTCCGGCCGGTAGCAGCTGAGACTGACCGACACCAGCTGGTCGACCTGGCGGCAGGGCTGGACGGGTTCCTGCTCGTGGATGCGGAAGGTCTCCTCCGTCCAGGACATCGTCCCCTGGATCAGGTCCCACTCCCAGCCGCCCACCTTGCTCAACCGCTGGGCGTCATTCAACAGGCGCTCGCGCTGCCGCAGCGCCGCCTCGGCCTCCAGCCGCTCCAGTTCCGCCGCCGCCCGCACGGCCACCAGGCGCAGCACGGCCTCGGCGGAGCGGGGATTGGTCAGCGGGCGGCGGCCGACCAGCACGATGAGACCGCTGGGGGTCTGGCTGTGCCCGGTCAGCGCGATGCCCAGATAACTCTCGGCGCCCAGCGAGCAGAGGTGGGCGTTCCCGGGACAATGGGCCGCCACGCCGGAGGGCAGGCAGAGCAGGGAATCCCGCACCACCTGCTCGCACAGCGTGTCCCGCAATTCGTAGGAGAATCCCTCCTGGAGAGCGCCGTCGCCCCAGGCGGCGAGCGTGTGCGCCGTCCGGCCGTCGGGATCCAGCTGATCGATGCTGACGTGGTCGACGGACAGCTTGTCGGCCAGGAAGCTCGCCAGGGAGCGGAAGAAGTCGACGCCATCGGAGCCCGAACTCTGGGCCAGAAAGGCCTGTACCTCTTCCAGGCGCCGCCGCTCGGTGATGTTCTCGTGCGCCACGACCACGGAGCCATGGGAGCCTTGCAGCGGCAGCACGCGCAACAGGAACCAGCGCTCCTGGCCGGGGGCGTTGCAGCCGTACTCCAGTTCGAAGGAGGCCGCCCGTCCGTGGATCACGTCCTGGATGCCTTCGAAGGCCAGCCGGGCCTGGGGCTGGGTCTCATCGCCGCAGGCCTGGAGGCAGACGTCCAGATAGTTCGCGCCCACCAGCAGGCTGGTGTGGTCCAGGCCGCCGTTGTCGCGGGCGAAGTTCCGCCAGGCGTCGTTGACCTCCAGGATGACACCCGCCTGGTCCAGCACGGCGATGTGCGCCGAGAGGGAATTGAGCACGCCGTGGGCGAAGCGCTCGCTCTCCTGCAGCGCGCGTTCCGCCTGGCGGATGGCCGTGATGTCGGTGAACAGGCCGAAGGAGCCCTTGTAGCGCCCGTCCGGATGCAACAGGGCCGTGGCCTCCACCTTGCAGATGCAGGTCGCGCCGTGCTTGGGTTTGAGGCGGATTTCATAGGACCCCCCCCGTCCGGCCCTGCGCTCTTCGGTGCGGCCGTGATACGCGGGCAGGTCCTCCTCGTGGATCAGGAAGTCGGCGGGCCGGCCGACCAGTTCGGCCTCGTGATAGCCCAGCATGCGGCACATGGCGGGATTGAGGAAGACCGTGCGGTGCTGGTCGTCCAGGGACCAGATGCCCTCGTTGGCGGATTCCACGATGTGCTGGTAGCTCGCCCGGCTCTGGTCCAGCTGGGACTCCGCCCGCTTGCGGGCCACGATGTCCGCAGCCAGGCCCGCCAGCTCCTGGACCAGCCGGACGTCCTCGTCGTCGTAGTCCGCGGGTTTGTTGCCCACGCCGATGACGGCGGTCACCAGACCCTCCCGGACGATGGGCACGGTCAGCTCCCGGTGCACCGGGGCGTGGCCTTGGGGCATGCCCTTGCGATGGGCCAGGCTGGCGTAGTCGTTGTGCACGATGGGCTGGCGGGCGTGCACGCAATCCACCCAGACGCCGGCCTGGCTGATGGGGTAGTGGTCGCCCTTGCCCTGGGCCGAGCACATGTTGAGCAGGGTGTTGCTGGACCAGGCCGTCAGGGTGAGATGCTCCTGGTCCTCGTCCACGAAGTGGAAGAAGCCGATGCTGCTGCCCGTGAGGGCCTCGGCCTCGTTGAGGGCCACCTGCATCAGATCGTCCACGGGCAGGTGCCCGGCTTGCTCGGAGATGCGCAGCCGGGCCCGGAGGACCGCGTCGCTGTGCTTGCGGCGCGTGATGTCGCGCAGGAAGATGAACAGGCGATCCTCGGCGCTGGACCAGTGGCTGCAGGTCACCTCGACGGGCCAGATGACGCCGTGGCGGTCCCGATGCCCCGCTTCGAAGAGCAGGCTGCCCGTGTCCACCGCCTCGGCAATGCGCTGGCGGATCCGCTCGGGCGGGTCCAGGGCCTCGAGATCCTCGATGCGCATGCCCAGCAGTTCGGCCCGCGAGTACCCGGAGCGGCGCACGTAGGTGTCGTTGACCTCGAGGATGCGCCCCGCCAGGTCGCAGAGCCAGAACCCGTCGGCGGAGGTCTCCACCACGGCCCGGTACTGGGCTTCCTGCTTCTGCAGCCGCTCCTCGGCCTGTCGGCTGGCCGTGATGTCCTGGCAGAATCCCATGAACAGGTCGGGCGCAATCCGAAAGGCGTGCAGGGTCACCCAGATCACCTGTCCATCCCGGCGTTGCAGCTGGATGTCCGCGTGGCGCAGTCCGGTTTCGGCCAGGGACGAGAAGCCTCCCCGCGCGCCCGGGCGCTGGTCGGGGGGCACGAGGTCCTCGACGGTCATGGCGGCGAATTCGGCGGCCGGGTACCCCAGCAGTTCCTGGGCCGCGGCGTTGGTCTCCACGAGCCGGCCCTGGTCGTCCACCACGAACATGGCCAGGGGCGCCTTCTCCAGGAATCCGCGCTGCTTGGCCTCCTGGGTGCGCAGCCACTCCTCCGTCAGGTGACGGGCCGTGCAGTCCTGCAGGGTCGAGAGGAAACGGTGTCCGGGCAGTTCCACGGAATGCGCCTGCACGCGGACGGTTTCGCCGCTCTTGGTGCGCAGCTGGAGCGGACCCTCCGCCCGACCCTCCCGTGACACACGCTCGAAATGCCCCTGGACGGACGGTTGGCCCGCGGCGGGGAAGACCAGGCTGGCCGGCGCCCCGGCCAGTTCCGCCGGCGTGTAACCCAGCAGGGCCGCGAGGGCCGGGTTGGATTGCACCAGCGCACCGCTGTCGTCGGTGACCAGCAGGCAGACGGGCGTGCGCTCCAGGGCGGACTGGAAGAGCACCTCGCGGGTCAGCAGGGCCGCCTCGCGCTGACGCGGCCCGTGCAGGCTGCGGACCAGCACGGCGAAGCCCTCCGGCTTGCCCGCCGAGTCGTGAAGCGGCGAGAGGAAGACCGAAACCCAGAAGGTGCTGCCGTCGGAGCGCACCCACAGCTCCTCCTGCTCCAGTCCGTTCTCCTGCGCGGCCAGGTGCAGGGAGTCGGCGTGCAGGGAGGATTCCAGGGTGGTGGCCACGGAGAGGTGGGAAAAGGGTTGGCCGAGCATCTCGGCCTCGCCATGCCCGGTCAGTCCGACGGCCTGGCGGCCCCAGCTGCTCACCCGGCCGGCGGCGTCCAGCGTGAACAGGGCGGAATCGGGTTCGTCCCCCACAAGCCGGGGGCCGAGGTCATCCAGGGGGTTCATCGATTCGCGTTCCATTGGGTCAGGCATGCCGGATACTCCGCCGCGGGGACCCGCGCGGGCGGGTCGTTTGAAGTGCCGTCGGGGGGGCGAAGCTGTTGTCTACATCGTCTATTTCCAGTCAGAACTTGAATTTGGGTGACCTGCCAAATGGCCCCGCACGGTGTCCGGGGTGGTATCTTGGCAGGAGTCGGACGGCAGCTTCAGGAGGGCAGATGTGGCGGGGAACCTTGACCAAGATGGACACGGCCGTCGCGGATCCGGTGCGCTACCGGTTGCGCGACGCCTTCGGCGGGCCGGGGCTGGACCTGAATCCGCTGCTGGGGAGACGCCTGCGCTTGTCCCGGGACGGCGGGCTGCGCTGCATCCACTGCGGCAGCCCCACGGCCAAGCCCTACGGCGAGGGTTCCTGTTATCCCTGCTTCGCCCGTCTGCCGCAGAACGACATCTGCATCGTCAAGCCGGAGCTCTGCCACTTCCATCAGGAGGCCAACCCCTGCCGGGATCCGGACTGGGGCCAGACCCACTGCTTCAGGCCGCACATCCTCTACCTGGCCGTGAGCAGCGGGTTGAAGGTTGGCATCACGCGGGAGAGCCAGGTGCCCACGCGCTGGATGGACCAAGGGGCCAGTCTGGCGCTGCCCGTGCTGCGCCTGCCCGACCGGCTCTCCGTCGGGCGGGTGGAGCAGTTCCTGGCCGGCCATCTGGCGGACAAGACCCACTGGCAGAAGATGCTGCGCCACGAGGTGCCCGAGGTGGACCTGGCGGCGGAGCGCCGGCGGGTGCTGGACCTGCTGGGGGACCGTTTCCCCTGCGAGGTGCTGCCCGAGCGCGAGCCCTGGCGCTTCACCTATCCGGCGCTGGAGTGGCCCAGCAAGGTCCTCAGCCGCAACCTGGAGAAGGAGGAGGCCGTGGAGGGCCGCCTGCTGGCCATCAAGGGCCAGTACTGGATTCTCGACCGCGGCGTGTTCAACGTGCGCAAGCACTCCGCCTGGTGCGTGCGCCTGACGGAGGTCGCGCCATGAAGACCCGCCTGAGCGCCTGGCTGCTGCTGGTCTGGGTAGTGTGCGCCGGCGCGGCCCCGCCGCCGCCCCGCTTCGCCCTGGCGCTCGGGGGCGGCGCGGCCCTGGGCTACGCCCATCTGGGCGTGCTGGAGGTGCTGGAGGAGGAGGGTCTGCGGCCGGACTTGGTGCTGGGCACGTCCATTGGCAGCATCATGGGCGGGCTCTACTGCGCGGGTCTCTCGCCGGCGGAGATCGCCAACCGGGCCGAGGGCATGAACCTGTGGCGGATCGGCGACCTGCAGTGGGCCGGACTGGGCCTGCTGGAGTGGAACAAAGTGCGGCGGCAGCTGGCGCCCCTGCTCCTCGTGCAGCGGCTGGAGGACTGTCCGCTGCCGCTGATCTGCGTGGCCACGGACCTGGCCAGCGGCGAGCGTGTGATGCTGCGCCGGGGTCCGCTGCTGGAGGCCATGCTGGCCTCCGCCACCGTGCCGGGGCTGTTCGAACCGATTGTCTGGGAGGGCCGGCTGCTGGTGGACGGCGGCCTGACGGACGAGGTGCCCGTGCTCAGCGCCCGGGAGGCCGGCGCCGCCATCGTCGTGGCCGTGGATGTCTCGCATCCGCTGCTGGAGCGCGAGATCAAGGGCCCCGTGGACGTGCTGCGCCAGAGCTACTTCATCATCCAGAAGCAGAACGTCGAGCAGCGTCGGGCCCTGGCCGACCTGGTGATCCGGCCGGACCTGACCGGGTTGGACTTCCACGCCTTCGACGACGTGCAGGCCGGCCGGCAGGCGGGCCGCGAGGCCGCCCTCCGCGCCCTGCCCCAGCTCAAGGGCCTGCTGCGCGAGCGGGGGTGGCAGGCGCGACGCTAGGAGTCGGCGGGAAGTGGGGCACGCAGCCGCGCGCGCCAGAGGCTCTCGGCGGCGAAGAGCGCCAACCCGCTCCAGACCAGCAGGAAGCCCGGCAGACGTCCCGGACCCAGCTCTTCGTGATAGAGCCAGACGCCCAGCATGAACTGCAGGCTGGGGGCCAGGTACTGGAGCAGGCCCGTCTGCCAGAGCGGGATGCGCCGGGCTCCGGCGGCAAAGAGCAGCAGGGGCACGGCGGTGACCGGACCCGCGCAGACCAGCAGGATCCAGATCGGAGCCGGCCGCGGCGGGGCGGAGGGCGTCTGCAGCAGGATCCAGCCCAGCGCGGGCAGGAAGAGCAGGGCCGTCTCCAATGCCTGGCCGGTGAGCGAGCCCAGGGCCGTGGTCTTCTTCACCAGGCCGTAGAGGCTGAAGGACACGGCCAGGGTGAGCGCGATCCAGGGCAGGCGTCCCTGGGCCAGGGTCAACAGCAGCACGCCCAGCGCGGCCAGGGCCAGGGGAATCCACTGCAGGGGGCGCAGGCGCTCACGCAGCACCAGCACGCCCAGCAGCACGCTGAACAGCGGGTTGATGAAGTAGCCCAGGCTGCTCTCCAGCACGTGGCCGGAGTTCACCGCCCAGATGTAGGTCAGCCAGTTGACGCTGATGAGCAGGGCCGCGGCGGCGATGCCCAAGCGGGCGCGCCGGTTGCGCAGCGCGGCCAGGACATGGGCACGGCGGGTCCGGGTGAGCAGGAATCCCGCCAGGAACAGGCAGGACCAGAGGATGCGGTGGGCCAGGACCTCGCCCGCCGGCACCTGTCCCAGGGCCTTCCAGTAGATGGGGAAGAAGCCCCAGAGCAGGTAGGCGCCCGTGGCGAAGAAGATGCCCTGGCGGGCCTGGGTCATGGGGGACTCCCTGATTGGCGCGCCGAAGGATCCTGCCGGCCGGTCGCGGTAGGAAGGTAGGGCAGCGGGGCGGCATCCCGCGGGACAGGGAAGGAGGACGACGTGGAGCAGCGACTGCGGCGGGTGGAGGAGAAACTGGCGCACCTGGAGCGACTGACGGAGCAGCTGAACCAGGTGCTGCGCGAGCAGGATCGGCGCCTGGAGCAACTCGCCCGGGCCCTGGAGGCGCGCGGGGAGTTTCCGCGGACCGCGGCCGCCGGCGGCGGGGACGGGCCCGCGTGAGCCTGGAGGCGCGCGAGCTGCTGCACCGACACTTCGGCCATCCGTCCTTCCGCGGGCAGCAGGAGGCCGTGGTGGATCACGTGCTGGCCGGCGGCAACGCCCTGGTGGTGATGCCCACGGGCCAGGGCAAGAGTCTGTGCTACCAGTTGCCGGCCCTGGCCCGGCCTGGTCTGACGGTGGTGGTCTCGCCCCTGATCGCGCTGATGAAGGACCAGACCGACGCCCTGCGCGCCCGGGGCCTGGACGCGGTGACCCTCAACTCCAGCCAGTCCGGCGCGGAACGCGGGCGGATCCTGAGCGCGCTGGCCCAGGGCCGCCACCGGCTGCTGCACGTTTCGCCCGAGCGCTTCCGCAAACCCGCCTTCCGGCAGGCCCTGGCCGCGCGGCCTGTGGAGTTCCTGGCCGTGGACGAGGCCCACTGCATCAGCGAGTGGGGCCACGACTTCCGGCCGGACTACACGCGTCTGGCTGAATTCCGGCAGCTGCTGAAGGACCCGGTCACCCTGGCGCTGACGGCCACGGCCACGCCCCGCGTGCAGGAGGACATCGTCCGGCAGCTGGGCCTGCGACCCGCCGAGATCCGGCTCTTCCACGACGGCGTGGAGCGGCCCAACCTGCGGCTGGCCGTCCAGGACGTGCACGGCGTGAAGGAGAAGGCCGAGTGGCTGATCCGCCTGCTGCGTGAGACAGAGGGCTCGGCCATCGTCTATTTCGCGCTGATCCGCAGCCTGGAGGAATTGTCCCCGCTGCTGGAGAAGGCCGGCCTGCCGCACCTGGTCTACCACGGCCAGCTGCCTCGCCAGCGCCGCCGTGCCGTGCAGGAGGCCTTCATGGGCGATCCGCAGGCCCGCGTGCTGGCCACCAACGCCTTCGGCCTGGGGGTGGACAAGGCGCAGATCCGCCTGATCGCCCACGCCGAGGTGCCGGGTTCGCTGGAGGCCTATGCCCAGGAGATCGGCCGCGCCGGGCGGGACGGTCGGCCGGCGGACTGCGTGCTGCTTTACGACCAGCAGGACCTGTTGATCCAGATGCAGTTCGTGGACTGGGCCAATCCCGCCCCGGGTTTCCTGGAGCGGCTGTTGACGCTGCTGCGCGACCGCCCCGGCGAGGTGCAGGCGGGCGGGCTGGATTTCCTGCGCGAAGAGCTGGTCTTCAAGAGCCGCTTCGACTTCCGGCTGGAGACGGCGCTGAGCCTGCTGGAGCGGCACGGCGTGCTGGAGGGCGACCTCGAGCGCGGCGCCGTCCAGGTGCTGCGGGAGCGTCTGCCCGAACCGCTGGCGGACGAGGAGCGCGCCGCGGCCAAGAAGCGCGGCGACCTGACCCGCCTGCACGATCTGGTGCGCTACGTGGGGGCCGCGGAGTGCCGCCACCGCTTCCTGCACCGCTTTTTCGGCGCCGAGCCGGGGGCGCCCTGCGGCGACTGCGACGTCTGCCGGTCGAACGGCCCGTTCGTCCTCCACGAGCCACAGCTGGATTGCTAAGCTGCCCGCGTCATCCACAGGAGGACCGCATGTCGGACAAGGCCACGACCATCGACAAGCTGGTGCAGCGCCAGGCTCATCTGTTCGAATTGCGCCGCAAACTGCAGCAGCCCCAGCCCACGCGCGCCCAGCCCTTCATCACCATTTCGCGGGAATTCGGCTGCTCGGGATTCCGCCTGGGTCTGGCGCTGCTGGCGGCCCTCAACCCGGGCAAGATGGAGGAGGAGCAGTGGGCCGTCTACGACCGCCGGGTGTTTGATTACATCGACGGCGACCCGGAACTCAACCGGCGCTTTTTCGAGGAGCACGTGCAGCGCCGCAACCTGGAGTTCGAGGAGTACCTGAACAGCACCTTCGGCGCGGCGCCTTCGGATCTCTCCATCTTCAACCGTTGGGCCAACGCCATGCGCAACCTGGCCCTCTCGGGTCGCGCCGTGTTCGTGGGGCGGGCCTCGCACATGGTCACGCGGGACATCCTGGGCGGCCTGCATGTGCGGGTGATGGCGCCCTTCGAGTGGCGCGTGGCCGAGCACGCCCGGCTCAACAACCTGACGGAGACGGAGTCGCGCACGCTGACCCGCCTCAAGGACCGGGAGCGCGGGGAGTTCCTCCAGCGCTACTTCGGCACCTCGCCGGAGGACGTGACCAGTTTCCATCTGGTGATCAACAACGCGCTGGTGAGCGAGGAAGAGATGGTGCGGATGATCCTCAGCCTGCTAGGGGTGCGCAAGCCCTGAGCCCTGTCCGGCGCGGTGGACAAATCGCCCAAGTGGTGTCAGGCACCGTGCCAGACACTGCGTTGGTTCCATCTGGTGATCAACAACGTGCAGGTGAGCGAAGAGGAGATGGTGCGGATGATTCTCAGCCTGCTGGGCGTGCGCAAGCCCTGACACCTGTCCGGCGCAGTGGACGAATCACCCCCGTGGTGTCAGGCACCGTGCCAGACACCGCATGAAAAGGCCCCGGCGGTTGCCGGGGCCTTTGTTGTCTCACGGATGCGGCCGGCTTACTTGCTGGGCATCACTTCGTTGGCCGGGGCGCCTGCCGGGCTGCCCGCGGTCAGCGTGTTCACCAGCGTGAACTCGCCCGTGGTGCCGTCCACGGTGCCCACGGTCCACCACCAATGCGGCTGGTCGCCGCCGGTGGCGGGCACGTCGTAGCCGCCCTGCCGCGTGCGGCCGTTGAAGACCTCCACGTGGGCGCCGGAGGTGGAGAGCAGGCCGTTGCCCGACCAGTCATACACCGCGAAGGTGTAGGTGCCCGGGTAGAGGGTCTCGATGGTGGTGGCTTCCGGGCCCCAGGAGGTCACGTCGTCCACGTCCAGCCAGGCGTAGGGGGCGCTTTCGCCGGATCCGCGGCTGGCGTAATACACGTGGTAGGCGCTGCCTTCGATGGTCGGCGTGTAGAGGTGCGAGTCCAGGTCGCTGGGCGCCTCGCCCCAGGTCAGGATGAACTTGTAGTCGTACTCGGTTTCCTGCTGGGAGATCACGTCGCCGATTTGGATGTAGGGCAGGTAGTAGTCCTGGCCGCCCGCATGGATCGTGTAGAAGCAGTACTGGACGACGTCGCCCTCGTAGATGCTGGCCGCACCGAACATCAGCTGCTCGAAGTAGGCTTCGTTGAGACCCTCCGAGAACATGCCCAGGTTGACGATGCCGGGATCGCCCAGCGCCGCGGCCTCGCCGTACACACGCACGGCCCAATAGGCGCCTAGCGTGGTGTTCGCCGCGATGTAGAGGTCTCTCAGCGTGCCCTCGAAGCAATGCGGCGTTACGGAGCCGTCAGCGAAGAGCTGGGTGATGTGGGCCGGATCCGCCTCGAAGGTCTGGAAGAAGCCGCCCGACTCGATCAGCGTCAGGTTGATGGTGTAGAGTTCCTGCGTGCCCAGCTCCAGCACCTGGAAGACCGGGTAGTAGCCCATCAATTCCACCCACAGCAGCGCGAAGCTCTCGCCCTGGAAGACGTCCACGGTGGCGCCGGTGACGGGCAGGTTGGCCTCGTTCAGCACCGTGACGGCCACGTTGTAGTTCTCCAGATCCAGGGCCGCCAAGCCGGCGGCATTGGTGGAGCCGCTGACGTACTCCGGATCGTAGGAGGTGTTGTTGTCCTCTTCCTCGTCGTCGGAGCAGGAGACAAAGCCCAGGGTGCCGCCCGCCACCAGCAGCGCAAGCATCCCGCTCTTCAGCCATTTCAGATCATTGAAGCGCATGGGTCCTCCCAGTCTGTTCAGCTTGTGTCAAGACCACCGACAATGGGGTCCTGTCTTGTTGGATTGCTTGTGTATCGGCAGGCAAGCTGGCGAATCTTGAGCTTTTTGAAGAGTGGTTCACGCGGACGCTGATTTTTCGTGCAAAACCCCGCTGACGCGGACGCCAACGGGGTTTGATGATTCATGGTTGTCAGGGTCGCTACTTCACCAGCAACAATTTGCGGCTGACCCGATCCTGCGCGTGCTCGGCGCTCAGCACGTAGAGGCCGCTGGCGTGGCCCGTCAGATCCAGCCGCTGGCGCGAGAGTCCGGCCGGGGCCCAGGCGGTCTCCGGCCCGTACACGCGCCGACCCGCCAGGTCATAGACGGTGAGCGTGAGCGCTCCGGCTTCCGGCAGCATGATTTCCACCTGGGTGACCGGGTTGAAGGGGTTGGGGTGCACGGAGGCCACTTGCAGGCGGGCGGGGCGCGTGGTCGGCGAAACCGGAGTTCCCGGGTCCAGCACATCCAGGCGGGCCAGACGGGTCTGGTAGCCGTAACCCTGCGCGCTCCCCCGGAGGTCGCGCCACTGCAGCAGCACGTCTCCGGCGGGGGCGGCCACGAGCCGGGGCTGTCCCGCCACGTAGGGCACCGGATGGATCGGCGCGTCGAAGAGGGTCCCGATGCTTCCATCCTCGTCCAGCAGGTAAGCCGCGGCTTGCGGACCCAGCTCGTCGCTGTACTCGCCGGAGACCGCCACCAGGGCCGTCTGCGTGCCGGTGAACACGAACGCCGCCGCGTCCAGCAGCAGATTCCCATCCAGCGGCCAGGTCCAACGGCCGGACTCCCCACCGCCGGCATCCACGCGCACCACCTGCAGGGAATCCGCTTGCTCCACTCGAATCTCGTGGGCGTACCACAAGCGCCCTGCGGCATCCAGCGTGGCCGTGCCCGGGGTCAGGTGCCCGGGAAGCTCCACCCCGCCCAGTTCCTCGCCGGCCGGGTCCAGTCGCAGCAGGTGCAGGACCTGGCTGACCGGGCTGCTGATCAACAGGCCGCCGTCGGAAAGCTCGGAGAACCGCGAACCCGACCAGGGCGCCAACGGCAGATCCAACCGGCGACCGAGGCCGTTGTGGTCGGAGAACTGCGGCACCCCGTTCCCGTCCAGCTTCTGCAGATAGATGGACGGGCTGGCGCCCCCGGTGGACCACACCACCAACACGCCGGACGGACCGGCGACCATGCCGAAGTCGAGGGAAATGGAGGAACCGCCGGTGGGCAGCAGAACCCCCGCGTCGCCCCAGAGCCGGTTGCCCGCACTGTCCATGCGTTGCAGGCGGATCTGGGATCCCGACGAGGTCCAGCTGTGCGCGGCCGCCACGACGTCCTCGCCCAGCGTCGCCAGTCTCCAGTTGAACACGTCCAGCGTGTCCGGCAGGGTGGGGAAGACCACGGTGGAGGGCAGGGTCAACTGACCCTGGAGGTCCGTGCGCTGCAGGAAGAGCAGGGATTGGGGCGGTTCCTGTTGGTATGTGACCGTGCCCAGCCAAAGGCCAGCCTCCGTGGGGGCCACCGGGGGGCTTTTCCAGTGTTCGTGGTATCCCAGCGGGCGTTCCAGACAGCCCCATGCCGGCGCGCCGGAGACGGGATCGACGGATAGCAGGTAAACCCGGCTGTTCGCCACCCAGGGCACCAGAATGGAATCATCTTCCACCAATGGAGACAGGCAGGACTCGGCCACCGGCCCCAAATCCAGGGCCAGGCCGTCCGCGGGCGTCAACAACTCGGCGCCGGACAGGTCGCGGCGGCGCAGCAGCACGCGCTCCCCTTCCTCCCCCAGTTCCCGCCAGCAGATCCACACCTCGCCGTTGGGCGTGCTGCCCATGTCGTGCACGAAGCCGCTGCCTGGGGTGCTCTCCAGTTGCGCCAGCGCGGGGGACCAGAGCTGGGTGCCATCCGCAGATAGGCGCTGGAGATAGTCCAGCTGTCCTTCCGAGTGCCGGTACACGAGGCCCTGTTCGTCCTGGGAGGCGCCCGCCATCCAGCCTTGCTCTTCGCCGGGCAACACGGCCAAGGCCGCGGGCTGCGGCCAGACCAGGGCGCCGTCGGCAGCGAGGCGCTGCGCCAGCCAGCCGGTGTTCTGCTGGAAGACCACGAACCAGGGCGGGCCGGTTTCCAGACCGGTGAGCAGGTGGAAGTTGTTGGCTCCGGTGCCCGCCACAATGCCTCCGGCCGCCCACTGGGCGTGCAGGGCGGCGTCGAAGAGCTGGACGCGCAACTGGTTGTCGTCCAGCCAGGCCGCCAGCCAGTTCCCGGCGCCCGCCGGCCGCAGGGTGAATTCGTTCACGGAAGCGCCATCCGGCGTCAGGGCCAAGGCCCCAGCGGGAAAGAGCGGGCTGCCGTCGGGCAACAGGCCCTGGACCCTGCCGCGCACCGCGGGCGGGTTGCCTTCCTGCCAGGCGTACAACAGCGTCGTGCCCCGGCTGTGGAACTGGCGACTCAGATCCCCGGGAGTCAATTCCACACCCGTTGGCGGAAATCCCGGGGCGACCTGTCCATCCGTCCCCAGGCGCAGGGTCCAGCGCCGACGGTCCAGATCCACCCACGTCACCCAGACGCCCTGGTCGTCGGCCACCATCCAGCGCAGGTCGTCGGTCCACGTGCGGCAACGCTCCGCGGCGTCGCGGCAGTCGTTCTCGGGGACGGGCACGGCAGGCGCCACCAGCCGATCCTCCGGCCAGAGGAACTGCCCTGCGGCGCTCACCCGCTGCAGGCGCAGCTCGCCCCACCCCTCCGTCAGCATCTCGTGCCACAGGACGTAGGCGCCGCCCTGGCCGTCGGCGGTCAGGATGGGCATGAAGGGCGTGAGGACGGAGGGCTCGTGGGCCAGCGCCCGCACCGTGCCCAGCCCATCCACCTCCGTGGTCCACTCGCCGCCGGCGGCCGGGTGGTCGAGGGAATAGGATTGCAGCATCAACCGCCCGCGGCCATCCCGCATGTCGCTCCACGCCAGCAGCAGGTGATCGTCCCCCATGGGCAAGGTGGCCCCGTTGAAGGCTGCGGTGGGCGCGACGTACAGCACGGTGCCCGCCGGCCGGTCGGGCCAGGCCAGGGGCAGCTCCTGAGCGGAGGCGAATGCCGGCCAACACAAAGCCGCGAACAAGCAGGCATGGGAAGGCTTCATGAGAGTGTCCCTTGCTGGCGTGGGTACAAGGATAGGCGCTTCAGATTGTACGGAGCAAACCCTGTGCCACTGCTTTGAGTTCTTCCGCGCTGGCGATCGGCACAGTGAAGTCAGATGACAGTCAATGCGTTATCTCGTCGAGCTGAGATCAAATGGTTGAACTGGTTCACAGGGGAGTTGTATGGGCGTGAAGTTTGAATTGCACATGGTTTCGGGCTTTCATGTCAAGGCGACAAGATGGCTGAACGGTTCCTCAGGTGTGGCAGCAGGTTCAAGGGGAATTTCAAATAATGAACACACGCGCCCTCCCACTAACCCCCCCGCCCGCCCCTAGAAGGGAGTTTCCGGGGGCGCCGCTTCCAAACGGAAAGCTGATATGTTCAGGTTCCCCGGAAAGCAGGGGTTCCAGGTGGGAGAATTTCCCCAGGCATCCGTGCGCTTGACGTTCGCAACAGGGCCGGCCGGGATTGCGACGAAGGCTCCAGCTGTGTTGACGTGAGAATGGGTTGAAGTCCAGTCAACCCCGCAGGCCCCGCCCATGAAAAGCCCCCGACCGCGGGGTCGGGGGCTCAAAGATCAGGCTGTGGCGATGGGCTACTTCACCAACAGAAGCTTGGCGCTGTCCGCTCCCCGGGCGTGCTCGGCGGTGACCACGTAGAGGCCGCTGGCATGTCCGCCCAGGTCCAGCCGCCGGGTGGACAAGCCGGCAGGCGCCCAGTCCAGCTGCTGACGCGCCACCAGGCGTCCGGCCAAGTCGTACACACTCAGCGTCAGCGGACCGGCTTCGGGCAGCACGACTTCCAGCGTGGTGGCCGGATTGAAGGGATTGGGGTGCGCGCCGGCGATGCGCACGGCCTGCGGGCGCAGGCTGGGCTCGGCCAGGTCGCTGAAGTCCGCCGTGCCGCCCGCCTCGTGGTAGCGCGCCGCGAACTCCTGCAGGTACTGGTTGGCGATGGCCGCGCTGTGCATCACGACGGTGTTCTCGTTGTTGCCGTCTTCGGCGCTGTTGGACCAGTTGTAGCTGCCGGCGATCACCACGGGGTCGCTTTCCGGCTGCTCGGAGTCCAGCACCATGTACTTATGGTGCAGCACGCCCGAGCCGCCCGTGACGAAGATGTCCGCGCCGAAGGCCTGCAGGGTGGTCCACTCGCTGAACTCGTCGCCCTGGGTGTCGAAGACGCCGCGCACCACGGCGCCACGCTCGTGGGCGTCGCGCATGCCGTAGCCGATTTCATTGCGCGAGAAAGAGAAAATGCAGAAGTAGACCGAGTGGTCGGCCGTGCCCAGGTAGTTGACGATGCGCTGGCTGACGTTGTCGCCGTGGCTGAACCAGATCTCCACCGGCGTGCCGCCCACCAGGAAGTAGTGCGGCGTGTTGTTGGTCTTGTTCTCGCCGAAGTAGCTGGTGGCGCTGTTGGGCGTCATGCCCGCGGAACCCCACATCTCGTTGAACTCCAGCGTGTAGGCGCGGGCCACCGCCTGGTCGGCGATGAGGATCGCGTTGTCCTTGGCGTGGATGCCGTTGTCGCTGGGCTGGTCGATGAGGTTCACGCTGCCCGTCCAGACCACGTCGTTGGCGGGGTCGTCGTCCGCGGCCTCGAAGACCATGAACTTGTTGTGCTGGATGTTGGTGCTGGAGTGCTGGCCGAAGCTGTTGTCGATGACCGTGATGCCGGCGTTCACCAGCTGGTTGACCTCGGGCTGGCTGTGGTCCGCGTCATAGATGAAGCGCACGGCCACGCCGCGGTCGTGGGCGTTGATCAGCGCCGTGGCGACGCTGCTGATGTTGAGGCTGTAGATGGCGCAGTCGATGCTGGTCTGCGCGGCGTCGATCAGGGCGTTGAGGCGGATGGGGATCTGGTTCTCCATCTCGTCTTGGGCTTCGTTGCCCTCGGTGGCGTAGCCGGTCTCGGCGTCCTGGGTGAAGAGGATCTCCAGCGTGCCCGGGCTGCCCTGGGAGACCGTGGAGAACCAGTAGTCGCTGCCCATGCTCAGGCCGGTCTGGTTGCGCGAACCCACCCGGGCCCAGTAGGGCGTGCCCGGCTCCAGGCCGGTGATGGTGAATCCATGCTGGGTGGTGAAATCCTCCTGCTCCACGCTGTCCAGCGGCACGCCGTCGACGCCGCCCCAGACGCAGATGGTGGAGCCGTCGCTTTGGGTGGTCCATTCCAGGTGGACGCTGTCCGTCTGGTGCTCCGACTCGAAGGGGCCGCCGGTGATGCCCGGGCCCACCAGCTGGATCTGGTCGCTGGCGAAGCGCGGCAGCAGCTGGTAGCCGCTGTGGTAGGGCGAACTGAAGTCGTACTGGCTGCAGAGGGCGATCAGATCGAAAGCGCCCGTGGGAATGGGCGTGCCCACCAGCTCGCAGGTGGAGGAGATGCGCATCTGGCTGGCGCCGCTGGCGTCGCTGATGTTGTAGTTGGTGTTGCCCGCCCAGCTGCCCGTGCCGTCCACGGTGATGCCGTCGATGCGGAGCAACAGGCCTTCGTAGGGTTCGCCCGCGGCGCCCTGGCCCATCACCTGGGCGCAGGTGACGACGGTGGGCTCCACGACCACGCCCGTGGCGTGGGTCTCCATCAGGGTGGCCGGGGTCAGCTCCACCAGGCCGTTGAAGTGGGTCACGGTGCCCATCACGGTCACGTCGTCGCCCACGTTCACGGCGGCGGAGAGCGTGCTGCTGTAGCACACCAGGCCGCCGGTCTCGTCCTGCATGTAGACGGCCACGCCCTGCTGGGTGTCCGCCGTGATCACGCCGCGCACCACCACGGTCTGGCCCAGCAAGAGGGGCAGGCCGTCGATGCCGTTCTCGCGCAGGGCCGAGCAGGGGATCGGATCGCCGAGGACCTGGATGGCCGGACTCTGGGTGATGGGCGTGGGCGTGCCGCCTTCCACGGCCGTGCGCACGACGAAGGTGTAGGCCGACGTGGCCATGGGATGGCTGACCGCCGACAGCGTGAAGGTGCCGTCGTTGAGGTCGCTCACCTGGGCGCCTTCCACCCGCAGCACGCCGTTGCTCGACGTGAAGGTGCCGCCCTCGAAACCGGCGCCCTCGACGGCCACGGAGGCGGCCTCCCAGCCTTCGGGAAGCACGACTTCCACGATGGTCAGCACGTAGTCCTCGCCCGTGACCGTGATGGAGACGTCCACCGGGTCGGGCGTGGTCACCAGGTCCGGACTGATGGTGGCCGTGCCGCTGCCGTCCTCGAGGGGCACGTCGGGCTCGGCCGGGCTGGCGGAGTTCTGCGGGCTGCAGGTTCCCGCCGTGTCGTGGGTGACGAAGTCCGCCGCGTTGTTGTTGGCGTCCCAGCCGTTGCCTTCCAGCGCGTCGGCGCCGCCGGGGGCCATGCCAGCCGCCGTGGAGGTCTCGAAGGCCTTGCGCTCGTAGCTGCCGCCGCGGGCGTGGGCCACGGAAATGACCGTGCCTTCCGGCGTGTCACCGGTGAGCCAGGCCACCCGGTCGATGGTGGCGGACTGGGCGTTGACCAGCCGCACGTGGCCGCCCGAGTTGCCCAAGCCCGGGGCCACTCCGGTGGCGAAATCCGGCGCGGGCACCACGGCCGTGCCGCCGTAAAGCAGGTAGCGGCCGGGCAGCAGCAGCTGGCCTGCCGGCAGGGTCTGCTTGTCCTGCCAGGTGGTGCCCGTGGCGGACTTGTACTGGATCTTCCAGCCGCCCACATCCACCGCGGCAGCCGTGGGGTTGTGGATTTCCACGAATTCTTCGTTGATGCCGGACACCTCGTAGAAGCGCAGTTCGCTGATCACGGGGTGATCGGCCATCTGCGCAGCGACTTGTCCTGACAGCGCCAGGACGGCCAGCGCCAGGACTTTCAGCATGTGTTTCATCGTTCGCTCCTATGGTCATCGCAGCGCGGGCCGCGTTCCTTGCGTTCGTCTTCTCATCCTGTCGCCTGTGCGAGGCGCGATGGGATGGGGGCGAGGCGTTCGTCATCCCCCGGCTTGACCGGGGGATCCCATCGCTTCGCCAGTCATCTGCCGGAGCGCGATGGGATGGGGGCGAGGCGTTCGTCATCCCCCGGCTTGACCGGGGGATCCCATCACCCCGCCAGTCATCTGCCGGGGCCCCTTGTTTTCCACCTTTCTGCTTGCGCCAGAAAGGTGGAGCCAAAGAGGCGCTTTTTCTCACTCGCCAGAGTCAGCCCGCCTCCCGGCGGGCTTCCGCTGGCGGCAGCGTCTCCTTCCTGTCTCCAGGAAGTTGGTTCGCGCTGCGCGCTTCACCCATTTTCTGGTTCAGCCCTGCGGGCTTCACCTCGCCTGATCCAAAGAACTTCTGTGTCACCATGGAGCGGTGATACGTTCACCACTCAATCCGAAATCGTCTCTGTGCCTCTGTGGTGAGTCGTTCACTCGGCAGGGATGGCCCCTGCCTCAGTAACCCACCAGCACGCCATCGTAGCCCATCTCTGTGAGGGCGGCGTGCAGCATGGCGCGCTTCTCCCGGTAGGGCAGGAAGGCGCTCTTGAAGCCGTTGGTGATGATCTTCGCCACCTCGTGCTCGCTCAGGCGGAAGGTCTGGGTCATGCGCCACAGCTCCTCGGTGATCGTCGTGTCGCTGATCAGCCGGTTGTCCGTGTTCACCGTCACCCGCAGGCCGTAGTCCAGGTAGAACTTCAGCGGGTGCGAGGCCAGGTCCTGGACCACGCGCGTCTGCACGTTGCTGGTGGGGCAGGCCTCGATGGGGATGCGCAGGTCGTTCATGTAGTTCAGCAGGCTGCCATCCTCCTTCAGCCGCGTGGAGTGGCCGATGCGCTGGGCGTGGAGGTGGTGCAGGGCCTGGTGGATGCTCTCCGGGCCGTAGGCCTCGCCGGCGTGCACCGTGCAGTTGACGTTGTTCTTGCGGATGAGGTAGAAGGCCTCGCGGTGGTCCTTGGCCGGGAAATTGGCCTCCGCGCCCGCCAGGTCGAAGCCCACGACGCCCGCGCTCTTGTAGGCCACGGCCAGCTCGGCCAGGCGCAGGGAGGTGGCGGGGTTGATGTTGCGGATGCCGCAGACGATCACGCCGCAGCGGATGGGATACTGGCGCTCGGCGCGGCGCAGGCCGGCCAGCACGGCGTCCATCACCTGGGCCAGGCTCAGGCCCTTCTCGATGTGCAGGATGGGCGAGTAGCGCACCTCCAGCCAGCGCACGTTCTCCTTGGCGCAGTCCTCAGCCAGTTCGAAGGAAGTGCGTTCGAGGGCCGCCACGTCCTGCATCACGGCCAGCGTGTAGCGGAAGACGGCCAGGTAGTCCACCAGGCTCTCGTAGTTCTGGCCCAGGCGCAGCTTGGTGAACAGCTCGGCGGGGTCGAAACTGGGCAGTTCTACATGGCGCTCGCGGGCCAGCTCGATCATGGTGGGGAGCCGTAGCGATCCATCCAGGTGGCAGTGGAGTTCCGCCTTGGGCATGGACAGGATTTTCTCGCGAGTGAGGCTCATGACCCCTCCGGTTGACAAAAGGGCCGGTCCCGAAGGACGGCCCTCAATTCTGATGCCGGATGGCGGATTCCGCTCCGCGTCCACGGTGGGTCAACATACCACTCGGAACCCGGCGAGTCCTCATTCCCCGCCGGTCCTGTCATCCCAGCGAACGCTGGGATCCCCTGCGGTCAAGCGAGGCGAAGCCAATTCCCTTCCCTCGCCCCCGGCGGGGGAAGGCGTCGCGTAGCGACGGGGGATGGGGGTGTTCGAGAGTCCGGGCCCCCATTCGCGCCTGCGGCGCGGCTTCCCCCGCGGGGCGCGGGGGAAGAATCCAGCCTACGGCGCAGTTGAGGGTGTTTGCTTGTCCGCTACTGCAGCTTGCCCGCCGCCAGTGCCGCGCTGAGTGCGTCGAGCTTGGCGTAGGAGTCGCCCAGTTTGCGCTGGGGGATGAGGCCCATCTCGGCGCGATCCTCGTCGGTAAGCTGCTCGCTGACGGCCTTGAGCAGCTCGGAGAGTTCGGGATGCACGCGCTCGGCGTATTCATAGGCCTTGAGCAGGGCCAGCAGACGCAGGCGTTCCACCTGGGAGAGTTCGAGCTGCTCGGCCTCGTCGTCGATGACGGCTTCCCAGCGTACGCGGGGCATGTAGCCCAGCCGGCGCAGCTCCTCCACCAGCTTCTGGACCCGCACGCTGGAGGCCAGCAGCATCAGTTGCTCGTCGAAGAGCCCCAGCCAGGACTTGCGCAGGCCCGGGGCCAGGCAGAGCTCCTGCATCAACTGGGCGTTCTCGGTCTTCAGCACCATCAGCTGGGGATCCACCAGGATGTGGCCGTGGCGGTTGGTCACCTCCTCCACCAGATAGTTCACGTTCTGGGGAATGGACTGGGAGGAGTGCTCCACCAGGAAGCCCTGGATGTGCTCCAGCGAGAGGCCGGAATCCAGCCCACGGGAGAGGGACTGCTTGCCGATGCGGTAGCGGCCCTTTTCGTAGTCGGCGAAACGCGCCAGGAAGAGCGTGTGCTCGGGCAGGAAGCGCGCGGGCAGGAAGACCTCCAGGTTGGCCTGGACCAGCAGCTTCTCCTGCGGATCGTACCAGCCGTCCAGGTCGTCGGGCAGCTGCCCTTCCTGCAGCACGCGCCGGCCGCGCTCCGAGAGCCGGAAGACCAGCCCGCCCTGCTCCGGGTGGTTGGAGAGTTCCACCAGCCCGAACCAGAACAGCGGCTTGACCAGCTGATGCGTGATGAATTTTTCCACCGCCACGCGCTGGTTGTCGCTGCGCTGCCCGCCTTCCAGCTGGGCGTAGAGGAAGGTCAATTCCTCCAGCGCGATCCAGGCGGCGGGGCTGACGTGCTGCAACAGCCAGAGCAGCTTGAGGGGATCCAGGCCCGCGCTCTCGGCGCGCTCCAGGTGCTCCTCCAGCCGGCCGGCGGCCAGCACGTCGGCGCCGAAGGCGTCGCTCATCATGCGGCGCAGGCTCTCCCCGGGCTGGCGGAAGAAGGCCGCGGCCACGGGCACGTTCACGGCCCAGACCTCGTGCTTGAGCTGCACGATGCCGTGGGCCTCGAAGTAGTCGAAGAGGAAACTGAAGAGGTGCTGGTCTTCCTGCGCCGGCTGGAACAGGCTGCAGACGCGCTTGACCTCGGTCTTGTGCACGCCGCCTTTTTGGATCCGCTGCACGCGGTGATTGACCAGATGCACGAGCAGGATCAGCGCGTTCTGGAAGAGCTGCGCGGGTTCGTGCCGCACCTTCCAGGCCTCGGGCTCCAGGCGGCCGCTGAAGGCCGGGTAGAGCTGGGGCGGCGCCTCGGGCAGCTGGCAATTGGAGCGGATCATGGCCAGTGAATCCTGCACCAGCACGATGCGGGACTCGGCGGGGAAGTACTGGTCGTGCTTGAGCAGCGCGCTGCCGTCGCTGGTCCAGACCAGGCCCGTGGCCCGGAAGAGCAGCACCAGCTCGCGCTTGAGTTCGTCGGAGTCGAGCTTGATCCCGAAGAAGCCGATCTGCTTGCGCAGATCTTTCAGGGGCAGGCCCTCGGGGAACATGGAGAGCACCTTGAGGATCACCTGCCCGGTCCAGGAGACGTGCTCGTCCAGGGCCTTGCGGAAGCCGGCGGAGTCGACGAGCAGGGCCTTGCAGGCGGCCAGCAGGCGGGTGCGGTCCTGGCAGTCCGCGGCGGCGGGTTCCGGCGAGCTGGCGTAGAAGCCCGCGCACATGCGCTTCAGCTCCTCCAGGTCGCGGCCGACGATCTTGCGGCGCAGCCGGTTGCGGTAGAAACTGGGCAGCCGGAAGAGCGGCTCGAGGTTGTCCACCAGGGTCACCAGGCTCTCGGCCTCTTCCAGCTCGCCGTCGGGACCGACGGCCGGGCGCAAGGCCACCAGACCGGCCGTGACCAGGCTGGCCAGGGCCTCGGAAGCGCCTTCGCCGGGCAGATGCGCCAACAGCCGGTTCAATTCCGGCAGGGGCACGGTTCCGCCTTCGGCAGCCAGATAGAAAATGATCTCCAGGTGCTGGTGCTGGCTTTCCTGAAAGGTTGCGAGGTGTCTCAGGGCGCGCAGAAAGTCGGATGGGAAATGGAAAGCCATCATATCGGGTGTGAAGGATCGTCTCTGACTTGGATATTGGCCCGGGGTGGCACCCGGTAGCCGCGGGGCCGCCGACAGGGAGGGGGCCGCTCTCCTCGCCTGTTAAAGGTTTGTGAGAGTAACAGTTCACCCTAGCCATGTCAAGCTGGACGCCGGGAGGAAGGTGGGGATGGGCAAAAGGAAGTGGCTGGCGCTGTTGCTGCTGGCGCTGATTTCCAGCGGTTGCATGCTCAGCACCGTCAACCACCTATGGGCCACTCGTCGGCAACTGCTCAAGTTCGACGAGTTCGTGCGCTACGAGAAGGCCGGGCCGGTGCAGGGCCCGGGGATCCGGCTCCTGCAGCCGCGGCTGACCACGGAGGACATCCGCGCCCTGGCCAACGGCCGTCCGCCCAGCCGGATCTTGAAGGACGCCACGGGCGAGACCTGGATCTTCCGCTGGCAGCGCCGGCCACCCCAGCGGGGCAAGACGGTCACTCTGGAGCTGCGCTTCCAATCCGACCTGCTGGTGGGCCTGCACGTGGACAAGCGCTTCGCCGACAAACTGGGCGACGCGCGCATCGAAATGCTGATCCGCCAGTTCGTGGGGCCGGCCACGGACCTGGACGTCTTCCACAAGCGCGTTGTCAGCCACGTGCCCGCCCGGGAGAACGCCCGCTTCCCGGCCCTGACCCTGGCGGATATCCGCGAGTTGTTCGGCCCGGAGAACCTGATCCGCGAACTGCCCCTCAAGCGCGACGAACCCAGCCACATCTACCGCTACCAGCTGGACGGGGCCCAGGGCGACAAGGCCGCCATGAGTTTCGGCGTCCGGTTCCAGGAAAACCGGCAGCTGGCCATGATCACCAGCCGGCTGGGTTCCTTCTCGCTGGTCTTCGATTTCAGCGGGCGCTGAGCCTGTCCGATCCCTCCCAAAAGTCGGCGCGGTTGTTGCTGTGGAAGCTGGTTCATTGGAACTCAATCAGCTGACTGGTATGTTTTCGCCTTAACCTGTTGGCGCGCGGCAAGAAAGCCGACAAGCTGTCAGACGGCGCGCCATCCCAACTCAATTTCCCGGGTCGGAATCGACCCAGCACCTGGAAGCAGGAGGAGCCATGAGATTCGGCCAGTCCTCGATCCTGATCTTGCTCGGCGCGGCCATGATGGGCAGCCTGATCGGCTGCGGTGGCGGAACGGCGCGCTTCGACACCGGCCCCGTCATGGAGCCGGATGAAGGCATCAACTCCATTGAGTACTGGGCCTCCAAGGGCTTCGAAACCCAGGAGAATCCTCCCGGCGCCCTGCCGGACGTCTCCGCGGAGTTGGGCGGCGCGGGCTTCGAGCAGCTCGCGGCCTCGCTGGGCTTCAAGACCAACGAGAACCAGAAGTCCATGGCCGACCCCCGCGGCGTGCCCGGCGGCATGCTGCGCATCCCCCTGCAGGAGTTCCCGGCCACCCTGCGCAGCGAGGGCAAGGACGCCAACACGGCCTTCATGAGCATGGTCTCGGGCATGATGTACGAGTCCATGATGGGCCTGGACAGCTGGACGGACGAGTTCACGCCCTCCCTGGCCACCCACTGGAAGGTCGAGGACAACGCCGCGGGCGGCCAGACCTTCACTTTCCGCATCAATCCCAACGCCCGCTGGCAAACGGGCCACCGCATCACGGCCGAGGACATCAAGGCCACCTGGAAGCTGATGGTGGACGACGGCCTGCTGCAACCCTACAACGGCATCCTCTACCGGCAATACAGCGAGCCCGAAGTGCTCAGCCCCTACCTGGTGCGCACCTCCACCAAGGACCTCAACTGGCGGCACTTCCTCTATTTCGGCGCCTCCATGTCCATCTACCCGGCGCACATCATCGGGTCCATGACGGCCAAGGAGTACATGGAGCGCTTCCAGAACCAGACCATGCCCGGTTCCGGCCTCTACCTGCTGCGTGACGAGGATATCAACCAGGGCAACAGCCTGACCATGACCCGCACCAGCAACTATTGGGACAAGGACAGCCCCATCGGCAAGGGCTCGGGCAACTTCACCAAGGTCAAGTTCCGCGTGGTCACCGATGAGACCCTGCAGCGCGAGATGTTCAAAAAAGGCGAGCTGGACATCTACATCGTCGGGCAGGCCAAGTACTGGGTCAAGGAGTTCCTGCCCGAGCAGATCGAGCAGCTGGGCAAGGGCTGGATCCAGCGCAAGAAGATCTACACCCAGAACCCCAACGGCACCAGCGGCTTCGTCTTCAACATGCGCGAAGAGCCCTTCAACGACATCCGCGTGCGGCGCGCCTTCGCCTACCTGCTGAACCGCGAGAAGCTGATCGACAAGCTGTTCTACAACGAGTACCTGCCCATCCACAGCTACTACCCGGGCAGCGTCTACGAGAATCCCAACAACGAGAAGATCAAGTACGACCCGGAAACCGGCCTGCGCCTGCTGGCCGAGGCCGGCTTCGCCCAGCGCGACGGCGAGGGCTATCTGGTGAACGCCCGCGGCCAGCGGCTGGAACTGGACCTGATGACCGACGAGAGCCCCACCTGGGAGCGCATCATCACCGTGATCCAGGAAGACTACAAGCAGGCCGGCGTCAAGTTGAACCTGAAGCCCACCACCGCCGCCACCCAGTTCCAAATGGTGATGGACCGCAAGTTCAAGATGCACTGGCAGACCTGGACCGGACTCTATTTCCCCAATCCCGAGTCCTCGTTCAAGTCGAACCTGGCCGACGAGCCCAACACCAACAACCTCTCCGGCTTCAAGAGCAAGGAATTGGACAGCCTGTGCGAGGTCTACAACAAGACCTTCAGCCAGGAAGAGCGCATCAAGCTCATCCGGCGCACGGACACCATTCTGATGGAAAGCTATCAGGAAGCCCTGGGCTGGTACGGACCCTTCACGCGCGTGGGCTACTGGAACAAGTTCGGCATGCCGGAGTGGGGCCTGGCCCGCACCGGCGACTGGCGCTCCATCGTGAGCCTGTGGTGGTACGACGCCGACAAGCACAAGGCGCTCGTCAAGGCCATCAAGAAGGACCAGAACATGCCGCTGGAGAAGGTCGAGATCGATTACTGGAAGGGGTACGACCCCGCCACGATCGCCCGCTAGACTCCGACGCCCGCCGGTCTACCCAGGCCGGCGGGCTTTTTCCCACGATCGCAGGACAACCAGGAAGGTCCCATGACCACCTATTTCATCCGCCGCTTCCTGCTGGCCTTTCCCACCTTCATCGGCATCACCCTGATCGCGTTCACCATCATTCAGTTCGTTCCAGGCGGACCGCTGGAGCAGGAGATCATCTCGCTGAAGATGGGCATGACGCAGATGGGCGAGGCCGGCGCCGGCGGCAGCAACGACGTGGCTTCCGGCGGGACCACCATCCCGGCCGAGGCCCTCGAGGAGATGAAGGCCTACTACGGATACGACAAGCCCGTGCTGCTGAACTTCCGGATCTGGGGTCCGGAGAAGCAGGTGACGCGGTACATGGAAGGCCTGCGGCAAGAACCGGCGCTCAAGGAGCGCGAAGTCCAGCTGACCTCCCTCTTGGGGCGGATGCGCGAGGGGGAGGACACGGCCCCCATGCGGGCCCAGGTCAACCACCTGCGGGAGGAGATCAAGGCGGAGCGCGAACGGATCGAACAGCTGCGCTCCAATGTGATCGCCTGCGCCGACATCGCGGTGCCGGCTCTGCTCAAAGTGGCATTGGACGAGAGCGGCCAGCTGGACGCGAGCCAGCGGGAAAAGGCCGTGGACCTGTTGATCAAGCGGCTGGCCCTGCCGGTCTGGATCAGCCAGGACTATGAGACCAAGCTGGCCCAGGTCAAGGGCTGGGCCGCCAAGAACGAGGCCAAGGGCACCGGACCCGTGGCCCTGGTCTGGAAGACCTTCAGTTACGGCCGCTACGGCGCCTGGCTGATCCGCATCTTCCACCTGGACCTGGGGCGCTCCCACACCTACAGCCGGCCCGTCTGGGACGTGATGAAGTCCAAGTTCCCGGTTTCGATCTACTTCGGCGTGATCGGCCTGGTGCTGGTCTACAGCATCTGCATCCCGCTGGGCGTCTGGAAGGCCGTCAAGCACGGCAGCCGCTTCGACACGGCCAGCTCGGTGATCGTCTTCATCGGCTACTCCATCCCCGGCTGGGCCCTGGGCGCCGTGCTGCTGGTGCTGCTGGGCGGCGGTTCCTTCTGGGACGTCTTCCCGCTGGGCGGCTTCCGCAGCGAGGACTGGGAATACCTGGGCTTCTGGGCCAAGATCTGGGACCAGGTGCACCACACCATCCTGCCCATCATCGCCTGGGAGATCGGCTCCTTCGCCAGCATGACCATCCTGATGAAGAACAGCCGGATGGAGAACCTCTCCCAGGACTACGTGCGCACGGCCTTCTCCAAGGGCCTCTCGGAAAAGCGCGTGGTCTTCGTGCACGCCCTGCGCAACAGCCTGATCCCCCTGGCCACCGGGCTGGGGCACCTGATCGGGATCATCTTCGCGGGCAGCTACCTGATCGAGAAGGTGTTCAACATCGACGGCTTCGGCCTGCTGGGCTTCAACAGCCTGATTCACCGGGACTATCCCGTGATGTTGTCCTCGATGGTCATCAGCGCGGTGATCGGGCTGATGGGCAACATCCTGTCCGACATGATCTACGCGGCGATCGATCCGCGCATCCGCTTCAAATAGGCACCTGGGAGCACCACGATGGCTAACAAGCCGGATCTCGTCGTTGGCACTTCGCTGAACGCCAAACGCTGGCGCAAATTCAAGTCCATGAAGCGGGGCTACTGGTCGCTGCTCATCTTCTTCAGCACCTACCTGCTCTCCTTCGGCCTGCCGCTGGTGGTGGGCAACCAGGCCCTGGTGGTGAAGCATCAGGGCGAGTACCACTTCCCGCTCTTCACCAGCTACATCTCGGCCCAGGAACTGGGGCAGAACCGGATCGGCGATCCCAACTACCGCAACCTGAAAGCCCAGTACAAGGCCGAGGGCAAGGGCGACTTCGTGCTGATGCCGGTCTATCCCTACGGGCCCAAGGAAAGCCTGCTGGACCTGCCCGGCACGCCGCCCCACCGCCCGGGCGGAACCCACTGGCTGGGCACGGACGACCGGGCCCGGGACGTGCTGTCGCGGCTGGTCTACGGGTACCGCGTGTCCATCAGCTTCGCCCTGGTGGTGACCATCTTCTCCTACCTGATCGGCGTGAGCGTGGGCGGGCTGCTGGGCTACTACGGCGGCACCTTCGACATCCTGGTGCAGCGCCTGGTGGAGTTGTGGTCCGCCGTGCCCTTCCTGTTCATGATCATGATCATCGTCACGCTGGTGAAGCCCAGTTTCTGGCTGCTGGCCGTGCTCATGATCATGTGGGGTTGGATGGGCATCACGCGCTACGTGCGCGGCGAGTTCTACCGCGAGAAGACCAAGGACTACGTGCAGGCGGCGGTGAGCATGGGCGCCAGCGACCGGCGGATCATCTTCAAGCACATCCTGCCCAACAGCCTGACGCCGATCATCAGTTTCGGCCCCTTCGCCGTGGTGGGCAACATCGGCGCGCTGGTCTCGCTGGATTACCTGGGCTTCGGCCTGCCGCCGGAGGAACCGTCCTGGGGCAACATGGTGAAGGTGGGCATGGCCAACATCACCGACTGGTGGCTGGTGCTGGCGCCGGAAGCGGCCTTCTTCCTGACCCTGTTGATGGTGGTGTTCATCGGCGAAGGCATCCGCGAGGCCTTCGATCCCAAGGTCTACTCGCGCCTGCGCTAGGCTGCAGCGCTGCAAGGAGCTTTTCGCATGAGTCAACTGAACCAAGCTGCCCCGCGCCCGCCGGCCGGAGCGGACGTGCTGTTCGAGATCCGCAACCTGCAGACCCACTTCTACACGGAGGCGGGCACCGTGCAGGCGGTGGACAACGTGTCCTTCAACATCCTCCGGGGCGAGGTGCTGGGCATCGTGGGCGAGTCGGGCAGCGGCAAGTCCGTCACCTGCCTGTCCATCAACCGCCTGATTCCCGATCCGCCGGGCCGCATCGTGGGCGGCGAGATCCTCTACCACAAGGACGGCCAGGCCATCAACCTGCTCTCGCTCTCCTACGACGAGATGCGCAAGTTCCGCGGCCAGGACATCGGCATGATCTTCCAGGAGCCGATGACCAGCCTGAACCCCGTCTTCACCATCGGCATGCAAATGACCGAGGCCGTGCGCTTCCACCGCAACATCAGCAAGCAGGAAGCCCGCACGCTGGGCATCGAGATGCTGGCGCTGGTGGGCATCCCGGCCCCCGAGAAGCGGATGGACGACTATCCGCACCAATTCAGCGGCGGCATGCGCCAGCGGGTGATGATCGCCATGGCCCTGGTCTGCAACCCGGCCCTGCTCATCGCCGACGAGCCCACCACCGCGCTGGACGTGACCATCCAGGCCCAGATCCTCCAGCTGATGCTGCAGATGAAGGAGAAGCGCCAGGAGGCCTCCATCGTGCTGGTCACCCACGATCTGGCGGTGGTGGCGGAAACCTGCGAGCGCGTCATCGTGATGTACGGCGGGCACATCCAGGAGGTGGCGAGCAGCCACGTCCTGTTCAACACGCCGGCCCATCCCTACACCGCCGGTCTGCTGGGCAGCCTGCCCCGGCCGGACAAGGAGCGCCAGCACCGCCTGTCCACCATCCGCGGCTCCGTGCCCTCCATGCTGGAGATGCCCAAGGGCTGCCGCTTCTGCACCCGCTGCGACAAGGCCATGCCGCACTGCGAAAGCCTGGTGCCGGATCTGGTGGAACTGGCCGCGGACCACCAGGTGCGCTGCCACCTGTATTCCAAGGACGCCAAGCTGCGGGGAGAGAACGCATGAGCACGGAGAGCGACAAGAACGCCCTGCTGCGCGTGGAGGATTTGCGCGTCCACTTCCCGATCCACGGCGGCATCATGCTGCACAAGGTCGCCGAAGTGAAGGCCGTGGACGGCGTGAGTTTCGAACTGAACAAGGGCGAGACCCTGGGCCTGGTGGGCGAGTCCGGCTGCGGCAAGACCACCGTGGGCCGGGCCATCGTGAACATCCTCCAGTCGGGCTCGCCGGACGTGGAGGTCCACGGCAAGATCAACTTCAACACCTCGGAGGACGGCTGGGTGGACCTGGCGCGGCTGAAGCGCAACCAGATGCGCAAGTACCGCAGCGACATCCAGATGATTTTCCAGGATCCCTTCTCCAGCCTCAACCCGCGCATGCTGGTGCGGGACATCATCGCCGAGCCGCTGCAGATCACCCAGCCGGGCATGAAGGTGGCGGACGTCAACGAACGCGTCTTCTGGCTGCTGGACAAGGTGGGCCTCTCCAAGGAACAGGCCTACCGCTACCCACACGAGTTCTCCGGCGGCCAGCGCCAGCGGGTGGGTTTCGCCCGCGCCCTGGCCACCAATCCCCAGCTGATCGTGGCCGACGAGCCGGTGAGCGCGCTGGACGTCTCCATCCAGGCCCAGGTGATCAACCTGCTGCAGGACCTGCAGGAGGAGTTCAACCTGACCTACGTGTTCATCGCCCACGACCTCTCGGTGGTGGAGCACATCAGCAACCGCATCGCCGTGATGTACCTGGGCTGCATGGTGGAGCTGGGCAAGGCCCAGGACATCTACCGCAACCCCAAGCATCCCTACACCAAGGCCCTGCTGGAGGCCGTGCCGCTGCCGGATCCGGACCGCGTGAAGACCAAGGATCGCAAGCTCCTGCAGGGCGACGTGCCCAACCCCATCGCCAAGCCCAGCGGCTGCGCCTTCCGCACGCGCTGCCCGGTGGTGCGCCCGGAGTGCGCGCGGGACATCCCCGCCTACCGCACCCTGGCCGACGGCCGTCAGGTGGCGTGTCCCTTCGCGGAGTGACGAAATGAGTTCTAGGACTTCCTCGGCTGACATGAGTTGGACATTGCAGAACGAGGCCCCCGCGGGGGCCTCGTTTGCGCTGCGGTCGTGGAGCACCCCCCGCTCTGGATTGGACTCCGGGAACAGGGTGTCCTGACCGAGAAATTTGCGGTCCGGAAAGGGTGCTGGTGACGGCTTGTGGCTTTGTTTCCCGCGCCCGGTCCGAACCTGGAGGTGTGGTCCGGCTGACCGGAAAACGCCCCCTTCGACGCTTGCGAGGTTAGCTGGCGGGCTGGGGCCGAAGAGATTGCCCCGCGCCGGGTGGCGCTTCGCCCCGATAGTTGGGTCCCCCGCTCCCGCACCGGCGGGATTCAGCGATGCGCTGGCAACGTAGACATGAGGCTGCAAGAGTGCAAGGGGCTGGCGGGGCGCGGGCGCTCCGCTGCCGGAGAGGCCCGCGGCCTCTTTCCCCTACTTTGTTCGTGGCCATTGACTTACAGCCGGCAGGCAGCTATCCTTGGCCCCACGCAAAACCGGGACGATTCCATGAACAGGCGCAGCGCAGCCAGTCGACTTCCCCACCAGGCCCGGACTCCGGGCGGCTGGCGGGCGTGGACGGCCCTGCTGCTGCTCCTGCCTCTCCTGAATTTCGTGCTGGCCCAGCCCCGGCTGGCCGCCGATCTGCCGGCGGCCCCCCAGACCATCAGCGGGGACGAGGCCTGCGCCTGCTGCACGGGGGACGCTCCCGCGGCGGAAAGCGAGTGCTGCTGCTGCGGGCCGGAGTCGGTCAGCGGAGCTGCGGACTGCGCCGACGCCGCGCCTCCCGCCAGTCTGCCCCGGGTGGAGAATCCCGCGCTGCCGGATCCCGACGGCTGTTGCGAGCAGAGCACCACGGCCTGTGCCTGCGGCAGTCCGGTGCCCGTGCTGCTGGCCTGCCTGTCCGCGGAACCCGGTCTGCCGCAGCCCCTTTGCCTGGGTCTCAGCGTCCGCTTCCAGCCGAATGCGCCGCCGGACTGCGGCCCGGCGCCGCCGGAGCATCCCCCCCAAGCCTGAGCCTTTCTTCCGGAGCTCGTCCGCCTCAGGCGGCGGCTTCGCCATACCCGTCATCATCAGCATTCCCGGCCCTGCGCGATTCGTGCGCGGGGTGGCGTCGTCGCCGCGGAGCGTCCGTCGGGAACGGGGAAGAAAGGAAGGAATCATGTTCAAGCCATTGCCGGTCGTCAGCGGACTGACGGCCCTGCTGCTGGCGCTGCCCCTGCGGGCCGCCATGCTGCACGTGGAAGTGAAGGACCCCGCGGGCCAGCCCGTGGCCGGCGCCAACGTGGTGCTGCCGGACGGGCGCGGGGCGGCCACCTCCCTGGAGGGGCTGGCCGTGCTGAACGGCGTGACGGGTCCCCTGGAACTCACCGTCAGCTGCCTGGGCTACGCGCCCCAGACCCGGCGGCTGGATCTGCCCGCCCAGGGACACGAGAGCCTCCAACTCGTCCTGCAGCCCGACACCCGGCCGCTGGAGGAACTGACCGTCACGGCCCAGCGCCGCAGCGGGATGGATCTCTCCGGCGAGCGGGCCACCGAAGTGCTGGCCGGCGAGGAGGCCGCCGCGCTGAGCATCGACGGCAGCGCGCGCGCCGCCCTGGGCGGACTGACGGGCATCGACACCCGGCCCTGCGGCCTCTGCGGAAGCGCGGGCGTGGGCTTGCAGGGCCTGGACCCCAACTACACCCAGATCACCATGGACGGACTCTCCCTGATGAGCGGCGTGGGCGCGCTCTACGGGATGGACGCGGTGGGCGTGGGCGGACTCGCCTCCCTGGCCGTGACCCGGGGCGCCACCACCGTGGCCGAAGGTGGCGGCGCCGTGGCCGGCAGTGTGGACTTGACCAGCCGCCGGCCCGACGGGCGCGACACCCTGCGCGTGCGCCTGTCCGTGGGCGACGGCTGGCGCCACGGCCTGGGCTTCACGGCCGGCCAGCAGGTGCTGGGCACGCCCGTGCTGCTCAACGCCGACTGGGCGGCTGATCCCAACCGGCTGGACCGCAACGCCGACCGCCTGACGGACACGCCCCAATTGTCCCGGCTGGCCGGACAGCTGAGCCTAGGCCGCAGCGGCCACGGCCTGGCCTGGGGTCTGCGGGCCACGGGCACGCGGGAGCGGCGCTTCGCCGGCGACACGGGCTGGGAAGAGAGCGACCGGGGCAGCAGCCTGGTCTACGGACGCGACATCTTCATCCGGCGCGGCGAGCTGCGGATGAACGTGGAGGGCCTGCAGGGCGCCCGGCGCTGGAACGTGGCCGGCGCGCTGGTCGGCCACGAGCAGGACAGCTGGTACGGGCCCACGGCCTTCGACGCCTCCCAGCGGATGCTGGTGGCTCAGGCGCAGCTGGAACAGGGCTGGAGCGGCGGGGGCTTCACGCGCCTCCAGGCCGGTTGGCTGGACGACCGCTACGAGGACGGGCTGACGCTGCCCACGGATCGCCACGACCAGGTGCCCAGTCTGGCGCTGAGCCAGTCCGGCCTGCTGAAGGCCCTGAGCTGGGAGGGAGGCCTGCGGCTGGAGGGGCAGGAGGAGGGCTGGATTCCGCTGCTGCGCGGCTCGCTGGCCGGCTCGCCCGCCCGGGACCTGACCCTGCGCGCCAGCGCCAGCCAGGGCTACCGGGTCGTGACCCTGTTCAGCCTGGACAAGGCCGTGCACGCGGGTTTCGACCACGTGGAGCTGCCGGCGCGCCTCAAGCCCGAGCGCTCCTTGAGCCTGAACTTGGGCCTGCAGCACAAGCTGCCGCTGGGCACTGGTCGCTGGCAGGGGGACTTGTCGCTGTTCGCGGTGGAGTTTCGGGAGAAGGCCATCCTGCGCTACACGGCCGAAGTGGGCCACCTGCGCTATGGCAACGCGGAACGAGCCTACAGCCGCGGCGTGGAAGCCCGGGCGGACTGGCAGAGCTGGTCCGGCTGGCACCTGGCGGCGGGCGGCACCTGGAGCCGCGTGCGACTCAAGCTGGCGGAGGGCTGGGTGGCCGAGGAACTGGCGGGCTCGTGGACGGCCTCGGCCCTGGCGGGGCGGCGGGGCTTCGGATCCTGGCCGGGGTTGGGGGCCGAGCTGCGCTGGCGGGTCACCGGGCCGCAGCCGATGCCCGCGGGCCGCGGCCGCGGCCAGACGCCGACCTGGTCCGTGCTGGACCTGGGCCTGGACCAGCGCGCCGGGAGCTGGACGCTGGGACTGGACGTGGAGAACCTGCTGGACTACGTGCAGCCGGACAACCCGCTGGCGCTGGGTGGCGGCCACGAGGGCATGCTGGACTCGGCGCTGATCTACGGCCCGCTGGTGGGCCGCCGGGTGCGGCTGCGGGCGGAGCTGGCCTTCTAGCAGACTGTCTCACGCGAATCTGCGAGGCGCCGCCCGCTGCCGTTCCCACCTGGAGCGGTTGCCGGGTCAGCCCGCCACAAGACGCCGGCTTCGGCCGGCGTCTTGCTGTTCCCCTGGCTCAGAGCGCGCGGGCCAAGCGACGCCGCTCCCGCAGGGCGAAGAGCGCCAGCGCGGCCGTGGCGCCCAGGCCGTCGGCCAGCATGTCGCGCTGGGCGTCCCAGACGTCGCCCTGGGATCCCAGCACGTCCGCCCCGGCGCTGGGATCGCCCGGCTGGCCGGAGTTGAGGCTGTGCCTGTGGCCCGGTCATCATCCTGCCTGCCTGGTTTTTGCTCGCGCCCTGCTCCGCCAAGTGCCATGTTCCGCCCGCTCCAATGCGTCAAGTCCCGGGATGTTGATTCCCATCTTCGCGCCTTCCCCAAGGAAAGGAGTGGACCATGAAACATGGCAACCGGACCGCTGGCCGCTGGTGGTGGATCCTGCTGCCGCCCCTGCTTCTGTGCTCCTGCGCGGCCTACCTCAACCAGGATGCCACACGGCAATTCGCGGCACGCCCGGCTGACATCAGCCTGACCGTCTTCCCCGTCCATGTGGTCAAGGGCGGCAAGCTGGACCACGACGAAGCGCTGGCACGCCGCGTGGCGGAATTCCTCAGGGCGGAGAAGCTGGCGCAACCGACCGTGGTGGCCACGTTGGTCGAAATCCCCGTCCGCTGGCGACACAACCAGGCCAAGATGGCGCAGACCAGCGCGCGGGCCTTCGCACAGCACGTGAAGGAGACCGGGCTTCAGACCGACTACGCGCTGCTGGGCGAGATCCTTTGCACGCCGGACGAGAGGGTGATCGGCGTGCACTACTTCGTCTGCGACCGTGCCGGCCGACTGGCCAACGGCGGGCTCACCAACTCGCACTGGGAGGAATTCCAGACGGTGAAGCCGGCAAACCGCCAGGATGGCTGCGAAGTCCTGACCCGCATGCTTCAGCGCATCTGGCAAGAGGACAAGCCGGATTCCTGACCGCCTCAGCTGCGGTCGAAGGCACCGCGGAAGCGCAGTGACGCGTAGAGCAGCAGCGCCGCGAGCGCGCCCAACAGGTCGGCGAGCATGTCGCGCTGGGCGTCCCACACATCACCCTGCGAACCCAGCACTTCCGCCCCGGCAGTTGGATCCCCCAACACGGCGAACTGCCACTCGAAAATCTCGTAGCCTGCGGCGACCGCCAGGATGAAGCAGAGCGGGTAGCTGAGGAGCAGAAAGCGCGAGCGCACCAGGCGCCGCCGCTGCAGCACCTCCGCGATGGCGAAGGCGTAGAAGCCCACGCTGAAGTGGGCCACCCGGTCGAAGTGGTTGCGCTGGAAACCGAAGGTGTCCGTGATCCAGTCGAAGGGCACGCGGGAGAAGGTGAAGTGGCCGCCGATGGTGTGCAGGTAGACCAGCACGGCCATCAACCCGCAGGCCAGCGGCGTGAACCGGAAGCGCCGGTGCAGGACCACCACGATGGCCACGATGGCCAGGATGGGCAGATTCTCCGCCCACCAGACCGTGCGGTCGTAGGGCTGGATGGCCAGCAGGCCGAAGAGCAGCAGGTAGCCGGCCAGCAGCAGCAGGGGCACGTGTCGGGTCATGGGTCCTCGCCAGTTGAGGGGGTGGGGCGGTCTGTCACGCCGGAAAATCGCAATCACATGTTGCTGCGCCACTGTTGGTTCTGTTAGCCGGCGCCTGAGTTGAGTTCGTACCTTGGGGGTGCCGCTCCGAACACAGCAACAGGATTCATGTCACAGCTGGATCATTTCCGTTACCCACTGGCCTTGCCCTGCTGGCTGCTGCTTGTCCTGTGGCTGACGTGGCCGGGGGCGACGAGCGCCGCCACGCCGGAGGACGACGCCCGGGCCCTGGCCCGGGTGGCTGCCCCCTACAAGGGCTGGCAGATGGGCCGACTGCGGCTGGAGGGCATTCCGCCCCGACTGGAGAAGACCTTGCGCAAGGGCCTGGTCCTGGTCGGCACGCCGCGGCTGGGCGGCCTGCTGGGCCACAAGCGGCCCGCCCTGACCCTGGACCTGCTGGCGGCGGACGCCGACCGCATCCTGCTGCTGCTGGCCCGCAATGGCTATCCGTGGGCGCGGCTGGACGCGCGCGCTGCGGCCCAGTCCCGGCGCCGGGTGAAAATCGTGCTGCGGGTGGAGACCGGCCCGGCGATCCAGATCGACAGCCTGCGGCTGGAGGGATTGGACGATCCGGCGCTGGCCGGCCGGCGCGCCGGACTGCTGGCCCTCCTGCCGCAGCCGGGCGGGCGCTTCCAGGACGAAGCCTACCGGAGCGGCAGCCGGGCCGTGGAGGAATCCCTGCGCGGCGTGGGCCGCGCCCGGGCCACCTGCACGTCCGAAGTCCGGCGGGCGGACTCCCTGCACGTGAGCCTGGAGTACCAGGTGCGGCCGGGGCCGGCCTGCCGGGTGGACAGCCTCGTCGTGACGGGCGTGCAGCCGGACCTGATCCGCCTGGCCCGCCGCTCCCTCTCCCCGTTGCGGGGCCGCCCCTGCACCACGCGCCTGCTGGATCTGGCCCAGGAGCGGCTGAGCCTGCTGGGCGTCTACCGGCAAATCCGTTTCCAATTGCTGGACCCGCCGGCGGGGCGCGCGGACCCCGGCGCGCTGACCCTGCAGGCCGACCTGGCCCCGCGCGCGCCGCAATTGCTGGAGGCGGGCGTGGGCTGGTGGACCACGGAGGGCGGCCGGGTGAGCGCGCGCTGGTCCCACGCCAACCTGTTCGGCGGCGGACGTGGCCTGCAGGTGGGCGGCAGCCTCTCGCGCGTGAGACAGACCGGCCGTGTGGAGGCCTGGTGGCCGGCGCTGATCCTGCCCACGCTGCGGGGCGAAATCCAGCTGCTGCAGGACCGTCAACAGGAGGAGAACTACCACCTGCTCAACCGCGAACTACGGGTGGGCGGACGCGTCCAGCCCTCGCTGGTGCTGACCTTCAGCGGCGGGCTGGCGGTCTCCGTGGTCAACCTGGACGAGTTCTCGCCGGACAGCACGGCCTACCTGGCCCGGCCGGGCCGCCAGACGGTCTTCAACGTGCAGGCCCTGCGCAACAGCACGGACGATCCGCTGGACCCGCGCAGCGGCACGCTGACCAGTTTCCAGTCGGAGTGGACCCTGCCCGGCTTCTTCAGCACCGCCAACTACCTGCGGCTCGAGGGCGAACGGGCCGCCTACCGCAGTCTGGGCAGCTTCACGGGGGCCGCGCGCCTGCATCTGGGGCTGGCCTGGCCGCTGGGCAACTCGCCGGACCTGCTGCCCAACCGGCGCTTTTTCGCCGGGGGCATGGACCACCGCGGCTTCGGGCGCCACCTGCTGGGGCCGCTGGACGAACAGGGCGCTTCCACGGGCGGCCAGGCCCTGGCCCTGGGCTCGCTGGAGCTGCGCGTGCCGCTGGTCTGGCGGCTGGGCCTGGCTCTGTTCGTGGACGCCGGGCAGGTCTGGAGCAGCCCGGGCGCGGCGCGCTTCCGCGAATTGGAGTACGCCGTCGGTCCCGCCCTGCTCCTCCGGACTCCCATCGGTCCGGTGCGCACGGATCTGGGCCTGCGGGTGGGCGCGGCGGACGACGAACTGGATCCCTGGGCCCTGCACGTGTCCATCGGTCACTCTTTCTAGCGAGACGGCATGAACAGCACGCTCCAGCCGTCCTCCCCCGCCCCGCCGCCGCCGCCCGCGCCGCCGCGCCGCTTGGCCTGGGGCTGGCGCCTGTTGTTGGCATGCGCGCTGCTGCTGGGAGTCCCGGCCACGCTCGTGCTGCTGCCGCCCCTGCGCCAGGCTCTGCTGGTCGGGACCCTGCCTGACCTGCTGGCCGGCCTGCCCGGCGGCGGACCGCGGCTGGACGGGCTGCGCTGGCCCCGGCTGGGCCGCCTGGAGGCCGAGGGCCTGCTCTGGGTGGTGGACGGCGACACGCTGCTCTCCGCCCGGCGGATCCGCCTGGAGCTGGAACTCAAGCCGCTGCTCCGGCGCGACCTGCGGCTGCGCGAGCTGCAGGCCGAGGACCTGACCCTGGACCTGCCGGCCCTGCGGCGGGCCTTTCCACCCGCCGCGACTCCGGCGCCGGAGTCGCGGCGCTGGCTGCGCCCGGGGGCCTGGTCCGGGCTGCCCTCGCTGGCCTGCGCGCGGCTGGAAGTGCGCGGCGGCCCGCTGCGGCTGGATTCCCTGCGCAGCGTCCGTCGATTCACCGTGCTGGGCGGGCTGGAACTGGGCGCCGGGCACGAGCCGGCCTGGTGGCTGGACAGCCTGCAGCTCAGCCTGACGGAACCGGCCACGGAGCTGGAGGGCGCCGATCTGCGGCTGGAACCGGCGCGGGGCCTGCTGGGCGGCCGCTTGCTCATCCGCTCCCAACCCGACTGGAGCGCCCGCCTGGACGTGACCGGCCCGGCCGGTCAGCGCCGGGCGCGCCTCGAGGTGCGGCAGGTGGAACGTACCCTGCTCGGACTGGAGCTGGGCGTGCAGGCGCTGCGCCAGGATTCCCTCTGGAGCGGCCTGCGGCTCACGGGGAGGATGAACCTGGCCGGATCCGCCGACTGGGGCAGCTGGCCTCCGCTCCAACCCGTGCTGCGCGTGGCGCCGGACCTGCCGCCCCTGACGGATGCCGGGCTGAGCCTGGAGCTGAACTGGGCTTCCCGCCGCGACCTGCGGCTGGTCCTCGAAGCCCGACCCGGCGCCTGGTTGGAGGGGGCCTTCGTCCACGCGGAGCTGCTCAAGGAGGGTCTGAGCCTGGACAGCCTGGAGCTGCGGCCGCGCGGCCTGCGGCTGCGGGGCCATGCCCGGCTGGAGGCGCAGCATCTCAAGGCCGGATTGGAGGCCGTCCTGCTGGACTCCAGCGGGCTGGACCTGCTGCCGCTGACCCGCGGCTGGCCGCGCGACCTGCTGGCCCGCCTGGGGTTGGAAGTGGACCTTCCGCCGGCGGGCGGCGGCAACGCGGCGTTCTCCCTGGGCGCCTCCAGCCGGGGTCTGCGCCTGAGCCTGGCGGGCCGGGCGACGGACGGGTCGCGGCTGAGGCTGGACACGCTGCTGGTCCGTGAGACAGCGGGGGGAGCCCGGGTGACCGAACCCGGCGGCGGCCGGCTGACGCGGGACGAGGCCGGCGGCTGGTCCAGCCCGTCGCTGGTGCTGGCCGGCGACCTGGGCCGCTGGGAACTGGGTGGCCGACTGGACCGCCTGGGCAGCGGACCCTTCACGCTGGACGGCCGGCTGGCCGGCCTGTCGCCCGCCGCGGGGCGCCTGCTGCACCTGCCGGACAGCCTGCGCCGCCGTCTGAACGCAGCCCTGGCCCTGGGCGAACCGGCGCACCTGCAGGCGACGGGACGGCTGCGGCAGCGGAGCGCCGGACGCCAGCTGAACGCCGCGGGCCACTTGCTGCTGCCGGGCCCGGAGCGCCTGGCCGGACTGCTCCCCGCCGGCGCCCGGCTGACGGGTCTGGGCGATCCCCGGCTGGACTGGAGTCTGGACTGGCGCCAGGATCGCCGGGGCGCGAGCTGGCAGGCCGGCCTCAGCGGTCAGGCGCCGGGCTGGCTGGACAGTCTGGCGGCGACCCTGGCGGGCACCCGCGCCGAGCTGAGTCTGAGCGACGGTCGGCTGCGGCTGCCCGGGCTGGAACTTGATCTGGCCGCCCGGCGGAGCGGGCCGCTGCAGGAGCTGGCCGCCAGCTGGCAGTTGGACAATCTGGATCTGCTGACGCGCTTCCTGCCGGCGCTGGCCGGGGCGAGTGCGCAACTGAGCGGCACGCTGGGCCTGCGCGGCCGGAGCTCGGATCCTGATCTGGACCTGGCGGCGCGCGGCTCCTATCGCCAGGGGGGACTGGAACTGGCAAACGTGGACCTGACGGCCCGGCGCGACAGCCTGGGTCTCTACGCCGAGGCCCGGGTGCCGGGCGGTCTGCAGGCGGGCGGGCTCTGGCTGGACTCGCTCTCCTCGACCTATCAGGGGCCGGCCGGCCCGGGCAAGCTGTTCTTTCCCGGCCAGGGCTGGATCCGCGCCGTGGGCGGGGAGAGCTCGCTGGAGGCCGAACTGGGCCTGGAACGCGCCGGCGGCTGGGTGGTGAGCGGTCGGCGCCTGACCCTGGGCGCCGGCCAGACCCGGCTGGAGACCCGCCGACCCTTCACCCTGCTCCTGCCCGCGTCGGGCGGCCTGCGGCTGGACAGCCTGGAGTTGGCGGGACCGTCCGGCTCCCTGCTGGCCTCCGCCGATCTGGCCACCGTCCCCGCCCCCGCCTGGGCGCGGCTGACGCTGGACCTGGATCCGCGCAGCCTGCCCTGGCCGGAGCGCGTGCCCCAGGGCCTGCGGCCGGAGCGCCTGCGGCTGGAGGTGGATGCGTCCCGCGCCGACGGCCTGCGCTCCAGCCTGAAACTGGACGGCCTGCAGGCGCGCAGCGGTCCGAAGATGGATCTGCTGGCGCGCGTGAACGGCGAACTGCTGCGGCCGGAGCTGGCCGCCTGGGTCACGGGGGCGGCCGACACCCTGCTGCGGGCCGCGGGCCGGCTGCCGCTGCAGCTGCGGCTCTGGCCACCCGCCCTGTTGCCCGCCCTGGATCCGCTGGAGCTGGAGCTGGTCTTCCACGAATTGCCGGTGCCCCTGGCCCGGCCGGTGGAGGGCGGCAAGGAGGCCACGGCGCGGCTGGGCGGCACGCTCCGCCTGCAGGGCAACGCCGCCGAGCCGCAGCTGCGGGGCGACCTGCGTGTGAGCGCGCCCGACGATCCGCTGCTAGAGGACTATCTGGCCCTGCTGATTCTGGACTGGGCCAACGCGCCGGGCGCCGGTCCCCTGCTGCGCGCCGACCTGGACCTCAGCCGCGCGGGCCGCCAGCTGGCCACGGGCCACGCCGCCGTGCCGGCCCGCTTCTCGGCGGAGGGCCAGTGGGTCACGGGGGAGCTTGAGGCGGAACTGCAGGCCAACGGCCTCTCCCTGGCGGAGTTGAACAGCCTGCTGCCCGAGGACCTCTGGCTGGCGGGCCAGGCCCGGCTGAACCTGCGGGCCGCGGGGCCGCTGCGCAACCCTGAGCTGGAGGGCCGCTTAAGCGTGGCGGGCCTGGAGGCGCGGCAGTCCCAGGGCACCCACGTGTTCGGGGAGGCCGACCTCACCCTGGGCGGCGATCTGGCCCATCCCGGCTTGTGGGGCCGCGTGGTGCTGGAAAACGGCGAGGTGCATCTGCCCAAGATCGCCCACAGCCTGTTGGACGCCCGGGGCAGCGCCCTGCTCTGGGAGATGGAAGTGGGCGAGGATCGGCGGATGGATCCCGCGGCCGGCCAGACGGGGAGCTGGCTGGACTCGCTGGAGCTGGATCTGGACCTGCGGATTCCCAACACCGTGCGCGTACGGGGCGGCGACCTGGATTTGGAGAGCCGCGGCGACCTGACCCTGAATCGTCAGGCGGGGCGCCTCTCCCTGGCGGGCGACCTGCAGGTGCTCTCCGGCGAGTTCCGCCTCCTGGGGCGTCAGTTCACGGCGGAGTCCGGCACCCTGGTCTGGTACGGCGACCACAATCTTTCGCCCCACCTGAACCTGGACCTCTTCACCACGGCGGGCAGCACGCGCGTGATGGTCGCGCTGACGGGCACGCTGAATCGGCCGCTGCTGGAACTCAGCTCCGATCCACCGCTGGAGGAGGGGGAGATCATGGCCCTGCTGCTCTTCCGGCGCTCCACCGACGAGCTGGACAGCCAGCAGGAGAACCAGCTGCGCGAGCAGGCCACCCAGCTGGCCACCGACTACGGGATGGCCGCGCTGCAGGCCAACCTGTCGCGCACGCTGCACCTGGATCTGCTGCGCTGGGACTCCGCCGGCAGCGACTGGCAGGGCACGCTGCTGGTGGGCAAGTACCTGGGACCGCGCGTGCTGGTGTATTACGAGCAGTCCCTGAGCCTGCAGGAGAGCTACCGCCTGCACGTGGACTACGTCGTCACCCGCCACCTGCGGCTGGACACCTCCATGGGCACCCGCGGCCAGAGCGGCGTGTCCCTCAACTGGAGCCGCGTCTGGTGACAGCCTGGATCAACTGAGCGGCAGCCAGGCGCTGAGTTTCAAGGCGATCAGGTTGTCGCCGCCGTGCTGCAGGCCGGCCAGCGGGTCCGGCGTACGGTCCGGATTCTGCCGTTCGATGAAGTGCTCGCGGTCCTGCTGCCAGACCAGGTAGAAGGTGGAGCCCAGCCGCCAATCCCAGCGGATGACCATGGTGCTGCGCCAGGAGGCGAACTCCACGTTGGGCTGGTACCAGGCCACCGGTCCGCTCTCCTCCTGGATGATCCACTCGCCGTTGGGCCCCCGCTCCAGCCGCTCCTCCGCCCGATAGCGCCGCACGTTCTGGCTGCGGGCGCCCACGTGGCGGCCCGGGTCGTCGTAGCTCACGCTGGCCATGAAGGGCTCGGCGTAGAACTCCAGCCGCAGCCGGGGATTGAGCGTGTAGCGCCAGCGCGTGGCGACGCGCACCTCGCGGTAGTCCAGGCGTGAGAACAGCACCAGATCGTCGGCCAGACCCGTGTAGGAGGCCGGCAGCGTGGCGATGTACTGGGTCGGGTTCCAACTGCGCGAGACCGAAGGGTTGAGCCGGATCTCCACGTTGGGGCCGGGCCGGAAGCGGCCGAAGAACCAGCCGCTGACATTGAGCCGGTGATCCTCGCCCCAGGTCAGGTCCAGGCCCGAACCGACGTGGTTGGGACGGAGGATGTCCGGGCTGCCCGTCGAGATCCGCGCGTAGTGCCAGCCGGCGTCGCCCAGGGTGGGGCCGCCGCGGCTCAGGTCGTCGCTGAAGGCGGAGAGGCCGCGGTCGTAGGCGGCCTCCAGCGTCCAGTAGTTGGGGAACTGGCCCCAGAAGCCGCTCTCCATGTGGCGGTCGGTGGGCAGGCCGCCGAAATTCCAGCTGGCCAGGTAGTTGTTCCAGAGCGTGTAGCGGCGGAAGATTCCCTGGCCCTGGTTCTCCTCCCAGGTGAGCTGCACGCCGGAATTGATGTCGTCGGCGCTGGTGAGCTGGCCCAGGTCGTTGAGCTCGAAGCCCGGGGATTCGGCGGCGGCGTTGACCGACCAGCGCCAATGGCGGCCGCCCTCGCGGTCCAGCGACAATGCGCCGGCCCAGCCTGCCAGCGACTCGCGACCGTCGTCCAGGTGGACGTGGGAGACGTCCGGGCGCTGGAAGTAGTGCGCAGGCCGGCGCTGCAGGCGACTGATGGCCAGGGAGTCCCCGGCCACGCGGCTGACGCCCCAGTAGCCGCTCAGGCTGTGCAGGTTGTCCGCCGCGCGCAGATACCAGTCCACGCCGCCGGAGGCCGCCGTTTCCGCCAGCCGGGCGCTGAGCTGCGGGTCGTCCTTGAGGGTCCGCTGCAGGTGCGTGGCCGTGAACCCCACGTTGGAGCGTCCGCCGGCGAATTCCTGCTGCAGGCGCAGCACGCCCGAGCGGGTGCGCGGCTGGACCATCAAGCCGTCGCTGCGTCCGCTGCCGCTGTTGTGGATCCGGGCGTGCTCCTCGTCCGTCAGGGCGCCCAGCGCCGCGATGGACAACCCGCCGGTGAGCCGGCCGCTGAGCTTGACCGCCCCGAGAATCCGCGAGTTGGGGGGCATGTCCACGTGGGTCACCGTGTCCGCCAGCGCGGGAAAGGGCGGCTGGGCGCCGATGCGGCGCGAGTAGTAGTAGCGCGGTCCCTGCCCGCGCAGCAGCCGGTCTCCCTCCAGGAAGAAGGGCCGGCGCTCCTCCAGCACGGTCTCGAAGGCCGTCAGGTTGAGCTGGGCCGGATCGGCCTCCACCTGGCCGAAGTCGGGGTTCACCGTGGCGTCCAGCGTCAGGTTGGGGCCCAGGCCCATCTTGAGGTCGCCGCCCAGCCGGCCCTCGAATTCGCTGTCGTCGTGGAAGGGATCGGTGGGATCGGGATTGTGCAGCAGGCGGGCCTCGCCGGCGGCGTAGGGCAATAGCTCGATGCGCCGGGAGGGCCGCACGCCGCGAATCCCCTGCAGTTCGCCGAAGCGCGAGGCCCAGCCGGTCTCCGCGCGGGGCACCATGCACCAGTAGTCCTCGGCGTCGCGCTCGGGCGTCCAGCGGTCGATCTGCAGTCCGAAGACCAGCTCGTCCACCGGATTGAAGCGCAGCTGGGAGAAGGGGATGCGCGCCTCGACGATCCAGTGGTCGTCGTGGACCTGGGTGCGCACGTCCCAGACGGGATCCCAGGCCAGCACCTGGTTCAGCTCCTCGTCAAAGGGATGGTAGAAGTCCACCTTGACGCCCGCCGCCGTCACGCCGAAGGTGTAGGCCGTCCGGTGGTCGTGGTAGGTGTCCAGGGAGATGAAGAAGGACTGGGTCTGGGCCATGTCGTCCCGGGGGCTGAGCCGGGTCCGCAGGCGGCCGGTGAGGGCCGTGGAGAGCCGGGCGGCCACGTAGAGGCTGTTCTCGTCGTAGACGAAGGCCACTTCCGTCAGTTCGCCCGCCGGCAGGCCCTCTACGGGATCCTTCTGGGTCAGGCCACGCACCCAGGCGGCCTGGCTCCAGAGCTCCTCGTCCAGCCGACCGTCGAGGTGGGGCGGCTCGCCCGCCAGACGCACGGCCCGGGCCTGCTTCTCCGCCGCCGGGGGCGCCGTCTCCTGGCCGTGGGCCAGGGAGCCGCACAGCGCGGCGGACACCAGGCAGCCTATCCATCCCTGCGGCAGAGGATGTCTCATCGGGATCTCCTGATTCAATCTGGGCGGAATTTCTGAAACAAGTTTCAGATAAATGCAGGGCGAGGACGCTCAACCTGCGGAAAAAGAACGGCATGGACCCGGCGAACGGCGCCGGGTTGCGTCGGGCTTCCGCTTAGCCGGGACCGGTTGCCCGGCCAGCTTGCCAGTCCTATGTTGGGCGCATGCAGAGGGTCCCCAACCGCCGGTTCCGACCGCGTACCATCCGGACCATCCTGGGCCTCGCGGTCCGGGTGGGGTTGGGCTACCCAACCCGGCTCGGGTTGGGCCTGCTCTACGCCTTCTGGGCGCTCACCCTGGAGTTGCACCACAACCACGGCGCCGAGACCACCCCCGCCCGCCCGGAGCTGGGGTTGCCCGCGGCCCACGTCGATCCCTGCCCCGTGCAGATCTTCCAGCAGGCCCACGGCGACGCCTGGGTGGACAATCAGCCGGAGCCCTGGCTGGCGGAGGCCGAGGCACCCCTGCCGGCCCTTCCCGGCCACCTGGTGCGCAAGCCGGAATCCTGCCGCTCGCGCGGACCGCCCCGCCTTTCCTGATCCCTCCCACATGACCAGGCTTGGCCTGGAACACCTGCTTCGAGGATCATCCGCGGAGCCGGTCGTGTGCGTCGCCCGTCCAGCCGGACCGGGCCGCGCGCCGGACCGGCCGCGACCACCGACCCCGCCGCCCGGGCGTGGGTCGCTCACTGGAAAGGACTTCCCATGTCCCGCACCCTGACCGCCGGCGCCCTGACGCTGGCCCTGGCCCTGGGCTTCACGGCCTGTGACGACAACGACGACACCCACGAGGACGAGCATCACCTGGAGGCCTTCGGCGTGGCCCTGGTGCTGAACGGCGACACCCTGGTCAAGTCCATGAGCGGCGAGGCCTCCGAGGTCGTTGGCCGGCTGGAGCTACTGGTCAGCCAGCCCACGGGTCCCATCCTGCTGCACTTCCTGGACGAGGAAGGCGCGTGGTTCCGGCCGGAGGCGGACCCGGACGGCGAGCACAGCTTCGCCCTGACCCATGATCCCGCCCGCTTGAGCGTCGTGCCGGACAACCTGGCCTGGTCCTTCCAGCTCACGGGCCTGGCCGCGGACAGCACCAGCCTGATCGTCCGCGTGCTGCACGAGGGCCATGACGACTACGTCTCCCCGGCGCTGCCCGTGCTGATCCAGCCATGAGCGCTTCGAGCGATGTGTGCGGCGGCAGGAGACTGCCGCCGCCCGCGCGACCCGGGTGGACGCTGCTGCTGGCCCTCGGCCTGTGGCGAGCCGGCGTGGCGGCCGGGCCGGAACACGCCTGCGCCGTGTTGCAGGGAGTGGTGGTGGATCAGGCCGGCGGCGCGCCGTTGGCTCTCAGCCACGTGCAGATCCGCGAACTGCGGCTGGGCACGGTGAGCGGTCCGGCGGGCGAGTTCCTCCTGCACGGGGTCCCCGCCGGAACCTGGACCCTGGACTGCACCCAGTTGGGCTACGAGCCCTGGCAGCGACGCCTGCTGCTGCCCGCCTCCGACACGCTGCGGGTGGAGGTTCGGCTGCGTCCGCGGACCCTGGCGCTGGAGGAACTCACCGTGACCGAGGGCGCGGGCCGGCTGCCGGCAGGCCGCCGGCCGGTGCTGGAGGTGCGGCAGGCCGAACTGCAGCAGAAGCTCGGGCTCACCCTGGCCGGCACCCTGCAGGGCGAGACGGGCGTCGAGCAGCGCAGCATGGGCCCGGGACCCGCCCGGCCCGTCCTGCGCGGACTGTCCGGCGACCGGCTGCTGATCCAGGAGGACGGCGCCGGCATGGGGGATCTCTCGGCGGGCTCGGCGGATCACGCCGTGGCCCTGGATCCCATCAACTCGGAACGGGTCACGCTGCTGCGCGGGGCCCAGGCCCTGCTGGCCAGTTCCGCCGCGGTGGGCGGCGTGATCGACGTGGAGCGCGGGCTGATCCCGCGCAGCGGGCTGAGCCGGGTGGAGGGTGGCGCCACCCTCACCGGCGAGAGCGGCTCCGGCGCCTGGGGCGGCGCGGCCTCCTTGTCGACGCCTGGACTGGGCCTGGACTGGCGCGCGGACGGCTCCTGGCGGCGGGCCGGCGACCAGCGCACGCCGGGCGGGCGGCTGGGGAACTCCACCCTGGCCATGGGAGCCGGCGGGCTGGGCGCGTCCGCGGCGCTGGGGCACTGGCTGGCCGGCTTGGGCGCGGCCACATTTCGCAACGAATACGGGATCCCCGGCGGCTTTGCCGGCGCCCATCCCCGGGGCGTGGACATCGAGCTGGAGCGCCACGGGCTGCAGGCTTCCCTGGCCTGGACGCCGGATCGGGCGGAGGATCCCGACCACGGCCTGCGCGGCCTGACCCTGCACAGTCAAAGCACCCAGTACCGGCACGTGGAGCTGGAGAGCAGCGGCGCTGTGGGCATGTCCTTCGACCAGCTCTCCCAGGAGAGCCGGCTGGACCTGCGGCTGGGCCATCACGGACCTTTCCAGGAAGGCTGGCTGCGCGTCCAGCAGTCCTGGCGGCGGCTGCGCACCGGTGGCCTGACCCACACGCCCTCCACCGTGGAGGAGGGGCTGGGGCTGGCCACGCTGCAGCAGATCCAGGCCGGCGCCCTGCAGCTGGAGGGCGCCCTGCGCGGCGACTGGCGCCGGATCCGTCCCGTGGTGGAGCGGCGGAACATCGTGGTGGGGCACATCCGCAGCCGCGCGTTCGCCGGGGCCAGCGGCGCGTTGACGGCCAGCTGGGCGCCGGCGGACGCTGCCGGCGGGGCGCGCTCCCGCTGGACGCCGGGCCTCAGCCTGATCCTGGGCTGGCGGCCGCCCACGGTGAACGAGCTCTTCTCCGGCGGCCCACACCTGGCGGCCTATTCCTACGAAATCGGCAACCCGGAGCTGGGTCCCGAACGCTCGCGCGCGCTGGAGGGCTTTCTGCAGCTGGACGGCCCGGGCCGGCGCGGCCGGTTGGCGGTCTTTGCCACGGACTTCCAGGGCTTCCTCTTCCCCTCCTACACCGGACGCTTCAGTCCGCGGCGGGCGGATCTCTACGAGTACCGCACGCTGGGGCGCGACGCGCGCTTTCTGGGCGTGGAGGCGGAGTTGGAGCGCGAGGCCGGCCACTGGACCGTGGAGGCGAGCGGCGCCTGGCTGCGCGGGAGCCTGCGCGGGGGCGGTCCGCTGCCGGCCATCCCGCCGCTCAAGGGGCGGCTGCGGCTGGCCCGGCGGCTGGGGGCCTGGGAGGCGGAGACCCGGCTGGAGGCCGCGGGGGCGCAGGCGCGTGTGTACCGGGCGGAGGATCCGGGCGCCGTGCCCGAGAGCGCCACGGCGGGCTGGGCGCGGCTGGACCTGGGACTGACCTGGCAGGGCGGGGCCCGGCGCTCGCGGCACCAACTGAGCCTGCAGCTGCTGAACGCGCTGGATCAGGAATACCGCGATCACTTGAACCGCGTGCGCGTGGTGCTGCCGGAGGCGGGGCGCAATCTGAAGGTGGTCTGGAAGGTCTGGGTCTGAGGTCCGGTCGACTGCGGCTCAGCGCTCGTCCTGCATGTAGTAGAACAGCGGCAGGAGCAGCACGGGCAGCACGGCCAGCAGCAGCGGGTTGCGCGCCAGTTCGAGCAGACCGCCGCTGAACAACAGGTCCAGGGAGCTGCGCCACTCGGGGCCGGGACCCAGGTCGGGCAGCTCGCGCCCCAGCCGGACCAGCCACAAGTTCGCGCCCTTGAGCTCCAGCAGCAGCCAGCAGGCCAGCAGGCCGAGGAAACTCAGGGCCAGGGCGTTGGCGACGTGGACCCACCGCAGACGGAAGCGCTGGGCCGAGGCCGGCAGTCCGGCCACCTGCTGCAGGATCTGGGCGCGCAGCGCCAGCGGCGGCGCCTCCAGACTGCGGGGACCCAGCTGGCGGCGCAGCAGCTCCTCGAAGGGATCCGGCGGATCCGCCCGGAAGGAAGGGTCGGTGGTCATGGGGTCGTCTCCTGTGCCAAGGTCAGGCGCGCGCCACGGTTGGCGGCCTCGCCCTCTCCATGGGCCCGTTCCCAGCCGCTGCGCATGGCCTCCCGCGCCCGATGCAGGGCCACGCGCACGGCGCCGGGCTTCATCTCCAGCACCTCCGCGATCTCCTCGCAGCTGAGTTCCTGCGTGTAGAACAGATGGACCAGGGCCCGTTCCCGCGGCTTGAGAAAGGTCAGCAGGAAGCGGGCGGAGTCGCTGCGCTCCAACTGGCGGTCGGCGCCGGGCGTCGGGTCGCCCAGCAGGTCCAGCGCATCCTCGGCTTCTTCCAACGGCAGGCGCCGCTCCCGGGCCAGCAGCTCGCGACAGCAGCGCACGGCGATGCGCCAGATCCAGGTGGAGGGCTTGGCCTCGCCCCGGAAGGCGTCCAGGTGGCGCCAGACGCGGATGAAGCACTCCTGATGGGCGTCCTGGGCCCACTCGCGGCTGCCGGTCATGCGCAGGCAGAGCGTCCAGACCATGGCCTCGTGGGCTTCCAGAAGCTCTTCAAAGGCCGGTGTGTTGCTGCCTGGGGCCATCTGTCGCTGCCTCATTGGGAGACGGGGGTTGTCCTCCGTCGCATCGTAAGAGGCGGGCCGGCGCTGGATTGTTACCGGGTCGGTTGACATCCCTCCAGCGGGGCGCGTGAAAATGTGTCGGAGGGGATGTAACAATTGCCCGGCCGGGCTCCTCCTACGATTCGACTGAGCGACAACCCAACGGGAGACCTGATCCATGAACGCAAACGCCGCCCCCATCGACAGCCTGAGCGCGATCCAGCCGGCCGCCCCCTCGCCGCCCGCCGTCTACATCAACGACAACGAGCCGCCGGCCGTGGCCATCGTGGTGCCGCTGGCCTTCTTTCTGACGGTGCTGGCCATCATCGTGGGCACCAAGTACATGAAGTTCCGCACCCGCAAGCTGGTGCAGGAGGAGCGCATGCGGGCCATGGAGCTGCACATTCCCGTGCCGCCGGAGCCCCACGCCAACCCGGGCAATCCCTACATCATGCCTATGCTGCTGATGGGCGCCGGGCTGGGGCTGGTGGTGCTCTGGGGCAACGTGTCCGGCGACGACCGCGTGGTGGCGCTGGGCTTCGGGATGATCTCGCTGCTCTCCGGCGCGGCCTGGCTGGCTGCCGTGAAATTGAACAGCGGCGCGCGCCAGCGGCTGGAGAAACTGGCGGAGACCGAGAGCCAGGCCTACGTGGCGGCCCTGGAGCGCACCAGCCTGGCGCCCGTCCCGCCCACGCCCCCGGCTCCGCCTGCGAACTGAAGAGCGTCCGCAATCCTGGCAACGGGCGGCTCCGGCACATGCGGGCCGCCCGTTCCGTTTTCCCCTTGGCGCTTCGCGGGACCTTTGCCATGCTCCGACTGCACGCCAACCCCCGCCAACCCGGAGGCCCCATGTCGCGCTGGCTGCTCTGCCTGCTGCCCCTCTCGCTGACTCTCGCCCAGGACCCGCCCGCGCCCGAGTGGGCCGGCCAGGCTGTCTGGTACCAGATCTTCGTGGAGCGCTTCTGGAACGGGGATTCCTCCAACGACCCTGTCTCACGGGACGCCCAGGGCGCCTGGCCGCATCAGAAGCCGCCCCAGTGGCAGGTCACGCCCTGGGACTGGGACTGGTACCAGCCGGATCCCTGGGTGCGGCCGGAGGACGGCGACTTCTACACCTGGGTGCATCACCGGCGCTACGGCGGCGACCTCCAGGGCGTGCTGGAGCGGCTGGACGAGCTGCAGGAGCTGGGTGTGACGGCCCTCTACCTCAACCCCGTCAACGACGCCCCCAGCCTGCACAAGTACGACGCCCGCAACTGGCACCACGTGGACCGCTGCTTCGGGCCGGATCCGGGCGGCGACGAGGCGCTGATCGCGCTGGAGAATCCGGCGGATCCCGCCAGCTGGCAGTGGACGGCAGCGGACAAGCTGCTCCTCTCCCTGGTGAAGGAAGCCCACGGGCGCGGCATGAGAGTCATCCTGGACTTCTCGTGGAACCACACGGGCACCGAGTTCTGGGCCTTCCAGGATCTGCGGGCCCGCGGGAAGGAGTCGCCGTTCAAGGACTGGTACCAGGTGAAGAGCTGGGACAATCCGCGCACGGCGGCCGACGAGTTCGAGTGGGAGGGCTGGGCGGGCATCCGCGAGTTGCCGGCCGTGCGCCAGACGGGCGAGCCGGCGGGGAAGCGCGGCGGCCTCTGCCGGGACTGCGACCTGGACGCGGGCGTCAAGGCCCACGTCTTCGCCGTGACCCGGCGCTGGCTGGACCCCAATGGCGACGGCGATCCCTCCGACGGCGTGGACGGCTATCGCCTGGACGTGGCCGAGCAGGTTCCGCTGGGCTTCTGGCTGCAGTACCGCGCTGAGGTCAAGCGCGTCAATCCCGCCGCCCTGCTGGTGGGCGAGATCTGGTGGGAGCGCTGGCCGCTGGACATGATGGATCCGCGGCCCTGGCTCGAGGCCTTCGACAGCGTGATGCACTACCAGTGGTACATGCCCGTGCGCAGCTTCTTCGCCGAGACCACGCCCTGGCTGACGGCCAGCGGCCTGGCCGCGCAGCTGGACTCCCTCTACCTGGGCATGGCCGACGACCGGCGCCTGGCGTTGATGAACCTCTGCGCCAGCCACGACACGCCGCGCCTGGCCACCTGCGTGGCCAACCGTGGCCGCTACAAGTTCCAGGTCAACCCGCGGGAGAATTCCGCCACCCGGCTGGGACCGCCCGCCGCGGACGACGTGGCGGTGATCCGGCTGATCCGCGTGCTCCAGTACACGTGGCCCGGCGCGCCGCACATCTGGAACGGCGACGAGTACCTGATGTGGGGCGCCGACGACCCGGACAACCGCAAGCCCGTCGTGCGGCCGGGATTCCCCAACCAGCCCGAATCGGCCCGGCCCTTCGGCGACGGCCGCCAGAGCGGGCGGGTGGCGCCGGTGCCGGTCACGCCCGATCTGGAGCACCGCGACTTCCTGGCACAGCTGGCGCGGATCCGCCAGTCGGAGCCCGAGCTGTTTTCCCACGGCGGGCTGCGCTGGGTGGTGACGGACGACGAGCGCGGCCTGCTGGGCTACGAGCGCGCGCTCGGAGACCGCCGGGCCCTGGTGCTGTTCAATCGCGGCGGGCAACCGGCGTCGCTCAGCCTGGAGCTGGCTGGGACCTGGCGCGAGCTGCTGCAGGGCGACGCCGAGGAGCGCCGGGCCGAGGGCGCCACGCTGTTCCACCTGCCGCCCCGGGCGGCCCAGATCTGGCTGCTGGAGCCCTGAGCCGGTGCTGGCCTGACCTGCGAACTTTTTCCCGGGCTCCGGCTTGTCCTTCGTCAACCCGAAGGAGCCCGCCATGCATTTCATCCCCGGTTGTTGCCGATCGGCACGCCGCTTCCTCCTCCTCTCCGCGTCCGTGCTCGTGCTGGGCGCGGCCGCCCTGGCCCGTGACCTGGTGCGGCCCGAGCCCGTGGGCAGCATGCGCAAGATCTGGCGCGAACCCGCGGCCTACGTGGAACTCGACCGGCTCTGGCAGGCCTGGTACGACGAGTATCCCTCCGAGGATGCCTACGAGAACTGGATGTACGCCGCCCGCTACGCCGGCAATCCCCAGTACGAGAAGCTGCTGGACAAGGGCCTGAGGAAGTACCCGGGCAGCCCCGTGCTGCTCTACCTCAAGGCCGTGACCCAGATGGTGCGCCACGATCCCGCCCTGCGCAGCTCCACCCTGGACTACCTGCAGCGGGCCGTGGCGCTGGATCCCGCCTACGACGACCCCTGGTTCTCCCTGGTGATCGAGTACATGGCCCTGGAGCGGGGCAAGGACCTGCACACGGCGTTGGAGCGTCTGCTGGAGCTGGGCGCCGTGGACGACGCCACGCTGGATTACTGCCACAACATGCTCGGTTGCCTGGAGAACGGAGCGGTGCTGATCACCAACGGCGACATGGATACCTACCCGTGCTGGATGCTGCAGCAGGTGATGGGCGTGCGGCCGGACGTGACCGTGCTGAACCAGAGCCTGCTCAACACCGATTGGTACGCGGCCCGCTGCGGACAGGCCACGGGGCCCGGCGACTGGACGACCGCCGAGCTGGCCGAGCTGCGCAGGCGTGAGATGCCCTGCAGCGACACGCTCATCGAGCGCATCCTGCGCCGGGCGGCCCGGGAGAAGCGGAGCGTGTATTTCGCCTCCACCCTGCAGCCTTCGCCCCGCCTCAAACCTTTACAGGAGAAGGGCCAGACCCGGGGCCTGGCGCTGCGCGTGCAGCCCGCCGGCGCCGATCAGCCCGCCGACGCGCGGTCCCTGGCGGCGTGCTGGCTGGAGTCGTTCCGCACGGAGGGGTTGGACTCCTGGTCCTTCCGCCACGGGGATCCCCGACGCTCGTGCCGCAGTTTGGCCGGCAACTACGCCAACGGACTGGCGGCCCTGCTGGAGATCCTGCCCGCCGGGGACCGCCAAACGGCGGCCCTGTTCGGCTGGTATCGCGACCACCTGTCCGCGGGCATCGACGCCCAGCTCAACCGAGCGCTGGCCCCGTTCTGGGAGGACGTCCCCGAGGCGGCGCGCTGGCTGAAGGACAAGGGCTGGAAACCCTGAGCGGGCGAAGGGAGCACGGGCCGGTGGAGACGCCCAACCAGGGTCGAAGGGCAGAGGCGGCGGGAAGACCGCCGGACGGGGACTGGACCCTGCTGCGCCGGGCGCGCGCCGGGGACGCGGCGGCCTGGGAGGAACTCTGGCGGCGCCAGCAGGACCGGCTGTTCCGGGTGGCGCTGGCCGTCAGCCGGGACCCTGAGACGGCCCGCGACGTGACGCACACGGTCCTGCTGCGCGTGGTCAGCGCGGCGGCCCCCCCGCGCGAAGACTCGCTGACGGCCTATCTGACGACGGCGGCCTGGCGCGAAGCCCAGCGGCAGAGCGGGCACCGCCGGCGACTCGAGCCGCTGGAGAGCTTGGCGGACACCCCGGCAGGCGGCGCGCCGGACGATGAGGACGGGGAGCGGCGGGTCCACGCCCTGGCGGCGCTGGAGCAGCTGCCCGCCCCCCAGCGCGACACCCTGGCCCTGCGGCTGGTGGGCGGCCTGAGCTACGACGAGGTGGCCCACGTGCTGGGCATACCCGTGGGCACGGTGCGCTCGCGCCTGCACGCCGGGATCCGGGCCTGTCGCGCGACACTGCAGCGGAAAGGACAATTGTGATGAGTCATCCCGCCGACGAGGACTTGCTGGAATTGGCGCTGGGCGTAGATGTGGACGAGGCCCTGCAGACCCACCTGCGGGACTGTGCTTCGTGCCGCCGCCGCCTGGACGAACTACAGGCGGACCTGGGGCGGCTGCGCGGCCTGGATGGCGCGGCGCTGGGGGAGCCGGCCCCGCCCTTGCCGCAGCGCGCGCGTCCGCCGGCGCGCTGGTCCGGGCTGCTCAAGCTGGCGGCCCTGCTGGCTCTGGTGGCGGTGGGCGGACAGACCGGCGCGCGCTGGCTGGAGCAGAGCCGGCTTCGCATCGTGCCCTACGTGCCCCCCGCGCCGCTGGCGGTGGCGCGCGGCCTGGCGGCCGTGGCCTGCCCGGTGGGGGATCTGGTCGTGCGGTTGGACACGCTGCGCGCGGACCAGTAGCCGGGACGTGGTGGACGGCTCGGGGACGTTCAACACCGACCTGGTTTTCACCACAGAGTCACAGAGGCACAGAGCCACTGAGGTCATTGTGAGTGGGCGAGGTGAAGGCCTATAGGCCTGAACCAGAACCAGGTGGTGACGCCGTCAGGCGGAACCAACTACCTGGCACAAGGAAGGAGTGGCAGCGGCTAGCGGAAGGCCACCGTGAGGTGGCCTGACTCTAGCCGTTGAGAAGAGCGCGTCTTTGGCGCCACCTTTCTGCGCGCAAGCAGAAAGGTGGCAATCAAGGCTCCCGGGAGTCTCCGAAGTGAGTAATGGGCGCGCCCCCATCCCATCGCGCCCCGGCGTTGCCGGGTCGCGCCTTCCCCCGCGGGGCGCGAGGGAAGGGAAGTGGCTTCGCCTCGCCTAAGCCAGGGGATGACCTTGTCAGATCAAGCGAGCGGAACGCCCTGCCAACGCTCCAGCAGCTGCTGACGCAGGCCGCCGAACGAGCCGTTGCTGAAGATCACCCAGAGGTGGTCCGAGGGCGCCCAGGTCGCCACCTGCTCCCAGCCCCTTGCCGGACAACGCCCCGCCAGCAGCTCTTCCAGGAATGCCGCGATGCGCGGCGGATCGTCCAGCTGCTGGAAGGGCACGCCGCGCTCCGCCAGCCGCCGCGCGGCCGCGGCGAAGTCGAACAGCTCCGCCGGATCGTACTTCCAGGGCCGGTGCAGGGCGCCCATCAGCACCGCGTCGGCCTGGCCCAGGCTCTGGATCCAGGCTTCCTGCAGCACGTTGCGCACGCTGGTGTTGGAGCGCGGCTCCACGATGGCCGTGATCCGGCGCTCCGGGTGGCGGCGGCGCAGGGCGGCCAGGGCCTCGCGCACGGCGGTGGGGTGGTGGCCGAAGTCGTCGTAGAGCAGCAGGCCGTCGGCGCAGCTGAAGCCGTCCATGCGCCGGGCGGGGCCGGAGAATTCCCGCAGCAGCTCCAGAGCCCGGGCACGATCGCCCCCGCAGGCGTCCACGATGGCCAGGGCCGCCAGGATGTTGCGCCCGTTGTAGGCGCCGCTCAGCGCCGCCTCCACCTCCACCTCGACACCCTGCTCCGGTCGCAGCAGCCGGGACCGGCCCAGCGCGGCCAGTTCCGCCTCGCTCAGGTGGGCGGCCCCGCGGCCGGGGTGACGGGCGGCCACCAGGGCCTCCAGCGCGGCGGCGGGCTCGCCGGTCCGCTCCAGCGCGCGCAGCCAACCCGCCGGGGGCAGTCGGAAGCGGAAGCGGCTGCCGCCGGGCACGGGCACTTCGTCCAAGAGGCGGTAGGCGCAGTCTTCTGCGGCACCGAAGCCGACCAGGGGAGCCAAGCCCCGCGCCGCCACGGCACAGGGTTCGTCGGCCTCGGCGTTCAGCAGCACCAGACCGTTCTCGGGCACCTGGTTGACCAGCCGGCGGAAGGCGGTGAGGATCGGCGCCAGGTCCTCGAAGATATCCGCGTGATCGAATTCCACGTGGTTGATCACCAGGATCTGCGGCCAGTAGTGGAAGAACTTGCTGCGCTTGTCGTAGAAGACCGTGTCGTACTCGTCGCCCTCCAGCACCATGGGCCGGCCGGGATCCGCCGGGCGCAGGCTCTCTGCCAGCCCGCCGGGTTTGCCGCCCACGAGCCAGCCCGGCCGCAGTTCCAGCCGCTCCAGCAGCCAGGCCGCCAGGTTGGTGGTGGTGGTCTTGCCGTGGGTGCCGGACACCACCACGCTCAGGCGGCCGGGCAGGAAGTCCTCCCGCAGCACCTCGGGCAGGGAAGTGAGCCGGCATCCCCGGGCCAGCGCCTCCTCCAGTTCGGGATTGCCGCGCGGGATGGCGTTGCCCACCACCACCCGGGATTCCGGATGAAGCTGGAGCCAGGCGGCGACGTGGTCGCGCGTGAACCCGTCCTCCCAGCGCACGCCGGCCTCGGCCAGCATGTCCGACATGGGAGGATAGACGCCCTGGTCCGAGCCGCCCACCTGGTACCCCATCCGGCGCAGGCAGATCGCCAGCCCGCCCATGGCCACTCCGGCGATGCCGATGATCCAGACCGCGCCGCGCCCGGTGAGCGCTTCGGTCTTCTGCTGGGTGGGCTTCCGGGAATCCTGTTGTTGCATAATCCAGTCCTGTTCCGCTAATTCCACCAGCCGTTGGATGGAGGACCTCGTGAGTACCAGCCGCAATATCCTGATCGTGGACGACAACGCCGACCAGTGCGACGTGTTGGCCAACCTGGTGGCCGAAATCGGTCACAAGGCCTATACCGCCACCGATGGCCAGATGGCCCTGCAGATGTTCCAGGACCGCAAGATCGACCTGATCATCACCGACATCAAAATGCCCCGGATGGACGGCATGACCCTGCTGGAGCGCGTCCGCCAGCGGGACCCCAACGTGCGCGTCATCGTGATCACCGGGTTCCCCTCCTCCGAGACCATTCTGCGCACCATCGAGAACGACGGGTACACGTACCTCGTCAAGCCAGTCAAGCTGAAGTCCATGGCCAATCTGATCGAAAAGGCCTTCAGCGACCCCATGGAGGGCTGATCCGGGGTGGCGATCCCCTTCCTCGAACTGCGTGACCGCATCGACCGCCACATCGAGGCGGTGGTGGATTCCTGCCCCTATCCGGCCTCCCTCTACGATCCCATCCGCTACGTCATGCGCATCGGCGGCAAGCGCGTCCGGCCCCTGCTGCTCGTCCTCTCCGCCCGCAGCCTGGGAGCCGCGGACGAGGACGTGCTGGAGCTGGCCGTGGCCGTGGAGCTGCTGCACACCTTCACTCTGGTGCACGACGACATCATGGACCGCGACGACATGCGGCGCGGCCACCCCACCATCCACGCCCGCTGGGACGAGGGCACGGCCATCCTGGCCGGCGACGCCCTGATCGGGCTGGCCTACCGCTGCCTGAGCGTCCAGGACGGACCGCGGATGGGCGAGATGATCCGCACCTTCACCGACGCGGTGGTGGAGGTCTGCGAGGGCCAGGCCCTGGACAAGGAATTCGAGGGCCGCGGCGACATCGGCCTGCAGGAATACGAGGAGATGATCGCCCGCAAGACCGGCCGGCTGATCAGCATGTCGGCCCGCTTGGGCGCCCTGGCGGCGAACGGCAGTCCAGCGCAGGTGGACGCGCTGGAGGAGTTCGGCGCCTGCCTGGGCAAGGCCTTCCAGATCCAGGACGACCTGCTGGACTACTTCAGCTCCACCCAGGAGCTGGGCAAGGCCGTGGGTTCGGACCTGGCCATGCACAAGGCCACCTACGCGACCCTCAAGGGCCGCGCGCTGCTGGAAGGGGACGCGGCCGCGCGCCTGCGGATCCTGCTGCAGGACGGCCGGCCCGAGAGCGTGGCGGAGATCCGCGGCCTGCTGGAGCGGGGCGGCGTCCCCGAAGCCGGCCGCCGGGACGTGGAGGAGCTGGCCCAGCGCGGACGCGCGGCGCTGGCCGCCGTGCTGCCCGCGGAGCGGACGACGGAGCTCGGGGCCTTTTCGGACTGGATCCTGCGCCGAACCTTCTAAGCCGGAGGCCGCGTGCCCGTTGCCCTGGCCATCCTGATCTGCACCCTGGTCTATCTGGATTCCTGGCCCGTGGGCCAGTTCCAGCTGGGTCGTCCCGTGCTGCTGCTGCCCCTGCTGGGCTGGGCGCTGGGACATCCCTGGGTCGGGCTGTGGCTCGGGCTGGTGCTGGAGACCCTCACGCTGCGCAGCCTGCCCATGGGCAGCGCTTTGCCGCCGGATCCCGCGCTGGCCGGTCTCTGGGCCCTGCTGGGGCTGGATCTGGGCAATCCCTCGCTGCTGGACAAGCTGCCCACCGAGGCGGGCGTGGCCACGGCCCTGGCCGTCGCCGTGCCGCTCTGTTGGGCCAGCCCCTGGCTCACCGAGGCCCAGCGGCGGATCAACGGTCGCTGGTGGCGGGGCCGCTTCGAGGCCGCGGCGCAGGCCGGCGACGACGGGCTCTGCGGCCGGTTGATGGGGCGCGTGCTGCTGCAGACCGCGGGTCTGGCCGCGCTGGTCTCCGGGCTGGCGCTGGGGCTGGTCCAGGTCGGCGGATCCTGGCTGGGCAACTGGGGGCGGACGCTGCCGGAGAGCGGGCGCCTGCTGGAACTGAATCTCTCCTGGCTGCTGCTGGCCGTGGCCGTGGGCGGGCTCTGGCGTCACACGGCGGGGCGGCGGGGCAACCGCGCGCTCTGGAGCGGCGCGCTGCTGGGTCTGGTGGTCGCCACGCTTTGGTGGCTGGGGAGGTTCGCGTGAGCGCGCGCCTGCCGGCTTCCTTGTTCTGGCGCTCCCTGCTGATCCAGGGCGCCTGGAACTATCAGGGCATGCAGCACCTGGGCTACCTGTGGGCCTTGTTGCCCATCGTGCGCCGGCTGCCGGAGGACGAGCGCCGCGCGGCCCTGCAGCGGGCCACCGAGTTCTACAACGCCCATCCTTACCTTTGCGGCTACCTGCTGGGAGCCGCCTCGACCCTGGAGACGGAGGGACAGGGTCCCGCCCTCTCGCGCCTCAAGCGGGCGGGGTTGACGCCGCTGGGCGTCACAGGAGACCGGCTGTTCTGGGCCGGGTTGAAGCCCCTGAGCGGCGTCCTGGGCATGTTGGGTTTCCTGGTCCTGGTGATTTCCCCGCCGGTCGCGGACGACCGGCACTGGCTGACGGCCATGGGAGTGGCCGCGGCCGCCACCGTCGGCTACAACGTGATCCACGTCCATTGGCGGCGCAAGGCCCTGCGAGACGGCCGGCGCCTGGGGTTGGGGCTGGCCGGCGCGCTGCGCGAGCTGGCGCACCTGCCGCTGCTGGCGGCGACGGGCGTGGCGCTGGGGCTGATCTCGGGCCTGACCCTGCCCCTGCTGGCGGCCATGGGGGCGGGCGGCAAGCCCCTGGGCGTCCTGGCCCTGCTGGCCACCGCCGTGCTGAGCTGGCAGCTGCCGGCCCGCAGTTGGGCCCTGCCCGTGCTGCTGGCCGCCGTGTTCCTGTTCCAATCACTGTGAGACAGATCGGAAGGATCTTGTGACCATCGCCCTGCAAGTGCGCAACGAGCTGGGAATCCACGCCCGGCCAGCCCAGCACATCGTCAAGATCGCCTCGCGACACAAGGCCGAGTTCTTCATCGAGAAGGACGGCAACCGCGTCAACGGCAAATCCATCATGGGCGTGCTGATGCTGGCCGCCGAGCAGGGCTCCACCGTGACCCTCACTGCGGACGGCGAGGGCGCCGAGGAGTTGCTGCGCGAGATCCAGGCCCTGTTCGACGCCCTCTTCTACGAGCAATAGCCGGATGGACGGTTCGCGCCGGCCCGCGCCGGGCGGATCCTTGAGGAACGGGGACGGCCATGCGTGAACAACGGATCCAGGGCATCGGTGTCAGCCCCGGCATCGTAATCGGCGAAGCCCGCGTGCACGCCCGCCGGCGACTCATGGTGCGGCCGCGGGCGCTGGCCGTGGATCAGGTGGACGCCGAGCTGCGGCACTTCGAGCGGGCGGTGGAGAAGTCGCGGCGCGGGATCCTCCGGGTCTCCACCCAGGTGCGGCGTCGCCTGGGCGCGGACTCGGCCAACATTTTCGAGGCCCACCTGCTGATCCTCGAGGATCCCATGCTGACCGGACGGGCCCGGGAGCTGATCAGCAAGGAGAAGCTCAACGCCGACTTCGCCCTGCTGACCGCCATGAGCGAGATCCAGCGCGCCTTCAGCGACGTCAAAGACGAGTTCTTCCGGCAGCGCCTGGACGACCTGGAGGACGTGGGACGGCGCCTCATCGACCAGATCCAGAGCGGCCGCAGCCACAAGGCGCGCAGCCAGCCCAGCGGTCCGCACATCCTGGTGGCCGACGACTTGAGCCCCTCCGAGGCCGCCTGCCTGGACACCACCCGGGTCATCGGGCTGGTCACCGAAAAGGGCAGCCAGACCAGCCACACGGCCATTCTCTGCCGCAGCGTGGGCGTGCCCGCCATCGTGGGCGTGGAGAACGTCCTGGAGCAGATCAAGCAGGGCGAGGTCTGCATCCTGGACGGCAACTCCGGGCTGATCCTGGTGGAGCCCGATCCTTCCACCATGCTCGAGTACTCGCAGCTGCGGCGCGTGTTCGCCGGCTTCCAGCTCGAGCTGGACCAGCTCACGCTCGAGTCGGCCACCACGCTGGACGGCCATCGGGTGGAGCTCTCGGCGAACATTGAACTGCCCACCGAGCTGGAGCACCTGCCCAAGGTGGGCGCCGACGGCATCGGGCTCTTCCGCAGCGAGTACCTCTTCCTGGCCGCGGAGACCATGCCCGGCGAGGAGACCCAGTTCCGCGAATACCGCAAGGCGGCCCGCGCCGTGCATCCGCGCCGGGTGATCATCCGCACCTTCGACCTGGGCGGGGACAAGCAGCCGGGCGGCATGCAGTTCCCCCACGAGGCCAATCCCTTCCTGGGCTGGCGGGCCATCCGCGTCAGCCTGGACCGACCGGCCATGTTCCGCACCCAGCTGCGGGCCATCCTGCGCGCCTCGGTGGAGGGCAACGTGCAGCTGATGTTCCCCATGGTCAGCGGCGTGGTGGAGCTGCGGCGGGCGCTGGACTTCCTGGAAACGGTGAAGGCCGAGCTGGACGCGGAGAAGATCCCCTGGAACCGCGAGCTCAAAACGGGCATCATGGTCGAGGTGCCCTCGGCCGTGCTGGTGGCCGACGAACTGGCCCGGCTGGTGGACTTCTTTTCCATTGGAACGAACGACCTCACCCAGTATACTCTGGCGGTTGACCGGAACAACCACACCGTCGCCCATCTCTACCGCAGCCTGCATCCCGCCGTGCTTCGCAGCATTCGTCTGACGGTGGAGGCGGCCCGCCGGGCGGGAATCTGGGTGGGTCTGTGCGGGGAGCTGGCGGGGGATCCCGCCGCCCTGATGCTGCTGCTGGGCCTGGGGCTGGACGAATTGTCGGTGAGTCCGGTTCTGTTGCCGGAGATCAAGCTGCTGGTCCGCGCCCTGCGCATGGAGGACTGCCGGACCTTCACCGACCGCGTGATGAGCCTGGGCGACGCGGACTCCATCCAGGCCGCGTGCGACGAGGTCCTGCGCGGTCAATTTGGAGACTTGCCGCTCTGGCGGCCCGCCGCGCCCCAGGGTGACAACAGCTGAACCCATGTTCCACTCATCCCTGCTTGTGGCCCTGTGCCTGCTGGGCACGCTGGCTCCGGCCCTCCGGGCCGCCTGTGTCGCGCCCATCGAACTGGACGCCACCTACACCCAGAACCAGATCCAGCTGAACTGGCGGCCCGTCTGGCCCCAGGCCGCCTGGACCGTCTCCAGTTCCGAGGATCCCGGCTTCGCGGATTCGCTGGTGCTGGCCACGGTGCAGCTGCCGGCCTGGACCTGGAACCTGCTGCCGGGGGAGCGCCAGCGCTTCTTCCGCGTGGTGCCCGCCGCCGGCGAGCTGCCCGTGGCCACGGCCATCGAGAGTTTCGAGTGGATGCCCGGCCTGCAGTCCTGGGCCCAGGAGGATCTGGCGCCCGCGGGCTGGGAGCAGGATCCCAGCCAGTCGGTGGACGGCTCCGCCAGTCTGCACCTCTTCGGCAACACGGTGAAGGCCCAGGCCCTGGCCGGGGCCGCCCTGAGCCTCGACGAGGTCTGGCGGGTCTCCGCCCGGGTGGTGGGCGTCGCCGACCGGCAGATGGTGGGCGTGGCGGACAGCGCCAACGTGCTGTGGTACGTGCTGTGGGGATCCCGCGGCGGTTACGACGACACGCCCGGCCAGTCGGGGCAGGAGGAGGTGAGCTGCTATCAGGGCTGGTTCCCGGAGAACCAGTGGGTGGAGGCCCTGCTGCCCGTGGGCCAGGACTGGGTGGGCAAGTACGGCTATCTGCCGCGCTTGTGTCACGTGGTCTGGGCCAACGAGAGCGACGACGACGCCGGCGAGGTCTGGTTCGACGACCTGCGCCGGGTGGATCCCGCCGCCGCCGAGCCGCTGGCCGACGCGCGCTGGGAGTCCCTGGGCCAGGTGGGGGATTCGCTGCTGGTGCGGCTCTGGAACGCCGCCCACAGCGCGGAACTGAGCGAGAGCTGGAATCTGGGCGACGGGCGCCGGGTGACGGGGAATTCGCTGGAAGTGCGGCTGGCTGCGACGCGCTCCCACCGGGTGACCCTGCTGAGCGAGGATTCGGCCGGCCGCTGGGACCTGGGCTCGCTGGTGGTGCCCGGGCCGGCCGCGGAGCGCCGCGTCCGGCTGACCTTCGGCGGCGACGTGATGACCGCCCGGGTCTATGAGAATGCCGGCGGGATCATCGAGACCCAGGGCGTGGACGCGATCTTCGACAGCCTGCGCGCGGATCTGCAGGGCGCCGACCTGGCCGTCGTGAACCTGGAGTGCCCCTACACCACGGCGGAGACCGAGCACCCCACCAAGAGCATCACGTTCAAGAGCCGGCCGGAGAATCTGGTGGGCGTCAAGAACGCCGGCGTGGACGCCGTGAGCCTGGCCAACAACCACGTCTTCGACTGGATGGAGGCGGGCCTGCAGGAGACCATGGACGGACTGGCGGCCCTGGACCTCCCCGGCACGGGAGCGGGGATGAACAGCACGCGGGCGCGCCGGCCGGTGGCCCTGTCCGCCAACGGTCTGGCCGTGGGCGTGGCGGGTTTCTGCGACCGGACGGGCAATTACAACAACGCCCAGCCCTTCCTGGAGGCCGGCCTCTCGCGGCCGGGCTTCGCCATGTGGAGCCGCGGCGACATGCAGACCCTGATTCCCGCCCTGCGGGACCAGGTGGACCTGCTGGTGCTGCAGGTCCACTCGGGCAACGAGTACTCCACCGAGCCCAGCGGCAGCCTGGCATTTTGGCCGGAGGCCACGGGCGAGGACCGCAGCCGGCTGCCGGCCATGGACGGGCCGGCCCTGCAGGCGGAGGAAGGCCTGCCGGTGAATCCGGAGCTGCGCGGTCTCTACGCCCGCGAGTTGCTGCCCGACCAGACGGAGCGCGCCCTGCGCCACGAGGCCGTCGACCTGGGGGCGCGGCTGGTCATCACGCACCATCCGCACATCGTGCAGGGCTTCGAGGCGTATCACGGCGGGTTGATCGCCCACAGCCTGGGCAACCTGGTGATGGACCTGAGCTATCAGGAGACCATGCCCAGCGTACTGCTGGAAGTGGAGGACGACGGCCTGGCCCTGCAGGAAGCCTGGTTGAAGCCCGTGTTCATCGAGGGCTACAAGCCGCGGATCTGCCGCGGGGAGACGGCGGGCCTGCTGCTGGACCACTTCGCGCGCATTTCGCGTCCCTTTGACACCTGGGTGCTGCGGCAACCCGGCGCCGGGCAGGCCTGGATCGCCCTGGACACCACCAGCCTGGTCTTCGCGGAGCAGAGCTACCAGGGCAGCCTTCCGCTGGAGCTGCGCGGCGGCTGGTACACCAGTCCGCCCGTGCTGCTGGACGGCGAGGGCGAACTGGCCGGCTTGCTGACCACGGCCGCCGCCACAGGCCTGCAGGTCCGGCTGGGGCGCAACCAGTGCTGGTGGGGCAACATGGAGGACGAGGGCGCGGGGATCTGGGACATCAATTCCGCGCAGGAGGGCTATGTCGCGGACGTGGTCCGGCGGGGCGAGCGCTCGTTGCGGTTGGCGGACGCGGGCACCACGGTCTACACGTATTACACGGTGCGCGCGCCGCTGGACCTGGAGTCGGAGTGGAGCCTGTGCGGCTGGACGCGCAGCCAGAACGCCACCAGCACCAACCTGCAGGCACGCTACTACGCCACCCGCACCTCGGATCTGCTCTCGTCGGTCAACACGGCCAGCGTGGCCGGGACCCAGGACTGGACGCGGACTTGGCTGGACCTGAGCCCGCCCCAAGAGACGAACTTCTACCAGTTCCGGCTGGCCCTGCAGGCGCCGGCCGCCGGCGCCACGGCCTGGTTCGACGACGTGACCCTGGTGGAGTGGGACGGCTGGCAGGACCTGGCTGCCCAGCAGACGCTGCCCGTGCGCACGCCCAACGACCTACAGTGGGTGCAGGTCCGACTGCCCGCGGCGACGGCCACGCTGCCGTTGCAGTGGACGCGGAAGGTGTGCCAGAATCCCCCGGGGGCGACGGCGGCCCGCTGAGTGGGGGTCAGACCACGCCCTTGAGTCCCAGCATGCGGCGGATGGCGCCGAGCTGACCCACGTGATACACGGCGTGCTCCAGGACGAACATGGCGCCCTGGGCCTTGTTCTTCATCCCCAGCCGGTTTTCCGGCACAGGTGCCAACCACTCCTCCTGCGTCCGGGCGCGCCAGCGCTCCGCCAGCGCGGCGCGGCCCGCGGCAAAACTCGCCTGGAGTTCCTCGACGCCGGGCCAGGTGGCGGGATCCTCCGTGCCGGGGGCCCCGAAGTCGAAGGCCTTGTCCAGCTCCTCGCTGAACACGCGCTCCGCGCCGGCTTCCTGGTTGAGGCTGAGGGCCAGGTGGGCCAGGATCCAGTGGGCGCTGTGCAGACTGTCCCCCGGGCGGGCGGACCAGTGCTCGGCACCGAAGTCGCGCGTATACATCCGCAGCAGCATGTCCAGCTTGTCCAGCCCGAACAGCAGGGTCTCGACGGGTTCGTTCATCCTTCCTCCTCTTGTGGCTCGCGGGCCCAACTTAGTACCTTCCTTCGCCGTCAAGATACAGGCGCCGCCGCCTGGGCAGGCGCCCAATACATTGTCATCAGCGAGCCCCGCGGGGCCCTTCATCATCATGGATCAGGTAAGGAGAATCCCATGGCCCGGGTCATGTTGTTCGTGGATGGAACGTGGTTGTACCAGAACATGTCGCGACTGCTCAACTACACCGAAGACCGCAACTATCAGATCGACTTCCTCAAACTGCCCCACGTGATCCTGTCCGAGTTGAAGGAGCAGTGCCCGGGCACGCAGTTCGAGTTCATTCGCGGCTACTGCTTCGGTGCCTACCCTGTGAAAGTCGACCCCCAGGACGAGTCCCTCTCGCTGCGGCAGCGTGATTTCTACCTGCGCCTGCGCGAGGAGTTCTACTTCCACGTGGAAACCTACCCGGTGAACTTCAAGGGCCGGCGCATCCGCCGCAGCGACCGGGACCCCGGCGATCCCTTCCATCCGCGGGAATCCCAGGGCGCCATCAGCCTGGCGGTCTCCGCCGTGCACCATTGTTACACGGACGCCTGCGACATCTTCATCTTCCTCATCGGGGACCGCGACTACAAGCCGGCCATCCGGGCCATCCGCCGACTGGGGCGCCGCACGGCCATCGTCAGCATCCAAAACGCCTGCACGCCCGAGTTCTCCACCCCGGAGGACCGCACCCAGGTGGCGGACTTCGACACCATCTGGATGGACGAAATGGTGTCCTCCATCCAGCTGGTCCGCCAGCCGCACATGCTGGAGTGCCAGGGTCCGGACCACACGGGCGATCGCATGACCTGGACCAGCTACTATCCGCGTCCGGGCCAGCGCTTCTTCTGCGACGATTGCCGCTCGCGCTTCGAGGAGCAGCGCGAGAGCCAGGCCGCCAGCTACGACGACGAACGCGACAAGGCCGTGGAGGCGGGCGAGCTGACCTACGGCCACGTGAAGACGCTGAAACTCGACAAGGGCTTCGGCTTCATCACGTCCGACGCAGGCTACGACTACTTCTTCCACTTCTCCGATCTCTCCCAGGGGGTGGAGTACACGGACGAGCTGCTGGGCCAGGCGGTGAGCTTCTACATCGTGCGCGAACCCACCGACGACAAGGCCGGCGCGGCCACGGAGATCCGGCTGGAAGCCTGATCCAATCGACAGCCATTACATGGGCCCGTGGCCATCCGGTCGCGGGCCCTTGTTACTCCCACCTCCACCTGACAGTTATTTGACACTCGCCGCGGGGTCGCGTCCAACCTTGATCCCCCACAAGTGGAAGGGAATCCGATGCGCATCTGGCTGTTGGGATTGACCGGACTGGGCCTGTTGCTGGCCGGCGGCTGCTCGGATTCCAGCGACGGCGGCGGCTCCAGCCTGGCCACGCTGCGGGGCACCGTGACCCTGCACGGGGACTGGCCCGCGGAGGGCGAGATCCAGGTTTCGCTGTTCTCCACCTGGCACACCGAGATGGCCATCAACATCGCGCCCCAGGGCCCGCCGGACTTCCACACGGAGGGGCTCTTCAGCCCCGACAGCACGCTGCAGGTCCATCAGGTGGCCTTCGAAATTCCCGATGTCAATCCGGGCAGCTATCCCAGCCTGGTGGTGGGCTGGCGCAACGGCGGGCAGCTGGGCGTGGACGAACCCGTGCTGGGTCTCTACGGCGCCAACCTGGCCGATGGGGACTCGCTGCCCGCGGCCGTCACGCTGCAGGCCGGACAGGAACTGGAACTGAGTTTCGAGGGCTGGCTGGACCGCATCGCGCCCGCCGTGGAGCTGGATCCCGGCCTGGTGGCGGGCACGGTGGAGTTCGCGGATTCCTGGCCGACGGCCTACGCGCACGTCTACGTCGTGTTCATGAGTTCCTCCGACCCCGCGGCGCCCTCCAATCCCGGCGCATCGATGCAGGAAGTGAGCGCCGCCAGTCCGGACTTCGAGATCCAGGTGGGATCCCCCGTCACGGGCCACCTGGCCGTCTATGGGTTCCCCTACGGCGCCGATCCCTGGGCGGCCTTCTACGGCGGCTACGGCTGGGATTGGGATGCCACCCCGCCCGGCTTGACGCCGCTGGTGCTCCAGGAGGGCGAGAGCGGCCTGGGCGGCCTGGTGCTCACCTGCCGCAACGTCCGGGACTAGGTGTGTCCGCGAAAACTGTGACACAGGCGATCCTGCTGCTCCTGGCCGCCCACGGCGCGCTGGGCTGGAGTCTGGTCGGGCGGGTGGTGGACCAGGACACGGGCCAGGCCCTGGCCGGGGCCAACCTGCGCGTGTTCGAAACCCGGTTGGGCACGGCGGCGGATCTGGAAGGCCGCTTCCGGCTGGAGCTGGGCGAGCGGCGCCAGGGCCGGCTGCTGGTCAGTCACGTGGGCTACGAGGAGCAGGAGTTGGCCGTGCTGGCGGGCGGGCCGGACTCGCTGCTGGTGCGGCTGCGCGCCACCTGGCTGGACCGCGAGGAACTGGTCTACAGCTCGGACGCCCGGGAGCAGACCACGCGCAACGCCACCACCAAGGTGGACGTCGTGTCACGGGCCGTGCTGGACCGCACGCCCTCCCAGGAACTCTCCCGCGTGCTGGAGGTGGTGCCCGGGATCTCCATCAAACGCTCCGACGGCGCCACCACCAATTCCCTCAGCATTCGCGGCAGCTCCAATCTGCTGGGTGGCGGCGTGGGCAACCGCGTGCTGCTGCTGGTGGACGGCAAGCCCGCCATCTCCGCCGACACGGGCGGCGCGGACTGGTCGATGGCCCCGCTGGCCATCTTGGAGCGCGTGGAGGTGGCCAAGGGCTCCTACAGCTCGCTCTACGGCTCCACGGCCATGGGCGGCGTGATCAACCTGGTGACCATGCGCGAGTTCCCCAAGCACCGCACGGTGGTGCAGGCGGGCTACGGGCTGGGCGAGCTGCCCACGGGCGACGCGCGCTTCCGTGACACGCCGGCCACGGAGAACCACCTCTCCATCACACACACCAACCAGCTGCCCAAGCTGGGCTACTACCTGAGCTACACCAAGCGCGAGGCCAACGGCCACCGCCAGAACAGCGATTACCTGTTGCACACGCTGAGCAACCGCTTCCGCTTCGGGGCTCCCCTGGCCGCCCGGCGCTGGGAGGTCACGCTGGGCTGGTCCAGCCTCAACCGCGGCTTTCCCCACAGCTGGGACAGCCGCCGCCGGCCGCTGCACATCAGTCACCATCACCCGGAGTGGCTGGACGACCGACAGTCCAAGGAAGCGGCCAGCGCGGATCTCTCCTATCAGAGCACGGGCAGCCGCTCCAGCCTCAAGGCCCTGGCCTGGGCCAACCTGGGGCTCAGCCGCACCCAGTATCACGACGCGGAATTACGGAACACGCGCAGCAACGCGGACAAGCTGGGCGCGCGCCTGAGCTGGGACTGGCTGGGCTGGCGCCGGCAGGAGTGGATCCTGGGTCTGGACGCCCAGACGGACCGGGTGGACGGCCGCCCGGCGGATGTCTTCTACGGCACCCACCAGACGGCGACCTACGCCGCCTTCGCCCAGAATCAGCTCCGCCTGCCGCTGGCTGTGGACGGGCTGCTGGAGGAACCGCTGCTGACCCTGGGCGCGCGGGCGGACCGGCACCTGGTCTACAACGGGCGCGCGGAGTTGCAGCTGTCGCCCAAGGTCGGGGTGATTTTCAAGGGCGCCGGACCACTCGCCGAGTGGACCCTGCGCGGCAGCGCGGGCACGGCCTTCCGCAACCCGGCCATCGCCGATCTCTTCCTGAAGAGCGTGCCGGGAAACGATTACAGCTTCATCGCCAATCCCAATCTCAAGGCCGAGGAGAGCCGCAGCTGGGAGGGCGGCCTGCTCTGGCGCGGCCGCCGGCTGAGCGTGGACGTCACGCACTTCCACTACCAGTACCGCGACATGATCCACTACCGGGACACGGGGGACGTGTCGGTCTTCGAGATCGTCAACCTGAGCCGGGCGCGCATCCAGGGCTGGGAGATCTCGTCGGAGTGCCGCTGGAACCAACTGGGCGCGACGCTGGGCTACACGTTCGTGGACGCGCTGAACCAGGACACGCGGGAACCCCTGCCCTATCAGCCGCGGCATTCCCTCACCGGGAGCGCCAGCTGGACACCGGGCAAGTGGCGGCTCAGCACCAGCCTGCGCCAGGTCTCGGAGACCGAGCGCGTGCGCTTCTATCTCTCCGACGCGCCGGGGGCCTACACGCTGCTGGGCCTGAAGGCCGCCTACTGCCTGGGCGAAGTGGAGGTGGCGGGTTCGGTGGAGAATCTGGGCGACGTGGCCTACGAGGAGATGGAGCGCTACCGCATGCCCGGCCGCACCTGGCGGCTGGATCTGCTCTTCCAGTTGGGGAACTGAGTCGCGCGGGTCGCGCGCAACATCCGACCCCTCATCCAAGCCAGCTTACATCACCAGCCACTCGCGCAGTTCCGCGGCGCGGGCCAGCGTTTCATGATAACCCAAATCGTAGAGCTGCAGCAGACGCTGGGGATCCCGCGTGACACGGCCGATGCCCAGCGTGGAGCCGGGGCGCAGCACGAAGGCGCTGCCGGCGGCCCGCCGCTGCTCTACCAGCTCCAGTGACGCGTTGTACTGTTCGTGACGACGGGCCAGTGCGCCCCACAGCCCGGGGCAGCCTGGATGCCGGCGACGCAGGGCCCAGCCGGTGGTGGCGGGCTGCTTGCGGTAGCCCGCGCACTGGGTGAGCACTACGAGATTGCGCGACAGTCCGTCGGCCTCGCTGCGGGCCAGCGGGACGCTGTCCACCAGACCGCCGTCCATCAACCGCCGGCCGCGAAACTCCACCGGATTGCCGATCCAGGGTAGGCTGGTGGCCGCGCGCAACACGGTCATCAACTCCGCATCCGACAGCCCGGGCTTGTCCACGTAGACGGCCGCGCCCGTGTCCACGTCCGTGGCGCTGGTGGTCCAGCCGGCGGGGTTGGCGCGGAAGGCGGCGAAATCGAAGGGCACCAGACGCAGCGGCACGTCCCCGTAGATGAAGTCCATCCCGAAGGCCTCGCCCGAGCGCAGCAGGCGCGCCCAACTAAACCAGCGTGTGTCACGCACGAAGCGCGTATTGACGATGCGGTTGCGTTCCTGCTGTCCGGCCACCCAGTTGACCCCGTTGCAGGCGCCCATGGACGTGCCAATCACCGCAGGAAAGGTCAGGCCCAGGTCGTGCAGGGCGCGCAGCACGCCGCTGGTGTAGACGCCGCGCAGGCCGCCCCCTTCCAGGACCAGGCCGCAGGTTGTCGACTCGGGTGGCCAAGCGGGCATCGCCCCTCCGAACTTGCTGGATCCGCGCAGGTCCGGCTGGAGCCGGTCTGGCCCTGCCGGGGGCGTGGTCACAGGGATCATCGCGTGTCCCAAGATACAAGGCCCGGTGCTGAGCCCGTCCCTGCCTGGGACCTGCCGCGCGGAGCCGAATGACCCCGGGCGGGACGTTCAAATCGGGCTTGCCTTTCTCAACCGGGAACGCCACACTTGCCCCGCGCCGATTTGCCTCCGCTTGCGGGCGCGTAAGAAATGCAGCTAAAGTGTGATCGAGCCGTTCGACCGCTTTGATCCCGCTGGCGCTGCGCCCAAGCGGGATTTTTCGTTGCCGCCGAGTTGATGTTCAGCTTGCAGGGCGGGGTACAAATGCTGCTAAAGCGGGCGCCTCCTGGGTGGAGACGCCGCCGTGTGTTCCACCAGTCTCAGGAGGATGCCATGTCCAACTCCCACCTCACCCCGGCCTGCGGGAATGCCACCCCGCAACCCCACAATCCGGCAGATCCGACGCAACTGGCGGATCAGACCCGGCCGCCGGAAGCCAGGCTTGAGGACCGCTACGATCTGGACCAGCGCCCCCGCTGGTATCGTTCCGACCCCGCGCAGGAGGTGCGGGGCACCCTGCGGCGGGCCCTGTTGGAGGACGTCGGGGTCGGCCGGCTGCTGGAGGAGGGGCTGGACTCGGCCCTGGCGCCCAGCTTGGATCAGCGGGAGAAGAAGCTGTTGTTCGACATCGCCGGCCCGGCGGCGCTCTCCGGCGAGGACCTGCCGGAGTTGTCGGACGGCGCCGTCGAGCTCTGCCGCATCTGGTTCAACGGCACGGTGCACAACGAGGTCACGGCGGTGTACGCCTGTCCGGCCTCCACCTGGGAGGCGGATTGCATCGCCGAGTTGGCGGAGTCCCTGGGGATTGATCCGGCGGCCATCGATGAGCTGGATGATGAGCTGGAGGAGGACGACGAAGGGGAAGACGATGAGATTGATGAGTCGGTCCGGGAGGAGTTTCTAGAGAAGCGGGAGTGGATCGAAAGTCAGGCCTGTGGAAAGTATGTCATCTACGTCGTGGACGAAGTGGGTCTGCACGATGGTGACTCCGAGCCCTTCGAAGTCCAATGCAGCAACGGGCCCTACACCCTGGGTGAGCTGATTCGTTTCCTGGAGTCCTGTGACTGGTGGGGCATGGGATGCGGCCTGGTGTGGGGCGCCTGGCACTCCTACAACGAAGGCCGCGTGCCCGGCGAGGAGGACTTCGTCCCCCTGGAACAGGCTGCGGACTTCATCCGGGTGGAATCGACTCTCTACCCGGAGTTGGCCGCCTACTATCGCGAACATCTGCAACCGTAGGGGACGTCCAGCCGGGGCGGAGCCATGTCGCTCGATGTGATTCGGCCGGCATCCAGGCAGAAGGTCTCGTTGCCGCCGAGTTGATGTTCAGCTCCTGAATCCGGGCGACGCTGGCGATGAGCGCTTCCAGATCTTCGTGCTGTCGGCGGCCCGACATGTGGGGGAATGACCCGGGGGATCAGCCGGACCGGAGGACCGCTCGATTCGCGCCCGGAGGCGGAACTCCAAGCCCTCAAGGGTGACACGGCCTGAGAAGGGGCCGCCACGAACCCCCGGATTCTGGCAACAAAAAAGGGATCGCCGCGAGGCGATCCCTTTTGATGAATCAAGCCATCCGGGAGACTCGAACTCCCGACCTGCGCATTACGAATGCGCTGCTCTACCAACTGAGCTAGGATGGCTTGCAAAGCGCACAGTATAGTGTCCGGGCCGTGCCCTGTCAAGCCGGGCGCTTCGTAGGGACACGACACGTCGTGTCCCTGCCCGAAACCCTAGTCTTCCTTGCCGTGGCAGGCCTTGTACTTCTTGCCGCTCCCGCAGGGGCAGGGATCGTTGCGGCCCACCCGCGGCCCCTCGCGCTTGATCGGCTCCTTCTTGGCCCGCGCCGCCTCCAATTCCTCCCGGGACGTGGTCTTGGGGGCCATGCTGCCGCCGGACTGCAGCAGCCCGGCCTCCTGATGGTGAGTCTGCGCGCCCTCGTCGCCGCGGCCCTTGAACTCCGTGTCCTCCTGGCGGATTTCCAGGTTGGCCCGCGTGATCATCTGCAGCGCGTCCTCGTAGGTGCCCATTAGCATGTCGTGGAACATGTCCAGACCCTGCTTCTTGTACTCCACGAGGGGATTCTTCTGGGCGTAGGCTTGGAAACCGATGCCGGCCTTCAGCTCGTCCATCTCCGCCAGGTGCGATTTCCAGCGACGGTCGAAGGCGGTGAGCAGCGCGAAGCGCTCCAGCCGGGGCATCAGTTCCGGCCCCAGCAGCTCGCGCTTGCGCGTGTAGGTTTCGCGGCCCAGCTGACGCAGCTTCTCGCGCAACGTCTCCACGGCCATGGAGTTCATCTCTTCCTCGGGCAGGACCAGGTTGATGAGCAGGATGCGCAGCAGATCCTGGCGCAGCGCCACCCAGCTCCAGTCCTCCGGCTGCAGCGGCGGATCGCAGTGCTTCTCCACCAGCGTGTCCAGCACGTCGTCGATCATCTCTTCCAGCGTGTTGGACTGGTCCTCGCCCAGCAGCACGCTGGTGCGGCGGGCGTAGACCGTGTTGCGCTGGACGTTCATCACGTCGTCGTACTCGATCAGGTGCTTGCGGATGGCGAAGTTCTGCTCTTCCACCCGGCGCTGGGCCTTGCCGATGGAGTTGGTGATCATGCTGTGGCTGATCACCTCGCCCTCCTGAATCCCCAGCCGGTCCATCACGCCGGCGATGCGCTCCGAGCCGAAGAGGCGCATCAGGTCGTCCTCCAGGCTCAGGAAGAACACGCTGTCGCCCGGGTCGCCCTGGCGGCCGGAGCGGCCGCGCAGCTGCAGATCGATGCGCCGGCTCTCATGGCGCTCCGTTCCCAGGATGAACAGGCCGCCCGTCTTGTTGCCCTGGGCGTCGGTTTGCACCACGCCCTCGCCGAGCTTGATGTCCGTTCCGCGCCCGGCCATGTTGGTGGCGATGGTCACCGCCCCGGGCTGGCCGGCGTTGGCGACGATCTCGGCCTCCATCCGGTGCTGCTTGGCGTTGAGCACGTTGTGCGGGATGCCGGCCTTGCGCAGCTGGTCGGAGAGGATCTCCGAGACCTCCACGCTGATGGTGCCCACCAGCACGGGGCGTTTGGCGGCGTGCAGCTCGCGGATCCGCTCGGTGATGGCCACGTACTTCTCCCGCTTGGTGCGGTAGATGAGATCGTCGCGGTCGTTGCGGATCACCGGCTGGTTGGTGGGAATTTCCACCACTTCCAGCTTGTAGATGGAGAAGAACTCGTTGGCTTCCGTGGCCGCCGTGCCGGTCATGCCCGCCAGCCGCTCGTACATGCGGAAGAAGTTCTGCAGGGTGATGGAGGCGACGGTCTGCGTCTCACGCTCGATGTTGACGCCTTCTTTGGCCTCCAGGGCCTGGTGCAGGCCGTCGGAGAAGCGGCGCCCGTGCAGGATGCGGCCCGTGAACTCGTCCACGATCTGGACCTTGCCGTCCTGCACCACGTACTCCACGTCCTTCTCGTAGAGCGTGAAGGCGCGCAGCAACTGGCTGATGTTGTGGATGCGCTCGCTGCGGTCGCCGTAGATGCGGTTCAGGTCGTCCACCAACCGCAGGCGCTCCTCCTCGCCCAGGGCGGGGTCCTCGTCGATCTTCACCAGTTCGGTGGAGAGGTCGGGGATGACGAACATCTCCTCGCCGGAGGACGTGTACATGGCCAGCTTGTGGCGGCCCTTCTCCTGCAGGTCGATGGTGTGGCCGCGCTCGTCGATGGAGAAGAAGAGCTCGGCGTCCAGCTCGTGCAGCCGTTTCTCGCGCAGGTAGTCGTTCTCCACCCGCGTGATCATGCGCTTGATGCCCTCTTCCTTGGCGATATCCATGAACTCGGCGAGCTTGGGCGCGCTGCGCTGGGCCAACAAGAGGCGGATGCCCGCCTCGTAGCGGTCGTTGTCCTTCTCGCTCTTCCACAAGTCCCGGGCTTCGCGGATCAGGCCCTGGGTCATCTGGAACTGGTCGTCCACCAGCCGCCGGACGGGCTCTTTCAGCTCGTTGAACTTGTGCGTGGACTTGTCCACCGGGCCGGCGATGATCAGCGGCGTGCGGGCCTCGTCGATGAGCACGCTGTCCACTTCGTCCACGATGGCGAAGTGGTAATCGCGCTGCACGCGGTCCTCCAGGTGCAGGACCATGTTGTCGCGCAGATAGTCGAAGCCCATCTCGTTGTTCGTGCCGTAGCAGATGTCGCACAGGTACATCGACTTGCGGACCACCGGATCCTGGCCGTTGAGGATCACGCCCACGCTCATGCCCAGCCAGCGGTAGATCAGGCCCATCCACTCGCTGTCACGCTGGGCCAGGTAATCGTTGACGGTCACCAGATGGGCGCCGCGCCCGGTGAGCGCGTTCAGGTACATGGGCAGGACGGCCACCAGGGTCTTGCCCTCGCCGGTGGCCATCTCCGCGATGCCGCCCCGGTGCAGGGCGATGGCGCCGATGAGCTGGACGTCGTAGGGCACCATGTCCCAGGTCATGGTCTTGCCCATGACGGTGTATTCCACGCCGCGGTTGCGCCGGCAGGCGTCCTTGACCACAGCGTAGGCCTCGTGGAGGATGTCCTCGGTGGACGCGCCGTCCTGCAGCCGCTGGCGCAGTTCGCCGGTCTTGGCCTGCAGCTGCTCGTCCGTCAGGGAGGCCAGCGCGGCATAGATCTGGTTGATCTTGTCCACGTCCGGCTGATAGGTGGCCAGGGTGTGGGCCCGCCGGTCGGTCTTGCCTCCGAAGATGCTCTTCAGAAATCCAAACATGTGTTCTCTCGTGCTTGAGGTCCGGGTGGGAACGTCCCACGACCGGGCGAACCCGGCCTGTTCCGAAACAATGGATGCGTGGGCAACCGGCCAAAGTAGAAGAGGATCAGGTTGATTCCAAGCCGGGCCAGGGTCTTGCTGGTCCGCGGACAAGCGCGAGTTGGCCCCTTGGCGGGCATTTTCGAACTTGGGGCGCGCGTTTCGCGACCACCATCAACCAGGAGGATTCCACATATGAGCCCGCTCGCCCACGGACACGTCTCGTCCAGCGAAGCCATGGAACTTGAAGAGCGCTACGGGGCGCACAACTACCACCCGCTGCCCGTGGTGCTGGCCCGGGGCGAGGGCGTGCACGTCTGGGATCCGGAAGGCCGGCGCTACTTCGACTTCCTCTCCGCCTACAGCGCAGTGAACCAGGGGCACTGCCATCCGCGCATTGTCCAGGCGCTGATCGAGCAGGCCCGCGTGTTGACCCTGACCAGCCGGGCCTTCTTCAACAACGTGCTGGGTGAATACGAGCGCTATGTCACGGAGACCTTCGGCTACGAGATGGTCCTGCCCATGAACACGGGCGTGGAGGGCGACGAGACCGCCTGCAAGCTGGCCCGCAAGTGGGGCTACGTGAAGAAGGGGATCCCGACGGACCAGGCGAAGATCATCGTCTGCGAGGGCAACTTCCACGGCCGGACCCTGGGCATCATCAGCGCCAGCACGGATCCGGACTGCACCAACGGTTTCGGGCCCTTCCTGCCCGGCTTCGTGAAGATCCCCTACAACGATCTGGCGGCGCTGGAGGCCGCGGCGGCGGATCCCACCGTCTGCGCTTTCCTGGTGGAACCCATCCAGGGCGAGGCAGGCGTCTTCGTGCCGGACGACGGCTACCTGACCCAGGTTCGCGAGATCTGCACACGCCACGAGGTGCTGTTCATCGCCGACGAGGTGCAGACGGGCATCGCGCGCACGGGGCGCCTGCTCTGCTGCGACCACGAGAACGTGCGCCCGGACGTGCTGATCCTGGGCAAGGCGCTCTCCGGCGGCCTGTTGCCGGTCTCGGCCGTGCTGGCCGACAAGGAGATCATGCTCTGCATCAAGCCCGGCGAGCATGGTTCCACCTTTGGTGGCAACCCGCTGGCCTGCCAGGTGGCCATCGCGGCCCTGGAGGTGGTGAAGGAGGAGCAGCTGGCGGAGAACGCCCAGCGGCTGGGCCAGGTCTTCCGCCAGCGCGTGGCCGCCATGGGCCACCCGATGATCGGCACGGTGCGCGGCAAGGGCCTGCTCAACGCCGTGGTGGTGACGCCCCAGAACGGCAAGACGGCCTGGGACATCTGCGTGGCCATGAAGGACAAGGGCCTGCTGGCCAAGCCCACCCACGAGCACATCATCCGCTTCGCGCCGCCGCTGGTGATCAACGACGCCCAACTGGACGAAGCGCTGGCGATCATCGAGGCGACCTTCAAGCAGTTCTGAGCCGCTGACACTGTCTGATCCAGGGGCCTCGCGGCCCCTTTTTCAGGCCCGGCGGCGTGCCATCCCTGTCTTGAAACCGTGACAATTTCGGCGCCAAGCCGGGTTTTCCCTTGTTTGCCGCCACAATCTGTAGTACGATCCGGCGTCACAAGCCCCCCCCCACGCCGGTCATTCGAATTCAGGGTCACGCTCATGCGACACCTTGTGGCTCTTCTGGCCTTGTCCCTTGCACTGGGGTCCGCCCGGGCCGCCAGTTACGATCTGCCGGCCGAATGGCTGGACACCCACGCCTTGGTCCTGCAGGCCGGCGATTCGGCCCGCATCACCGGTTCGCCACAGCATCCCGCCGTGGATCTCGGCCAGCTCACGTGGCTGGGCGGCTCGCTGACCCTGGTGGACTGCCGGTTGGAAGCCACCGCCGGGCGCAGTCCGGCCGGCCTGCCGCTGGTGGTTTCCCTGGGACAGCAGCTCACCCTGGAGCAGACCTGGATCCAGGGCGTGCCCAGCGCCATCGAACTGGCGGGCGGCGAGGTGCATTTGAGCGGCTCCACCCTGGCGGCGACGGAATCCAACATCCGCTCCACCCATCCGCAATCCCGCCTGTGGCTGCAGGACGTCAACCTCTGCGCCTCCGCCACCGGCCTGGAGCTGGACAGCGTGGACACGGTGCTCATCGAGGGCGCGCTCTTCCTGACCAACGGGACAGGCCTGCGCATCGGCGCCGGCAACCAGGTGATCCTGCGCGATTGCCTCTTCCAGGGCAACGAATGGGCCATCCGCATCGCGCCCACGGCCACGCCGCCCATCCTGGAGGAGAGCGTCGATCTGGTGGATTCCCGCTATGCCCTGGTGGAAAACCTCAGTCCCTCCCCCATCGATCTGGCGGACGCCTATGTAGACGAGCCCGCCTTGGTTTTGGGTCCCTGGGTCAGAGATGGGGTAGATCCTGGAATACCATATAAACTTATGAATGAACCAGGTGGAATGCTTGTGGATGATGATGATGTTTACGAGCTTAATACACCATTATACCATGTGACAACTAACGGAATTCCAATTATACCAAGCAAAATCGGAGTTTATTCTTCAAATTGGCCTTTCAGCGGCTTTCAGTTGACAGATACTATTTTGCCAGGACATTCATATTGCCCTAATCTTGTTTCTAGCGGGGCCAGATTCTATAAAGTAACAATCTTTATAGGAGATTGGAACTTTATGGAGACAAGATGATGTTTAAAAGAAAAGACGGCATTGAGCTCTATAATTCGCTTAAATTCGATGAATTTTTGTCAATTGTAGACGACATAATTTCGAACTGTAAGGCCGAGCACAAGAGTGAATTGGAGTTCTTAAAAGCAAATTCACTTGTTAAAGTCGGGAAAGTGGATTATGCATTGCCAATTTATAGATTTTTATTAGAACCTGGCATGAGCGATGCAAATACTCAGATTAAGACTTGCATAAACCTAATTACTGCCGCAATTTTCAAAAAAGACATCGAATATGCAATCGAATGCAATGCTGAATATAAAAAACTATGTGAACTCTTTGAGGTAAGATCAGAATGTTGGAGCATGCTTTTAAGTGAAGCAAATGATTTGAATATAGAAAACGTTAGAGCGGCCTATGCCTTATCCGAAACAAATAGGGAAAGAAAACACTTCCAAACCGTCTTCGTTGCTGTTTGCGAAAATAAGCGTGATATAAAGATGATAGAAAATTTTTACGAGAATATAAGTCACGAAGTCTTAAATATAAATCTCCTTCGCTCTGTTTTTGATGGATACATTAAGCATGATTTAAACAAGGCTAGAGAAATCAGAGACCTCGTTGTTGTAAATTCGTACAATGGGCCTGCAAAGGTGGTAGCTGATTACATTGTACTTGCGATGGCGATGATGGATAAAGATGATGAATGTAAGCTTATCGAATTGGCTGTATCGATTTCTGAGGGGATAAAAAGATTCAACGTGTTTTTTGGCATAGAAGCAAAACGAATTTGTGCATCTGTTTTTAAAGACGCCGAGAAGAGAAACCGCATCCTCGTTCCATCCCGCTTCGGCATCATCGGAATCTCGCCGGTGGTCAGCGCCTTGCGTGACCGGATCGATCGCTACGCGCGCTCCAACTCGCCGGTGCTGATCCAGGGGGAAAGCGGGACTGGCAAGGAACTGGCGGCCCAGGCCCTGCACGACGCCGGCGATCGGGCGGCGGCGCCCTTCATTCCCGTCAACTGCGCGGCGGTGCCGGAGAGTGTGTTCGAGAGCCAGCTCTTCGGGCACGTGGCCGGCGCCTTCACCGGCGCGGCCAAGGACCAGCCCGGCCTGATCGAGCTGGCCGGCGAGGGCACCCTGTTCCTGGACGAGGTGGGCGAGTTGCCGCTGGCCGTGCAGGCCAAGCTGCTGCGCTTTCTGGAGAACGGCGAGTACCGCCGGCTGGGCAGCGAAAAGATCCTGAAGAGCCGGGCGCGCGTGCTGGCGGCCACCAACCGCGGGCTGGGCGAGGACTCGGGCTTCCGACAGGATCTGGCCCATCGCCTGCGCCGGCTGGAGATCCTGCTGCCGCCCCTGCGCGAGCGGCGCGAGGACATCCGCTACCTGGCCCGGCACCGCATCCGACAACTCAACCTGCAGGACGGCTCGGGCTGGAAGCAGTTGGACGACGCGGCCGAGCAGGTGCTGGAGAGCCTGGACTTCGCGGGCAACGTGCGCGAACTCTTCAACCTGGTGGATCACGCCTGGCACGAGGCCGTGCAGCAGATCGGCCCGCCCGAGGTGGAACGCGCCCGCCAGCGCCTGGCCGCCGAGCGCCGCGAGTTGGACCTGCCCGCAGGCGCGGGACGCGAGCTGGCCGTGAACTTCGCCGAGGGCGAGGCCTGGAGCCTGGACTTCGCGGCGGGGAGCGCCTCCCTGCGGCAGATCCAGGAGCGCGCCGCCTGCGCGGCCATCCGCCAAACCCTGGCGCACTTCGACGGTGACGTGATACAAGCGGCCCGCTTCCTCGATGTGTCACGCCGCTCCATCTACCGCTATCTGGAGCGCGAGCGGCAGGAAGGCTGAGTCTCCGCCAAGTCCGAGTCGCCCCCCGCTCCACTCGCTCTCAGCCCGGCCTGCTTCCCGCAACGTGCGGCGCCGCGCGAAAAACCGCCGTCATTTCGTTCTCCCCGCCAAGCCAAAGCCAGGGAACTTGTGCGGCGAGGCGCTTTCCTGCTTGACTTGAGACGCCGACAGGTGTAGGTTGCGACTTGAATCAAGTGGCAACGCCTGCGTGTTGCCCCACTTCGTCACACGATCGACACCAATCCTTGCGTAGCGTCCCATGTGCCGGTTCTACAAGCCGGCGCCGTTGTGCGTACTCACACATCCATGGATAACTGGAGGTTCGGCATGAAACGATGCTTGACAGCAATTGGCTGCTGGCTCCTCCTTCTCCCCGCCCTTGCACTGGCCGGTACCACCGGCAGCCTCAAGGGATTGGCGAGCAGGGCCGGCGACGGCAGCCCAGTGGTGGGGGCCAACGTGGTGCTGGCAGGGACCAAGATGGGCGCCGCCACCGACATCAACGGCGTGTACTACATCACCAACATTCCGGCCGGCACCTATGAGGTGCAGTTCTCGGCGGTGGGGTACAAGGGCGTCCATCTGACGGATCTGCGCATCAGCGCGGACCTGCTCAAGGTCCAGAACGTCACGCTGGAGGAGACGGCCCTCCAGGGCGAGGAAGTGACCATCTTCGCGGAGCGTCCGCTCATCGAGCTGGACAAGACCTCGTCCGTGCAGATCACCGACGCCGCGCAGCTGCAGGAGCTGCCCGTGCGTGGTTACAACGACATCATCAAGATCCAATCCGGCGTGCAGACCTATAACTACAACACGACCAACGCCGGCAGCTACTACAACGAGAACACCAACGGCCCGCGCATCTCGGTGCGTGGCTCGCGCGAGGACGAGGTGATGTTCAACGTGGACGGCGTCACGTTGAACGACCCCTACTCGGGCTTCATCACCTTCCGCATCCCGGACCTGGCCTGGGACGAGTTCGCTTTCCTCAAGGGCAACTTCTCGGCCGAGTACGGGCGCTTCATGTCGGGCGTGGTCAACTGGACCACCAAGAGCGGCCAGGAAGACTACCACGCTGCGGTGGAGCTGACCACCGACGCCATCAGCCCGGAGAAGCACCGCTTCGACCAGACCAAGATGGGCGTGGCCCTCTCCGGCCCCGTGATTCCCGGCAACCCCAAGTACCGCTTCTTCATGGCCTATGAAGCGCTGGATTACGGCGACCGCGGCCCGTCCTTCATCGACGACGGCGCCAAGGAGAAGAACGGCCTGGAAGGCAGCGCCACCGTGGTGAAATTCACCAACAGCATCACCGACAAGATGCGCCTGGACCTGGGCCTGCTGCACTCGGACGACGAGTGGAACGAGTTCCGCCAGTCCTATCTCTTCGACCTGGAGCACATGCCCTACTACCACGACAAGAACAAGGCGATCTACGCGCGCTTCAACCACGCCGTGGCATCGGATCTCAACTACACGCTGACGGCGAGCTTCACGGACATTTTCCGCTTCCGCGGGGACGACACCTTCCGTGACGACATCCTGAGCTACGGCACCAACAGCCTGCCCAACTACGACGAGACCGCGCTCTTCTGGGACACGGGCCGCATGTTCCGCAACTACATGAAGCGCCAGACCCAGTACACGAGCCTGCGGGCGGACGTGGCCAAGACCATCGGCTTCGATCACGACCTGCGCAGCGGCTTCGAGATGCAGATGTACAAGCTGCGCTACTACGAGCACGGCTTCCCCAACGCCGTGGCCAACACGGAGTACGACCAGCGCTGGTTCGACCTGAACAACTTCGGCTACAACGTGATGGGCAATGAGACGGACGGCAACGGCAGCCTGACCACGAACGGCGACGTGGCGGACCGCGGCTACACCATGGCCCCGCCGGAACCTGTGACCATGGGCTTCTACGCCCAGGACAAGATCCGCCTGGACTACGGCATCCGCTTCGACCTGGGTCTGCGCTGGGACTATCTGGATCCCGACGCCGAGTACATCAAGAACCCCTCCAGCCCGCTGGGTGACACAAACGATCCCAACGACGGCAACGACGGCGAGTTCATCCTGGGCGAGGACACCAAGGCGGTGGACGCCTTCTCCATCTGGAGCCCGCGCCTGGGCGTGAGCTTCCCGGTGAGTGACGTCACGACCTTCCACTTCAACTACGGCCGCTACACGCAATTCCCGTCGTTCTACTCGTACTACGTGGATTACGGCTACTTCGAGCGGATGATCAAGTACGGCGGCTACCACACGGTGCTGGGCAACCCGAACCTGGCGCCGAGCAAGACCACCAGCTACGAGTTCGGTGTGGACCACGGCATGGGCGAGTACACGGCCCTGGCCTTCGTAGCGTATTACAAGTCCATCGACGACTACGTCAACGCCATCAGCGTGCCGGCCACGCCCACCCAGTACAGCACGTACTACAACATGGACCGCGCCGTCACCAAGGGCCTCGAGGTGGAGTTCCGGCTGAATCCCTACAAGCGCTTCTCCGCCAACCTGAACTACACGATCTCCTGGGCCAACGGCACCGGGTCCTCGAACAACGGCAACGACCGCGTGGCCTGGACGGGCAGCGAGCCGCCGAAGTTCACCAACCCGCTGGTCTTTGACCGCCGCCACCACTTCAGCGGCGTGTTCAGCTACGAGTTCTCCGCGGGCGACGGACCGCGCGTCATGGACTACCCGATCCTCGAGAACACCACCTTCGGCTTCAACGTGGACGCAGCCTCGGGCCGTCCCTACACGAAGAAGAAGGTCTACAACGAGGTGACCCTGGGTGCCAACTTCCCCGAGAACGAGCGCGCCATCAACTCCTCCAACATCGACTGGAGCTATCAGCTCGACTTCCGCTTCACGCGGGGCTTCAAGGCCTACGGTGTGGACCTGGATTTCTTCCTCAACGTGATCAACGTGCTGGGCACCGAGAACTACGTCTCGGTGTGGGATTCCTCCGGGGACCCGGGCACCACCTATTGGCTGGAGACCAGCGAGGGCCAGGCCTGGATGGCCAGCATGGCGGCCCAGGGCATCGACGGCGAGGAGCTGTACAAGCTGCGCGAGGACGATCCGAACAACTGGAACGTGCCGCGCATGCTGCAGGTGGGCCTGACGGTCAACTACTAGGCTAAGCAAGGAGTCGATAGATGAAGCGAAAAATGACCTCGGGGGCCTTGTCCGTCCTGCTGGCCTGCGCCTGCGCGCTTCCCGCGCTCGCCGAGCGTCGGCAGGTGGCGGGGAAGGTCTCGCCCGGAACCGACGTCACATCCACCACGATGACCATCGACGCCAACCAGCTCGACATGTTCGTCACCAACGTGGGTGTGTTCGCCTATGACAAATCCAACGCCCGCGGCAAGTCCGACGGACTCTACTTCCCCAACAACTACCCGCTCTCCGACAAGTCCGTGATCTACGACGCCGGCTTGTGGCTGGGCGGCATCCGCGGCGGGGACACCCTGGTGACCGTGGCCGAGTACTCCCAGGAGTTCGTCCCGGGCATGCTGGGCACCGATCCCTCGCTGCCGGAGAACCGCGTCTACAAGATCTACAAGAACCATCTGGACAAGGTGGCCGCGGGTTTCCTGGTGCGGAACCCCGACAACCATGAGGACCAGATCCCGCTGACGGCCGACGACTACACGGGCTGGCCCGTGGCCCAGGGCGCTCCCGTCGGGACGGACGGCACGCCGTGGATCAACGAGCTGGGCGCGGACCAGATGACCTACACGGTCTACAACGACGGGGACGCGGCCGTGCACGGCAACGACGCCGGCGGCACGGCGCCCATCGGGATCGAAGTGCGGCAGACCACTTTCGCCTTCGACCGCAGCGACGCGTTGGGCAACGTGATCTTCATGAAGTACACGCTGATCTACAGCGCGAGCGCCGCGGCGCCGCTGGAGCAGGCCTACGTCTCGCTCTGGAGCGACCCGGACATGGGCGGCTCGGGCGACGACTACGTGGGCTGCGACCCGGAGATCGGCCTGGGCTACTGCTACAACGCCACGAACCAGGACAAGGCCTACGGCGCCCAGCCGCCGGCGGTGGGCTTCGACTTCTTCAAGGGGCCGACCAACAGCTACGGCATCGAGTGGCCGCCCAACTCGGGCGTGATTCCGGCCACCCTGCCCATGACCTCGTTCAACAAGTACATCAACGGCACGGACCCGCACTCCTACCTGGACAGCTACAACTACATGCGCGGGCTCAACATCGACGGCACGCCGCTCTCCAACGGCACCACCTTCCAGATGTCCGGCGACCCGGTCACCGGCGAAGGCGAGCTGGACACGGATCCCGCCGACCGCCGCTTCATGATGTCCGCCGGCCCTTTCAGCATGCAGCCCGGCGACACGGTGGAAGTGGTGGCGGCCGTGCTGGTGGCCCAGGGCACCAACCGGCTGGGTTCCATCACCTTCCTGCGCTTCGTGGACACCTTCGCCCAGTCGGCCTATGAGGCGGACTTCGTGGTGCCCCAGCCGCCGACCATCCCGGAAGTGACCCCCAGCGAGATGAATCGCAAGGTCACCCTGACCTGGGACGGCGCGGGCGAGGAAGAGCCGGGCAGCTATCCCTTCCAGGGCTACAACGTGTACCAAGGCGAGACGGCAGCCGGCCCGTGGAAGCGCATCGCCACCTATGACCTGGTGGACGGCGTGGCCACGATCTTCGAGGACGCCTTCGATCCGGAGACGGGTGAGATCTTCTCCCAGCCGGCCCAGTTCGGCACGGATGCGGGCGTGCTGCGGCACATCGAGATCACCAGCGACGCCTACACGTGGGCCGGCAATCCGGGGCTGATCAACGGCCACCCGTACTACTTCGGCGTGAGTGCCTACAGCTACAATCCGGACGAGACCCCCAACAACCTGGAGTCCTCCAAGGACGTCGTGATCGTGACGCCGAACCGCGGCGGCGGCGGCAGCAACTGGCACACCGTGGCGGTGCCCGACACGGCCACGCACAGCGCGGGCGGCAGCGACGGCCTGGTGCTGCTGAACACCATCGACGAAGCCCAGCTGCGCAACATGAGCTACTCGGTGAGTTTCTACGACACCACCTACACGGTCATCCAGGACCCGGACACCTTCGACGTGACGGAGACCTGGTGGCGGGTGAGCGACAGCGCCGGGCCGCGCGCCAATGGCCGCGCCCAGAGCCTGGACCCCGCCTCCGCCTACTTCTACCCGGACTATGAGCTGCACCCGCTGGGCTTCCCGGAAGTGGACGGCACGCTGGTCACGGTGCTGGGTCCGACCCTCACCGGCGCGTCCTACTCCTGGACGGGCGTGGACGGCGCGGCCCGCTGGTTGACGGGCGTCAACTCGGGCGGCGAGCTGTTGAACGGCGGCGTGATGCTGGGTGTCAACTTCTTCGGCAGCACGCTGCTGCCGGCGCAGTATCACAAGGTCGAAGTGCGCCTCACTCCCGACAACACGGAGTGGTCGGACTGCGCGCGCTACATCCGGCCGGGCTACGCGCGCGACGGCACGGGGCAGTTCCCGGGCAGTGCGTGGGACGTGCAGGATCCGGCCAACCCGCGCCGCCTGAACCTCTGCTTCGTGGAGAACGCGGACGTGGCCGACGGCCTGTGGAACCCCAACGACGCCGAGCTGGGCGGGCGCCACTACCTGTTCGTGATGGACAGCGACTACAACGGCGGCGTGGACTATGACGACGACGCCAACTGGGGTCCTGCGGCCGACGTGCATTGGGCCTGGTGGCCGATGCTGCGCAGCGCCGCCACGGACTTCGCCACCCAGCTGGCCTCCGGCGCGGGCACCTTCACCTTCACGCCCAACTACGTCAACAGCCCGGCGGACGAGTTCACCTACACGACCACGGGCGTGACCCGGTCCACGGGCGAGCAGGCCCTGCGCGAGATCCGCGCGGTGCCCAATCCCTACTACGGCCACAGCGCCTACGAGACCAAGTCCGATGTCAAGGTGGTCAAGCTGATCAACCTGCCGGACGTGGCGACCATCAAGATCTTCAACATTGCCGGCGATCACGTGCGGACCCTGCAAAAGTCCGCCGACACCGCTCATGAAGTGAGCTGGGACTTGAAGAACGAGTACGGCGTGTACGTCGCCAGCGGCGTATACGTGTACTACGTGGAGGCCCCGGGCCACGGCGACACCTTCGGGAAGATGGCCGTGATGCTCGAGGAAGAGCGGCTCAAAGAGTATTGATCAAAGGCGCGGGAGGAAGACCTATGCGAACGACATGTTATGGCGTCCTCGCGGGCGTCTTGATCAGCGGGGCTGCCTGGGCGGAAGGTGTGACATCCGTGGGGACCGCCGGTGCCCAGGAGCTGCGCATCCCCGTGGGCGCCCGCAGTGCCGCCATGTCCGGATCCAATCTGGGCACGGTGAGCGGCGTGGAGGCGATGTTCTGGAACCCGGGCGGCCTGGCCCAGATGGAAGGCTCCCAGGCCCAGTTCGGCTCCTACACCTATTGGGCCGACATGGAGATGGTGCAGTTCTCGGCGGGGCACAGCTTCGGGGAAAAGGGCACTTTCGGCATCTCGGCCCGCGTGCTGAACCTGGGCGACATCTATGTGACCACCGAGTCCATGCCCGACGGCACGGGCGAAATCACTCAACCCAAGTTCTCCACGGTGACCTTCAGCTGGGCCAAGAAGATGACCGACCGGGTCAATCTGGGCACCAACCTGAACCTGCTCTCCGAGAAGATCAAGGACATGAGTGCCAAGGGCTATTCGCTGGACTTCGGTGTCCAGGTGAATACGCCCATGGATGGACTGGCCTTCGGCGTGGTGCTGAAGAACTTCGGCCCGGACATGGGCTATGACGGCTACGGCGGGGAGCGGCGCTTCATCGCCGAGGACGGCCAGCCCGGCTCCGACCACAGCGTGGCCAAGCCCATCTACCAGCAGTTCGAGTTGCCGTCGAGCTTCCAGTTCGGCGTCAGCTACGCGGCGCTGGAGAACCCGGTGAACTACCTGGGCTTCCACGGCACCTATCAGTCCAACCACCACAGCTCGGACGAGTATCGCTTCGGGGCCGAGTACGCCTTCCGCAACCAGATCTTTGCGCGGGCGGGCTACGTGACGGCCTCGTCGCTGGGTGAGGGCGAGGACTACCTCTACACCTGGGCCACGGGTCTGGGCTTCAAGGTGGACCTGGGCGAATCCAACCTGTTCATCGACTGGAGCTACAATCCCAACGAGCACTTCGACGGCTCGCAGTGGTACACGCTGCGCTTCGATTTCTGACCTGTCCGCAGCCTGATCTCAAGCCCCCGTCGCCCTTGGCGGCGGGGGCTTTTTAGTATACGGTGCCAGGCCGGTGCCAGGCCGGTGCCAGGTCGGTGCCAGACCGGTGCCAGGTCGGTGCCAGGCCGGTGCCAGGCCGGTGCCAGGCCGGTGCCAGGCCGGTGCCAGGCCGGTGCCAGGCCGGTGCCAGGCCGGTGCCAGGCCGGTGCCAGGCCGGTGCCAGACCGGTGCCAGACCGGTGCCAGGCCGGTGCCAGGTCGGTGCCAGGCAGGTGCCAGACCGGTGCCAGGCCGGTGCCAGAGCACTACGCGTGTCCAGTGCGGTGGATGCGGCCCACGAGAAAACGGCCCGGAGTGGGTGTTCCGGGCCGCTTCCTGTAGCAGGTCGTCAACAGTCAGGGAGAATCAAATCAAGCTGAGAGCGAATTGGGGAATCTGGTTGGCCTGGGCCAGCATGGCCACGCCGGACTGCATCAGGATCTGGGCCCGCACGAAGGCCGAGGTCTCTTCGGCCATGTCCGCGTCCCGGATGGTGGATTCACTGTCCACGGCGTTTTCATGCTGCACCTGCAGGTTTTGGATCGTGTACTGCAGGCGTTCCACGTAACTGCCGATTCGCGTGCGCTCGGTGTCCTTGGTGTTGATGGCGCTGTCCACCAAGGTGATCGCACTTTGCGCGGAGGCGGTGTTGGTCAAGTCCACGCTGGCCAGGCCCAGTGCGCTGGCCGTCATGTCGTTGATGGTGATCTGATAGGTGTCCACGTTGGCCGCGGCAAAGGTGCCCACCTGCAGGCGAATGCCGCCGGACGCGCTGCCCTGGCTGTACGTGCCGTCCAGCAGATTCAAGCCGTTGTAGTTGGTCACGCTGGCGATGCGCGTGATCTCGCTTTTCAGCTGCTGGAACTCCACGTCCAGGTAGCTGCGGTCCAGACTGGTGAGGGTGCCGTTGGCGGCCTCCACCGACAGGGCGCGCATGCGGATCAACTTGTCGTCGAGGATGGCCATGGCGCCTTCGGCCGTGGCCAGCAGATTGATGCCCTGGCTGGCGTTGCGCTCGGCTTCCACCATGCTGGCGATCTGGGCACGGAATTTCTCGGAGACCGCCAGTCCGGCGGGATCGTCCCAGGCCTTGTTGATGCGCAGGCCGCTGGAGAGCCGTTCGACGGCGACCCCCAGCTCGCGGGTGGTGTTGGCCAGGGCACGCTGCACGGACAGCGACGGGATGTTGTGGTTGATGCGGAGCGCCATTTTCGCCTCACGGTTGGGCGCCGCCCCAGGCTGCTTGGCCGGGCAGGCGCGGATTGTCGTCCGGCATCCCTCATCGGCAAGAGTCCGGGACTTCTGGAGTTCCAAACCTGCAAACTTGAGTCGCGGAGCGCTTGGCGGAAGATTCTGCCCTGAGATGGAAAGCCATCCACCGGCAGCGAGGGAATCACAAGACCGGCGCCCAGCCAAGGCGATCTTCCCTGGTCCGCGAGGCCACGGATGGGCTCGCCGGCTGCCGTCGGCTCGCGGGAAAGCCCTATTTTGCCCTGCATGAACATGCCCAACCCCACCCTTGAGCCCGCTGCCTGGTTGACGGCGGCCGGCATTCCCCACCACCTTCCGCGGGCCTGGCGCATGCCGGGCGGGGGCAGCGACCGCGTGATGACCCGGATCTGGCCGGACGGCGGCAAGCGCAAGAGCCTGGTGCTGGTGGAGAATCCCCACCCCCAGACCTTCGGTGGACCGCTGAACGAAAACCACTCCTTCTGGTACGTGGGCGGCCTGCTGCGCAAGGCGGGCGGACACGGGCCGGCGCTGGTGTTCGCGGACCTGGAACAGGGCTGGTACCTGGTGGAGGACCTGGGCGACACGCTGCTGCTGGCGCTGGTGGAGGAGGCGGGGCGTGAGGATCCGCGCGTCGAGGGTTGGATGGAGGAAGTGCTGGACATCCTGCTGGATCTCCAGCACGGTCTGCAGGACGTCTTCGACCCGGCCCGCGTGCATGCCCTGCCCTACGATTTCGAACTGATGACGGTCTGGGAATCCGGCTACTTTCGCGAACGCTTCCTCGAGGGCTTGCTGGACCTGCCCCTGGACCGGGCGGCGTTTGACGGCGAGTGCGGGGAGCTGGCCCGCCGGGTGGAAGCTTCCACTCCCAAGGGCGTGCTCTTCCGCGATTTCCAGTCCACCAACGTGCTGCGCACGGACGACAGCTGGCGGTTGATCGACTTCCAGGGCGCGCGACTGGGTCCGCCCCAGTACGACGTGGCCTCCTTCGTCAACGATCCCTACCTGAGGCTGCCCGCGCCGCTGCGCGCCCGGCTGGTGGAGCGCTTCGCGCGGCGGCGCGCGGCGCGCGGACTGGAGTCCGCGGCGTCTTTCCTTGAGGCGTACCCGCTGGTGGCCGCCCACCGCATGATGCAGGCCCTGGGCGCCTACGGTCTGCTGAGCAAGGTGAAGGGCAAGTGGTGGTTCCTGCAGCACGTGCCTGCGGCGCTAGGCCACCTGGAGGAACTCCTGGTCCAGCCCGCCTTCGACTGCTGTCCGGAACTGCGCCGGGTGACCCAGGTTGCGGCTGAGCAGGTGGCGGGGGGCGTGCTGGACCGGCTGCGCCCGGCTGACGGGGGCGGCGCGTGAGACGCGCGGTCTTCACCGGAGGCGGCACCGGCGGACACGTCTATCCGGCCCTGGCCATCGCCCAGGCCCTGTTGGGTCCGGGCGGCTGGGACGGGCTCTACATCGGCACCCGCGGCCGCGCCGAGGAGCGCATCCTCGCCAGCCTGGAGGCTGGCGGTCCGCTGACCCTGCCCTTCCGCAGCGCGAGCGCCACGGGCTTCCCCGGCCTGCGCAGTCCGCGCCTGCTGCCCTTCCTGTTCAAACTCAAGCTGGGGACGCTGCAAGCCGCCTGGCACCTGCTGCGTTTCCGGCCCCAGGTGGTGGTGGCCACGGGCGGCTACGCCTCGGCACCGACGGTGTTCGCCGCGGCCCTGCTCCGGAAGCTGGGTCTTTTGCGTTGCGGCATCCTCATCCACGAACAGAATGCCAGCGCGGGGTTGATGAACCGGCTGGCCGGGCGGCTGGCCGACCTGGTGGCGCTGACCTTTCCCGAGTCCGCCGCGGCCCTGCCCGGCTGCCGCACGCAAGTGACCGGTTATCCCGTGCGCGCCGGGCTGGAGCGGCTGCCCGACCGGCTGGAGGCGTGCCGCAGCCTGGGACTTAATTCCGACAAACCCGTGTTGTTCGTGTTCGGGGGCTCCCAGGGCGCGCGCGCCATCAACCTGGCGCTCTACCGGATCCTGCCGGAGCTGCTGCGGCAAGGCGTGCAGGTGCTGCACGGCACGGGCATGTCCGCCGGCACGGCCTGGGACGCGGGCCGCGAGCACGCGCTCCAGCTGGAGCAGCTGGAGCGTGACTGTCCGGACTGGAGCCGGCTGGCGCCGTTGTATCACGCCCGGCCCTACTTCGACCAGATCCAGCTGGCCTACGCGGCGGCCGACCTGGTTTGCTGCCGGGCGGGCGCGGGCGCGCTGTTCGAACTGCTGGCCATGGGCCGGCCCGCGTTGCTGATTCCCAAGATGGGCCTGCCCGGCGACCACCAGACGGCCAACGCGCGCAGCGCCGAGAAGGCGGGCGCGGCGGAGGTCCTGCTGGAGGAGCCCCTGCCGGAGGAGGGCCGGCTCGTGGCGGGTCTGCGGCCGGAAGCCCTGCTGGAGCGGGTGCAGACCCTGCTGAACGACCCCGAACGCCGCGCCGGACTGGGAGTCCGGGCCCGCGAGCATTTCCACGCGGACGCGCGCGAGCGGCTGGCCGCGCTGGCGACCGCCCTGGCCGCGGGCGAGCGGCCCGCCGGAGAGCGCGTGGCGCCGGGTCCGCGCTCGCTGGAGCGCACACCCACGCTGGAGCTCTGCCGGGGCGCGACCCGGGAACCCGAGGGCCAGGACCGGCGCTACCTAGAGTACCGCTGCCTGGCGGCCCTGTGCTCCGATTCCTGGGTGGAACGCAACGCGGGGCTCAAGCTGGCGGCGGCCCTGCGCCTGGAGCGTGCCCTGCCGCTGCTGATCCGGCTGGCCGAGGATCCCACGCCGGTGGGCGGTCTGCGCCGTCTGCTGGGCGAGCGCCGGGGCCAGAACGGCTTCATCCGGCGCAACCTGATGACCACGCTGGCCGCGCTACCGGCCACGCCCGAGACCGACCGCGTGCTCCGCGCGGCGCTGGAAGACTCCTACTGGGAGGTGCGCGTGGAGGCCATCCGCACCCTGACCCTGCAGGAGGGGCCGGCGGATCCGGCGCTGGTGGAGCGCATGCAGCGCTTCCGCCGGCAGGGCAACTTCGAGGAGGCCCAGGCCGTGGCCCACTGGTGGGCGGCCTGTCAGCCGGCCGCCGGTTGGCGCGAGTGGATCCTGCCGCTCTCCCTGCACGCCAATTGCCTGGTGCGCGAGGCGGCCATCCGGGCCCTGCAGCGCAAGGTGAAACAGGGCGAGCTGCAGCTGGCCGACCTGCAGGGCGAGCTGGATCTTTTCCTGCTCACCAGCACGCACTTCCGGCCGCAGTTTCCCCTCAAACAGGCCATGCGCGCCCTGGCCGAACAGCGGGAGGTCTCATGAGACAGGCCCGGCGAAGTCCGGCCGGCAGGCGGCGCCCATGCTGACCTGGCTGGCCAATCTGTTGCGCGAGGAACTGGGGGGACCCGGCTTCCTGCGCCTCTTCAACTACATCTCCTTCCGCACGGTGATGGCCGCCATGACCACCTTCGTGGTGAGCCTGATCATCGGCGGGCGGCTGATCCGCTTCCTGCACCTGCGGCGGATCCGTGATGTGGTGGAGGACTACGGCGTCATCGACGTCTCCAACAAGCGCGGCACGCCCACCATGGGCGGACTGCTGATGATCCTCTCCATCCTGACGGGGTACGGGCTCTGGTTCCGGCCGGACAATCCCTTCTCCTGGGCCGGACTCTCCGCCCTGCTCTGGTTCGGGCTGGTGGGGCTGATGGACGATTGGGGCAAGCTCAAGGGCGGCAGCGGCAAGCACGGTCTCTCCCAAAGCGCCAAGTTGGCCCTGCAGGCCCTCTACGCCACGGGCTTCGCGCTCTGGCTGCTTTCCGCCTGGTCGCCCCTGCCCGAGGCGCTGCAGAGCCAGCTCTACCTGCCCTTCGTCAAGGGCCCCGTGCTGGAGCTGGGCTGGTGGAGCGTGCCCTGGACCGTGCTGGTCTTCCTCAGCGTGTCCAACAGCGTGAACTTCGCCGACGGCATGGACGGCCTGGCCGTGGTGCCCGCGGCCATCTCCTTCATGGTTTACGCCGTGTTCGCCTATGTGCTGGGCAACGAGGTCTACAGCCAGTACCTGCAGTTCCAGTACGTGCGCGGCGTGGGCGAGCTGGCCGTGCTGGGCGGAGCCGTGATCGGCGCGGGGCTGGGCTTCCTGTGGTACAATTTCTTCCCGGCGCAGGTCTTCATGGGGGACACGGGCAGCATGGCCCTGGGCGGCCTGCTCTCCGCCGTGATGCTGCTGATGCGGCAGGAGGTGCTGTTCCTCATCGTGGGGGGCGTGTTCGTGCTGGAGGGCGCCAGCGTGCTGATCCAGGAGAAGATCGGCATCGGGATCCTCGGGCGGCGCATCTTCTATCGCGCGCCCATCCATCACGCCTTCGAGCACCGGGGCGTGGCGGAGACCAAGGTGGTCATCCGCTTCTGGATCATCGCGCTGTTCCTGGGATTCCTGGGCCTGCTCTCGCTGAAGATCCGCTAAGGCGCGTTCCCCGAGTGGCTTTCACCACAGAGGCACAGAGGCACAGGGTTATTGTTGGATTCCGCCTGGGTTGGGGCTGGCTCGTCGGGGAGTCCGGTTGGCACGAAGACTCAAAGGCTCGAAGCGAATGCAGGGTAGTCGTAGTGGCTCTTTAACACAGGGGCACAGAGTCGCAGTGAGATCGTGAGACCGTTGAATTCAATGATCGAGTGAGGTGAAGCCCGGAAGGGCTGAACCAGGAAATGGGTGAAGCGCGAAGCGCGAACCAACTACCAGGAGACAGGAAGGAGCCGCTGCCGCCAGCGGAAGCCCGCCGGGAGGCGGGCTGACTCTGGCGGTTGATAAAAAGCGCCTCTTTGGCGCCACCTTTCTGGCGCAAGCAGAAAGGTGGCAAACAAGGGCTCCGGTAGATGATTGGGATGCGAAAAACCCCCATCCTAACCTTCCCCCTTGCAGGGGGAAGGGATTGCTATCGATGTGTCACAGCCGACTATGAGGGAATGAAGTGAAGGAACCCATTGGCGTGCTACTCGCTGCCGGGCTGGGGACGCGCCTGCGCCCCCTGACCCTGGTGCGTCCCAAGCCGCTGGTGCCCCTGCACGGCATTCCCCTGCTCGAGTTCGGGCTGCGACAGCTGCGGCAGGCCGGCTGTCGGCTGATCGCCGTGAACGGCCACCATCTGCGCGAGGCGGTGCAGACGTGGCTGCAGGCGCGCGCTGCGGATGGCGGCCTGGACCTGCGCTTCTTCGCCGAGCCCGACCTGCTGGGCGTGGGCGGCGGCCTGGCCCGGATGGCGCGCGAACTGCCACCCGGTCCGCTGCTGGTGCAGAACGGCGACGTGCTGCACGACGGGGAGCTGGGGCGCCTGCTGGAGCGCGCGCGGGGCGCCGAGGTGGCGCTGGCCCTGGGCGGCGAGCCCCGGGTGGTGGAGTGTCCCGCCGGCCGCGTGCTGGGCCTGCGAGATCCGGCGCGCAGCACGCACGGGTTCACGGGCATCCACGTCTGGAGCGAGGCCGCCCGCGAGCGGCTCTGCGCCTGGACCCGGCCGGACCTGATTCCCTTCTTTCAGGCGGAGGCGGCAGCCGGGCGCGACATCCGGGGGGTGGCGTTGGCGGCGGACGGGACGGGCGCGCTCTGGGAGGACCTGGGCCGGCTGGAACGCTATCTGCCCCTGCACCGGGAACTGTGGGAAAACGGCGCCTATCGCCGGTTGCTGGACCGGCTGGAGCTGGCGCCGCGCTGGGATGCCGAACGCGCCCTCAGCCTGGGAGAGCGCAGCCTCTTGCCGGAGGACGCCCGCAACTGCGTGGCCTGGGAGGGCGTGCGCTGGCAGGGCGAGGCCCGGGACAGCGTGTTCCTGGACGGCGTGCAGGGCCGGGGCCTGGTGGCAGGCGAGATCGTGTTGTGACGGAACAAGGCCGGAAGGAAACGCGGGCATGACCCTGGGACGCTGGATCCGTCGACTGGTCTGGTTGGGCCTGGCCGGGCTGCTGGCCTGGGGCCTGCTCTGGCTGTTTCCCTGGACCCATCCTGCGGGGGAGACGACCTTCCGCCTGCTCTCCTGGAACGTGCACGGCTTCCACAACCAGTTTGACGGCGACTCCCGGCAGCTGATCCTCGAAGGGATCGCGGGTCAGGACGCCGACGTGCTGGTGCTGCAGGAGTTCCCCGTCTCCCGGGGGGGCGGGCGGGTGCGCGAGGCCCTGCGCCGGGCGGGCTACCCGCACGAGGCGTTGTTCGCCTACGACCACTCCGTCACCGACGCCTACGCCATGGGCCTGGCCATCTACTCGCGCCACCGCATCCTGCGCTTCCGTGAATTTCCCCTGCTGCCGCTGGCCGAGGGGCGCATCCTGGCCCTGGCCGAACTGGAACTGGAGGGCCGCGTGCTGCGCGTGGGAGGCGTCCACATGCCCAACTCGGACATCCACTTGAACGGCAAGCGGGCGATGATCATGAGCGAGCTCTTCGGCGAGAACCTGCGCACCCTGCAGTGCGAATCGCTGATCGCCGCCCTGCAACCCTGGCGGCAGGAGGCCCTGGTGGTGGCCGGCGACTACAACACCTTCCCGCTCTCGTCGGCCTGGCGCATCATGCGCGGCGAGTACCTGGACGCCTTTTCCGCCAAGGAGTGGACCACCGGCACCTTCAACATCCGTGAAAACCTGGACGTGAAGATCGACCATATCTTTCATTCCAAAAAAGTGCGAAGCTTGACTGCGCAGGTGGTGAATCTGGCCGGCTCCGATCATCGTCCCGTGCTGGCGGAGCTGCAATTCTGACACGATCCACCGCAGGAGGAATCGCCCTCCGCCGGCCCCCAATCTGGAGTGTGCATCGATCCCTGGCTCAGCCTTGCGCCGCCCCCTGCTAGGAGTCTGTCGGACTTGGCCACTTGGCGGGCTTCATCGCCCCACCCGGCCCGGATGTTTCGGAGCTTTCTTGCCCATACCCCCGGTATGCGCTGCGAAATCTCCGAAAAGCCGGCCTCGACTGGGACGCGAATCCCATCCAAGGTCCAAGCCCGACAGACTCCTGGCGCAGCGGACCCCGGCCGTGATCCCGGGGACTTGTGCAAAACCGGAGCCATGAGGATGAGCCTGTACCCCGTCCGCCCCGCCGAGGCCCGCGCCGCCGTTTCCCCAATCCAGTTCCCGCCCCGTTCCGCCGTCGCCGGCGGGCTGGCCGGCCTGCTTCTGTTGCTGGCCCTTCTCCTGCCGGCGTGGGCGGATGCGCCGGCCGCCGGCTGGGAGGACGTGCAGGTGCTGCGCCAGGACTCCCGGGGCGTGGAGTTCCTGCTGCGGCCCAGCGTGCAGGAGCTGGGGATCACGACCGAGGGCCGCTCCCGCCTGCGGGTGGGCGGCAGCACGGACGCCGCGCCTCATCGCCAATTCCAGCTGGCCCTGCCGCCCGGCGCCCGCCCGGTGGTGACGCTTTCGGGCAGTTCCCTGCGTTCCTGGGCCGGTCCCGTGGACGGGGTGGACTTCGCCGGCGAGAACCCCGTGCCGCTGCTGGAGTGGGAGGAGGTGGGCTTCCACGACCTGCGGCTGCTGGTGCTCCGGCTGGAACTGCTGCGCCAGAACGGGCTCCAGGCCACGCTGGTCGAGGATGTCCGTGTGCGTGTGGACTTCGGCGTCGAGGCCGGAGCGGGATTTCCCAGCCGTCTGCCGGCTGCCGAGTTGGCCGCGCTGGTGCTGAACCCGGGCCAGGCCGCGGGCTGGGCCCGGCCGCGGCTGGCGGCCCGGGATGGGCTGACCCAGTGGGACGGCGCGCAGTGGGTGCGGATCCCGGTGACCCGCGAGGGCCTGTACCAGATCACGCCCGGCCAGCTCTCCCAGCTGGGGCTGGATCCGGCCACGCTGGATCCGCGCACGTTCAAACTCTACGGCTACGGCGGCGCGCTGATCCCCGAGAATCCGCTGGCCGCGCGCAACAACGAGTTCGCGCCGCGCGAGCTGCCGGCCCTGCGCCAGCACGATGGCGACGGCGCCTTCGAGTCCGGCGAGCGCCTGCTCTTCTACGGGCGCGGCACCTCGGCGCTGGTGCCCCTGGCCAACGGCTCCATCGGCGTGCAGGACCACTATTACAGCGACACCAACGTCTACTGGCTGCTGCTGGGCGGCGTGGAATCCGGGTTGGAGATGGGCGCCCTGGCCGACGACTCGGGCGCCGAGCCCTTCCTGCTCTCCGCCGTGCGCTGGCGCGGGTTGTTGAACGAGCACAAGGGCTACGGCGAGACCTCGGCCCGGGCCTGCATGGGCGACGTGTTCAACGAGGGTACGCGGGCGGTCTACACCTTCCCCGCCCCGCTGCCGGGAGTGGCGGCCACCATGTGGCTGGAGTACGACTTCTACCCGACCATCACCATGCCCAACGACCTGATCGCCTTCGACCTGAACGGGCAGAGTTTCCCCGTGCAGGGGCTGCCGCACAGCACGCGGCTGGAGGGAGAGCTGTCCCTGGCCGGCGAGCAGCTGAGCCTGGGCGTGGAGCGGCTGGTGGACTCGGGCTATCCCATCCGCCTCAGCTGGTTCTGCCCCAGCTTCGAGGCGCCGGCGCGCTTCGTGGACGACGAGATCTCCTTCGAGCTGCCCCCCGTGCCGGGCAGCTACCAGGTGAACGTGCAGGATCCGCCGGCCACCTTCTGGCTGGTGGACGTGACGGACTTCGACTCGCTGCGTGTCACACAGGGCGCGCTGCTGACGGACCGCGTGAAGCCGCTGACGCCCAACAGCCCCACGGGGCGCGCGCGCCGCTACTTCGGCGCCACGGAGGCCGGGTTGCGTACGCCCGGCGGGCTGAGCCTGGCGCAGATGCCGGACCTCAAGGCCCAGGCCGGGACGGCGAACCTGATCGTGATCGCGCCCGCCGCCTTTGCCGACGCCGCCCAGGAGCTGGTGGATTACAAGAACAGCCTGGGCCCCGCCCGCGCGCGGCTGGCCGTGCTGGAGGATGTCTACAGCGAGTTCAACGGCGGCGTGGCGGATCCGGGCGCGCTGCGGAACTTCCTGCGCCACGAGGTGCTGAGCGCCGAGACGCCCGCGGAGCACGCGCTGTTCGTGGGCAACGGGCACTACGACTACCGCGGCCTGCTGGCCGGGGCCTACCCCCTGCGCATGCCCGCCTGGTACTGGGAGATCTCCTCGCTCACCGACGCGGACTGGATGGTGGACGACTGGTTCGCGCAGGTGGAGTCGAGTTCGCTGATGAGCCTGTCCATCGGCCGGCTGCCGGCCAACAGCGAGTCCGAGGTCCGCGCCTACACGCGCAAGCTGCAGGCCTACGAGGGTGCCGCGGACCAAGGTCTCTGGCGCAACCGCATGCTCTTCGTCGGCGACGACGAGCACGGCGAGAACGACCGCGTGGACACCTTCGAGATGAGCCATAGCCAGGACACGGAGGAGTTGATCCGCACGCGCGTGCCGGGCACCTTCGACGTGGAGCGGCTCTACGTCTTCAATTATCCCACGGTCTACAATCCGGCCATCCGCATCCGCGAGAAGCCCCAGGCGGAGGCCCGGCTGGTGGAGGCCCTCAACGAGGGCGTCGCGCTGGTGAACTACATGGGCCACGGCAACAACATCACCTGGACCCACGAGTACATCTTCTACGCGCCGCGGCACTTCCAGCTGCTGCAGGCCACGGGCCGGCCGGCCATCTTCCTGGCGGCCACCTGCTCCTGGGCGGAGATCGACTTGCCGCTGGGCGAGGCCTTTCCCCAGCAGCTGGTGAACATGGACGGGGGCGGGGCCATCGGCGTGCTGGCCGCCACGCGCAAGACCGGCGCGACCAGCAATTTCCTCTTCGCCAACACGCTGATGCAGCAGCTGTTCCAGCGGGACGGGGACGGCCAGTGGCCCGTGCTGGGCGGCAGCATCATGCGCGCCAAGAACCTCAACGCCTCCGACACCAACCGCCGGCGCTATGTCTGGCTGGGGGATCCCAGCCTGCGACCGGGCTTTCCCCGGGGCACCGGCCACCTGGACAATCTGACCAGCGGCGGCCAGCCCGCGGACACCCTGCTCAGCCAGGCCCTGGCGGGTTTCAGCACCCACGCGGACACGCTGCTGACGGATCCCGTGCAGGACGGCTTCAACACGACCGTGATGCGCCAGGCGCCGCTGGCCCGGCGTTACAACTACGACCCCTTCACCAACAGCACGGTGTATCACGGCATCCATCTGGACTACGAGAGTCCGGGCGCGCTGATCTTCTCGGGCGTCTCCACGCTGGCCGCCGGCCAGGCCGTCAACCGCTTCATGCTGCCCGGCGAGCTGGGCGACCTGGAGCACCCCGCCGAGCTGCGCTGCTACTACCAGGGCCGGACCGGGTCGGGGGCGACCTCCGACGGGCTGGTCTACGCCGAACTGCCGCTGGCGCAGAATCCCAATCCCGCGCTGGACGACAGCGCGCCAACCCTGCGCCTGCTGCTCAACGGGCCGCAGTGGCGCGAGAGCGACTGGGTGGCGCCCAACTCGGTGGTGATCCTCCAGGTGCAGGACTCCTCCGGCGTCAATCTGACGGGGGAGCTGGGGCACCGCATCGAGATGGAGATCGATGGCGGCACGCCCCGGGACCTGACGGCCTCGTTCCAGTACGACCTGGACGACTGGACGCGCGGCGAGGCGCGCCTGGAGCTGCCCCTGCTCGAGACGGGGTCGCATCGCCTGCGGGCCCGCGCCTTCGACACCTTCAACAATCCGGGTTACGCCGAGGTGGAGTTCCAGGTGCTGGATCCCGGCACGCCGGCCCTGGCGGACGTGGTGAACTTCCCCAACCCGGCCCGCGAGCGCACCCAGTTCACGTTCCGGCTGCTGGGCGCCCAGCAGGAGGCGCCCTCCAGCTGCGACCTGCTGGTCTACACGGTGAAGGGTCGCCGGGTGGCGAGCCGGCGGCTGGCGCTGAGCGGCGCCTCGGACTTCATCTGGAGCGAAGCCTGGGAGCCGCGCAACGACCAGGGCGATCCGCTGGCCCGGGGCGTGTACTTCTACCGGGTGCGCCTGCGCCTGCCCGCGCTGAGTTACAGCCTGCTGGACGAGAACGGCCAGTACGTGGTGCGCAGCCTCAAGGCCGCGGACGTGGAGGCCACGGGCAAGCTGCTGGTGGATTGAGGGGCCAGGTGGTCCGCGCCACGCGCGGTGACGGAAAGGGCCGGGCTACTTGAGCCTGGCCCGGCGGCGCAGGCGCTCCAGCTTGTCCGTCAGCCGTTGCCGCTCGGGAGCCTCCAGCGGAAGGACCAGGGCTTCCCGGGCCAGGCGGCGGGCCGCCGGGCGGTCGCCCTGCCGCTCCGCCAGCGCGCTGCGCTTCTCCAGACAGATCAGCCGGTTGACCCGCTGGGGCCAGCTGTCCTGCGCCAAGCTGGCCAGCAGGGCGGCGTAGACGGCGTCCGCCTCGCGCAGCCGCCCCTGGGCCTCGAGGGCCTCGGCCTGGGGAAAGAGGAAGAGCCGGCTGCCGGGAAAACGCTCCAGCGCCTGCCGGCAGATGGAGAGCGTGGAGTCGGGTCGGCCCAGTTCCAGATAGATCCAGCACAGGTTGGCGGCCGGCAGCCAGGGGCTGAAGCGACCCAGGCGGCGGGCCCGCTCCACCATGGCCAGACCCTCGCCGCGCCGGTCCTCGATGAAGGGCAGCCAATTCAGGCGGCGCAACTTCACGCTGGTCCAGAAGCGCAGATTGCCGATGCCCAGCTCCAGGTCCGCCCAGCCCGGACAATCCTTCAACAGCGCCTCCCAGGTCCGCGAGGCGGAGAGGCCCGCCTGCAGGGCCGGGGGCCAGCTCTCCCGCCGCCCGGCGTGGTAGGCCCGCCAGGCCTGGATGCTGCCCTCCAGGAAGCGCAGCGTGCAGTCCGGCACCCGCCGCGACTTGGCCGCGCGCAGCCGCTGGATGCGTACGCCGGCGGAGTCCAGGTCCGCCAGGAAAGCGCCCTCCCAGCGGAAGCTCTCCTCGTCGGTCATGCGGTAGGAGAACACCGTGGCGCGGTAGAACCAGGGCGCGGGGTGCCAGCCCTCGCGGACCACCAGCTCGTTCATGCGGCGCAACGCGCCGTTCCAGTCTTGGCGGATGCAGGCCTCCACGGCCTGGTTGATGGCGGGGACGAAGGACGTGTCCGGGCGGCAGGGCGCGGGTGCGGCCGCGGCCGAGACCCCGCCCAGCAGGAGGAGCAGGAGACCCGTCAAGAGGCAGGAGGGCAAGCGCAGGCTGGAGCGACGGAACACGGGGCTTAGAATTCCGTGCCGAACATGCGGTCGCCCGCGTCGCCCAGGCCGGGCAGGATGTAGCCGCGTTCGTTCAGCTCGCGATCCAGCGCCGCCACCACCACGGGGACGTCGGGATGCTGGGCCTCCAGTTGGGCCACGCCCTCCGGAGCCGCCAGCAGGCAGACCAGGCGCAGGGAGCGTGGCTGGCGCTCCTTCAGGTACTGCAGGGCCGCGCAGGCCGTGCCGCCCGTGGCCAGCATGGGATCCAGCACGATGAGATCCCGGCCGCGCAGGTCGGCGGGCAGCTTTTTGTAGTAGACCACCGGCTCCAGGCTGACCTCGTCGCGGTAGAGCCCCAGGTGCGCCACCGACACGTCGGGCACCAGGTGCTTGAAGCCGGGCACCATGCCCAGTCCGGCCCGCAGGATGGGCACCAGCACCAGCCGATGGGCCAGCCGGTCGCCCGCGTAGTCCTCCAGCGGCGTGCGTACGGTCACCGCTTCGAGTTCCAGGTCCCGCGTGCTCTCCGGCACCAGCAGCGAGGCCACCTGCTCCACGCACTTGGCAAAGGCCTCGGACGGCGTGTCCCGATCGCGCAAGCGGGTCAGGTAGTGCTGGATCAGCGGATGCTGCACGACGCGCAGATTGGAGAAGGAATGCATGCGGGCCTCGGATCTTGATGCTGCAAAGTAGAGGATGCCCCACCATGCCGCAACCGGACCGGGACCGACTGGCGGGTCAATCAGAAAAGCGGCCAGGATTTCCCTCGCGTTTTCGTGCGCCGGGTTTAAGTCCGCCGGGCCGCTGGCCGATCTACAGCCTGTGAGCAAGCCAGATCCACATGTTTGAGCGCATCCAGGGCCTCCCCGCCGAGGGCGAGGGGATCAAGGGTCTGGAGTTGGTGTACCGGGCCGGACTGGAACCGACTTCCACCTTTTTCGCTTTGGCCGCCAATCACTTTCGTTCCGTGAAGGATTGTCTGGGACGGCCGCTGGCCTACCTGGACGGCCTGGGGGACGAGGTGGAGCAGCTGCACTCCGCCTATCAGCTGATGAATGGCGAACTGAGCGGACAAGCCCAGGGCACCCTGTTCATGGCGGCTCTGGCGGCGGGTTTGCAGCGGCGGCTGGGCGGAGTCGAGCCGAATTTCAGCGTGGACACCCGGGCCGAAGTCCAGCGGATCTCCTTTGAACCGGGGGGAGATTTCCTCCACAGCTTTTGCTTGCTATATTCGGCCAGCTTCATGCACTACGCCTGGCTTGAGAACAGCGTGGAGCCGCGGCTGCTGCAGCTGCTGGAAGTGGCCGAGTTGTTCTTTCTCACGGATGCGGGCGGTCTGGACGGACCCGGCCTGCCGGAACTGGAGACCCAGTTCCCCCAGGAGGTGTTGAACAGCTTCGTCAATCTGATCCACCCGCATCCCCGGCATCTGGGCAACCTGCTGACCAAGATTCTGCTGCTGGAAGACAACCGCGAGCTGGGCGAGATCATCGCCGACATGCTGTCCAGCGTGGGCTATGTGGTCTGTCAGGCCCCGGACGGAATCAGCGGCCTGGGTCGGATGGAGCGCGAACGCTTCCATTTGATCCTCAGCGATATCCAAATGCCGCGCTTGAATGGCATGGGCCTGTTGAAGGCACTGCGCAACCTGCACCTGGACATTCCCGTGATCCTGACCACGGGCTTCACGGGGGTCTGGCAGGAAGAGCAGGCCCTGCAGCAGGGGGCCGTGGCCTTCCTGCCCAAGCCCTTCGGGATGGCGGACCTGATCCACACCGTGGAGCGGGCCCTGGCCGGTCATCCGGCCCACCATCCGCCATGATACTGCCCCTCTTTTAGCTGTGTGTTTGCAAGTGGTTCAGGCATCCCAGCCTGAGCCACTTGCGCTTTTATCCCCATCCGCTTCCCCACATCAATGCGCAACCAGCCTCGCGCGCCGTCGGCCCCGGCCGAGTCGGCCCGTTTTCTGTGTCCTTCCGGCCGAGAAATCCCGCCCTCCGCTTGCATAACACGAAATGGAATTTTCTATTAGAACTGACTGGTCAGTCATTTATGGAGGGCCCATGAGTCGCGCCCCATCCGCCCAACCCCTGCGCCGGGAGCACGTGCTGGCCGCGGCCGTCCGGCGCTTCGCCTTCGATCCCTTTCACCTGGTGGACATGGAGAGCATCGCCCGGGAAGCCGGCGTGGGCAAGGGCACGCTCTACCGCTACTTCCGCGGCAAGGACGAGCTCTTCCTGGCGGCGGTGGAATACCAGCTCGAGGACGCGCTGGGCTGCATCCACCGTCAGGCGGCGGGCGAGACCCGGCCCGCGGACTATCTGCGGGCGATCATCCACGGCGCCGTGGACTACTTCCTGGCCCGGCCGGAGGGCTTCCGCCTGGTCCAGCTGGCCCACGGCTCGCGGCAGCCCGAGGTGGCCGCCACCGTGGAGCGCGTGCGTGCGCGGCAGCTGCCGGTCTTCGAGGCGCGGATGGCGGCGGCCCGGCGCGCGGGTGAGCTGGAGGTTTCGGATGCGCAGCTGCTGCTGCGCGTGCTGGACGCCAGCATCGTCCAGCTGCTGGGCGATGCGCTGGGCGAGGCCGATCCCACCGCCGCGCTGATCCGCAGCGGCGCCCGGATCAAGGCCCACCTGCCCGACCTGCTCCTGCGCGGCCTCCTGCCCCGGAGGACGGAGGCATGAAGCGCCGACCCATCCCCCTGCTTGCGCTGGCCGGCCTGCTGCTGGTGAACGCCGCCTGGTCCGGGCCGCTCAGCCTGGAGCAGGCGCTGGACGAGGCGCTGGCCGGACATCCCGCCGTGCGGGCCGCCGCCGAGCGGGTGGAGCAGCGGCGCGCGGCGGAACGCCAGGCCCGCGGCCACTTTCTGCCCACGCTGCGGCTGGAAGCCACCTATCAGCACTTGGACGCGCCCCTCAGTTTCGACCTGTCCCCCATCCGTTCGGCGATGATCCAGCTGCAGGCCGCCAACCAGACCGAGTTCGCCAACGTCTACGGGCTGCTGCAGGGCAACCCGGCCCTGAGCGCCGGGCAGCGGGCCGAGTTGGCGCAGACCTTCGCCGCCGGACTGGAGGGCCTGCTGCCGCCCTTCGAGTCCGTCCTCAAGGATCAAAACAACCATGGCGCCAGCCTGAGCGGCGTGCAGCCGCTCTTCATGGGCGGCAAGCTGCTGGCCGGACGCCGGGCGGCCCGCGCGGAGGCGGGGGCGGCCCGCGCCGAACTGGAGCGCGCGCGCGCCGACGTGCGCGGCGAGGCCTTGCGGGCCTATCTGGGCGTGCTGCTGCTGCGGGAGGCCTGCGCGGTCCGGCAGGCCGTGCTGGAGGGCATGCGCGCCCACCGGGAGGACGCCCGGCGCCTGCAACAGGAAGGGCTGCTGAATCGCGTGCAGGTGATGCGGGCGGAGGTGGCCGTGGCGGAGGCCGAACGCAAGCTCTTCGACGAGCGCAGCGGGCTGGATCTGGCCGAGCAGGCCCTGCGCCACGCGCTGGGCCGCGCCGCAGACGCGGAGCTCGAGCTGGTGGACAGCCTGCGCTTCCGGGCCCTGGCGGATTCGCTGGATCCCTGGCTGGCGGCGGCTCGCGGGCGTCAGCCCCTGCTGGCGCAGCTGGAGTGCAAGCAGGCCGCCGTGCGCCAGAAGGTGGCGGCCGAACGCGCCGACCTGCTGCCGCGCTTGGCCGGCGTGGGTCGCTACGAACTGCTGGACGAGGACCTCTCGGCCCTGGAGCCGCGCTGGGTGGTGGGGCTGCGGCTGGACTACCCGCTCTTCCAGGGTTTCCGGCAGGCCGCGCGGCTGCAGGAGGCCCGGCACCAGACGCGGGAGGTGGACGACCTGCGCGAGCAGGCCGGGCGCCAGGTGGACCTCTGGGTGCGGCGCGCCTACAGCCAGCTGCGCAGCGCCGAAGAGCGCTACCGGCGGCTGGAAGCCGAAGGCGGATTGGCGCGGGAGAATCTGGCCCTGAACCAGGCCCGCTTCCGGACGGGGCTGGGCACCTCGCTGGACGTGGTGGACGCCTGGCTGCTGGAGGAGAAAATCCGGCTGGAGCGGCTCGCCTCGCTGCAGCAGTACTACCTGGGGCTGTCCGAGCTGACGACGGCCTCCGGACAACCCGAACGCTTCGTGGAGATCTGGCGGAGTGGGGAGGAACGATGAAGACGCGACGTGCGTGGCTGATTCCGGGCATGGCGCTGGCCCTGTGCCTGGGCGGATGCGGGCGGGAAGCGCCCCATCAGGTCGGGCTGGTGGAGATGGCGGAGATCGACGTGGCCTCCAAGATTCCGGGCCGGGTGGACTGTGTGCTGGTCCAGGAGGGGCAGTGGGTGGAGCGCGGCCGCCTGCTGGCCGTGATCCGCTCCGACGAGATCGAGGCGCGGGTGGAACAGGCCCGCGGGCTGCTGGAGGCGGCGGAGGCGCGCCTGCGGATGGCGCGCAGCGGCGCACGCCCGGAGGAAATCCGCGCGATGGCCAGCCAGCTGGAGAGCGCCCGGGCCCAGTTCGAACTGGCCGAGAAGACCTGGTCGCGCGTGCAGGCCGTCTACGCGGACAGCGTGATCTCCACCCAGGAGCGCGACGAGGTGGAGTTCAAGTACCGGGCGGCGCGCGAACAGCTGGAGACGGGCCGGGCCAAACTGGATCTGGTGCGCAAGGGCGCGCGGGACGAGGAGATCGAGGCGGCGCGGGCCCTGGCCCACCAGGCCGCCAACGCGCTGGCCGAGGCCCAGGCCTATCAGCGTGAGACACGGCTGACGGCCCCCCGGGCGGGGCGCGTGCACTCGCTGGTGCTGGACGCGGGTGAGCTGGCAGCCACGGGCGTGCCCGTGGTCACGCTGGTGGACACGACGGATGTCTGGGTCGTGCTGCAACTGCGCGAGGACCAACTGCAGGGGGCCGCCGGCGGGCGGCGCGTGACGGGCAGCCTGCCCGCGCTGGGCGGCCGCCGCGCCGAGTTCGAGGTCACGCGCGTGGCCGTGCTGGCGGACTTCGCCACCTGGCGCTCCACCAGCCGCAAGGGGGATCTGGACCTGCGCAGTTTCGAGGTCCAGCTGCGTCCGCGCACGGCCTTGGCCGGTCTGCGGGCGGGCATGAGCGTGAGATTGGCCTGGTGAATCCGCTTCGCCCGGCGCTCCGCGATCTGGTGCGCGTGGTCCGGCGGGAGGAGGCGCGCCTGCGTCCCGGCCACCTGGGCTGGGCGCTGGCGCCGCTGCTGCTCTTCCTGTTGCTGGGCGCCCTCTATGCCCGGCACCAGGCACGGGACCTGCCTGTCGGCGTGCTGGACCTGGATCGCAGCGTCCTGTCGCGCCAGGTGGTCCGGGCCCTGGACGCCACGCCCTCGCTGGCGGTGACCCGCTCCGTCGCCAGCCTGGAGGAGGGGCTGGACGACCTGCGCGCCGGGCGCATCCTGGGCCTGTTCGAACTGTCCGCGGGCACCATGTCCGCGCTGCAGGCCGGCCGGCCCGCCGGGGTGGGTCTCTACCGCAACACGTCCAACCTGGTGGTGGGCAACCTGCTGCTCAAGGACGGCAGCGCGGCCCTGCGCACGCTGTCCCTGGGAATCGCGCTGCGGCGGCAGCAGGCCCTGGGGGCGGGCGCGTCCGCCGCGACCCGCGTGCAGCCCCTGCGGCTGGACGCGCGCAGCCTCCACAATCCCGCCACGGACTACGAGTTCTTCCTGGTGCCCGGCCTGCTGGGCGCCCTGCTCTTCATGCTGGCCCTGCTGGACGGCGTGGGGGCCTGCTCCGACGAACGGGCCCGGGGCACCCTGCCGGATCTGCTGCGGGCGGGCGGCGACCGTCCGCTTCCCGCGCTGCTGGGCAAGGCCCTGCCCCACCTGCTGCGCCAGGCGCTGCTGGCCGTCCTGCTGCTGGCGCTGGTCTTTCCGCTGTTCGGGATCGGGTCCCGCAGTCCCTGGCCCCTGTTGCTGGGCTGGCTGGTCCTCTTCCAGTGGACCACGCTGGGCCTGGCCTGCGCGCTGGGACTCTGGCTGCCCTCGCGCCTGCTGGCCCTGGAGGCGGCCGTCTTCCTGGGCACGCCGGCCTTCATCTTCTCGGGCTACACCTTTCCGCTGGAGGCCATGCCCGTCCTGCACCGCGTCTTCGCCCGGCTCCTGCCCAGCACGCCCTTTCTGGAGGGCTTCATCGCCCTGTACCAGAAGGGCGCCGGAGCGGGCACGCTGGCCGGGCCGCTGCTCCAGTTGCTGGGCTTCGCCGGCCTGGGCTGGGGCGCCAGCCTGTGGGGCCTGCGACGTGGGGCCGCGCTGCGGGAGGACGCCCGGTGAATGGGTGGAGCCAGAGCTGGAGCGTGCAGCGCGCTGTCACACGGGGTCTGCTCCGGGACCGGGAGTGGCTGCTGGTGGCGCTGGTCTCGCCGCTTTTCTACCTGTTCTTCTACGGCAGCGCCTACCTGCACAAGGTGGAGGCCGATCTGCCGCTGGCCGTGCTGGACCTGGACCGCAGCGCGCTCTCGCGCACCCTGGTCCGCGGCCTGGAGGCCCACCCCATGCTGGCCGTGACCCGCACGCCGGCGTCCGGCGAGGAGGCCCGGCTGGAGCTGGAGCGCGGGCAGGTCAAGGCCGTACTCTGGATTCCCCGGCGGCTGTCCGCCCGCCTGAAGGCCGGGCAGGCCGCGGAGGTGGAGCTGTGGACCGACGCCAGCCGCTTCCTGCCCGCCAACGACGTCAACCGCGCCGTGGGCGAAGTGGTGGGAACGCTGGGGACGGGGGTGGTGATGAAAGGCTGGCGGGCCCGGGGCGCCGGGGCGGACCAGCTGCCCAGCCGGGCGGATCCCCTGCGCCTGGAGCAGCGGCCGCTCTTCAACGAGCGCGACGCCTACGGGGACTTTCTGCTGCCCGTGCTGCTGGGCCTGATCCTGCAGCAGACCCTGCTGATCGCCGTGGGATTGCTGGCCGGCGGCCTGCGCGCTTCGGGCGGGCTGGCCGAGGTGTCCCGGCGGGCCGGGGGCCGGCCGCTGGCCGCGCTGGCGGGCTTGCTGCTGCCGGTCCTGGTCGTGTACGCGGGGCACGCGCTGTTCATCCAGGCCGTGCCCGTGCGCCTCTACGGGCTGGGCCAGGCGGGGAGTCCCGCCGCCCTGCTGCTGCTGACCCTGCTCTTCCTGCCGACGCTGGCCTGCCTGGGCTGGCTGGCGGCCTCCTGGCTGCCCGACCGACTGGCCGTGCTGCAGCTCTTCGTCTTCAGCTCCTATCCGCTGCTACTGCTCTCCGGCACCTCGTGGCCGCTGGAGGCCATGCCCGCCCCATTGGCTCTATTGGCGCGCCTGCTGCCCGGCACGCCCTATCTGCAGGCCCTGGTCCGCGTGACCCAGACCGGGGCCGGCCTGCGCCACATCCGGCCCGAGCTGCTGCTGCTGGCCGGCCAGCTGCTGGTCTACGGCGCGCTGGCGCGCTGGCGGCTGGCCCGGCAGCTGCGCTCCGCCACATAAAATGAGCGCCCGCCGGTCTTGTGGAACCGCGGGCGCCCGCCACAGCAGAAAAGGGTGATCCAACTGTCGCCCGCCCTGGCGGACCTGGCTTCCCAACAGGTCCGGACGGGTGACCCCTCCTACATCGTCCCGCCGGTGGCCCGTCTTTAGTCCCGGCCCGCGGCGCCCGGAAATCCGCTTGCTCCCCTGCCGCCGATCCTGGACCTTGCGACAGGCCGGGCAGGACGCCGGGTCACAGACGGGAGGTCGGCATGCGGGCCCTGTTGCAGCGCGTGGCCAAGGCGGAGATCACCTGCGCGGGCGGACACCGGGCCGCCATCGGGCGGGGCCTGGTGGTGCTGGTGGGCGTGGAGCACAGCGACGGACCGGCAGACGTGCTCCAGCTGCTGGGCAAGCTGCCGCACCTGCGCCTCTTTCCCGACGCCGGCGGGGTGATGAACCTCTCGCTGCTGGAGATGAATTCCGCCGCTGCGGGCCGGCACGTCACGGGGACCCCGGACAGCCCCGGTGAGTTGCTGCTGGTGAGTCAATTCACCCTGCACGCCGACACCCGGCGGGGGCGGCGCCCCTACTACGGCGCCGCGGCCGCTCCCGCCCAGGCCCAGACCCTCCTGGACCAGCTGGCGGCAGGACTGCTCGCGGCGGGTCTGCCGGTGGCGCGCGGCGTGTTCGGCGAGCACATGGACATCAACCTGCTGGCCGACGGACCCGTGACCCTCCTGCTGGACACCCGCGTGGGCTGATTCGCCCCGCCTTCCCAAAGTTAGCCTTGTCTAACAAATCCCGATGCCGCATATTGAGCCGGTCAGATGGAGGTTGTGGCATGGCCTTGCAGCGCTGGATTCGCCGGGGCGGCTGGGTGGGATTCTGGTTTTTCATGTTGAAAGGTGTGTCATGGCTGTTGATTCCCATGTGGATCGCGGGGAAGGGCTGCGGGGCCTGACTGCGCCGGAGAGCGTCCGGGGACCGGGAGGACTGGCGCTGCTGTTGCGCGAGCAGACCGCCGAGCATCACCGCCGCGCGGAGGGCGCCCACTTCCAGCGCCTGTTGTTCGCTGGCCAACTACCACTGGAGCAGTACGTGCGCTGGCTGGAGCAGCTGCGCGCCGTCCACAAGGCCCTGGAGGCCCGACTGTGGCTCAACTGGGACTCCCCGGCCTGGCGCGAGCTGACGGCCCCGGACCGGCGCCGCAGCGTGCAATTGGAGCAGGATCTGCTCAGCCTGGAGCGGACCATCCTGGCGGAGCCCGGCGCGGCCACCCAGCGCTTCCTGGCCCAGCTCGCCAGCCTGCCCGACGACCCGCCGGCCGCCCTGCTGGGTGCGCTCTACGTGCTCGAGGGCAGCAGCAACGGCTCGCGCATGATGGCCCGCGGCCTGCGCGTCGCCTACAACCTGCCGGGCGTGGAGGGCACACGCAACCTGGACCCCTACGGCGAGGCCCAGCCCGTCCGTTGGCAGGCCTTCCGCGCCGCGCTGGACGAGGCCCTGCCCGAGAGCGCCTGGCCCGCGGCCCTGGACGGGGCGCGGATCTGCTTCGAGGCGATCACGCAGATGGGCGAAGATCTGCTGGCCCAGTCCGCCGACTGAGGCCTTCCGCGCCTCCGGCGTGCCGGTGGGCCGCCGCGGTCACGACGCCAGCAGCTTGAAGGCGTGGCTCCACTCGCCGCGCAGGAAACCCGGCAGACACCAGAGCATGACCAGGGGTTCGATGGCCCGGGCGCCGCGCACGTCGCCCATGTCCACGCTCTGCCAGCCGAACTGCGCCAGGATCCGGCCCGCGCTCTCCTTGGCCTTAAGGTCGTCGCCGCAGATGAACATGCTGGGTGGGCCGCCCGGCAGCTCGGGGTTGACCATCAGCGCGCTGCCCACGCAGGAGAAAGCCTTCACCAGCCGGACGGCGGGAAAGGCCTCCTGCAGGCGCTCCAGCAGGGATTCGCCCTCCTCGGTGAACAGGCGCAGCACGCCGCCCTCCGGCGGCAGGTCGGCGATGGGATTGGTGGCGTCCAGCACCACCTTGCCCGCCAGCCGCTCTTCGCCCGCGGATTCCAGGACCGCCACCGCCGCCGTGCCCTTCACGGCCAGCACCAGCAGCTCGCCGAACTCCGCCGCGGCAGAGACACTGCCCAGTTCGAGGCCGGGCTGGGCGGCCTGCAGGTCCGCCAGCTTGCCCGTGTCCCGCGTGCCCAGACACACTTGGTGGCCGTGCCGCAGGAAGCCCGCGGCCAGGGTGCGGGCCACCACGCCGGATCCTAGTACGCCGATCTTCATGTCTCACACCTCTTGGATTTGGCTTGTTGTGGGCGTCCGGAGCCGCGTGGCCGGAACGCCGGACTCAGCGCTCGGGGGGCTGGGCGTGCAGTTCCAGCCAGGCCTCGGCCGCCGACCGTTCTTCGAAGACCCGCACCTGGATGCCCCGGTTCCGGCAGGCCATCTCGTAGAAGTGCACGGCCTCCGCGGCCCGCCCCTCCCGCATCAGGATGGCCTCGCGGAAGGGCTTGGTCAGCGGCAGCGCATCGATGTGCTCGATGAGTTGCAGCAGGTCGACGGGGGAATGGCCCCCTTCCAGGTCGCGGCAATCCGCGAACAGCAGGAGGTGCTCCAGCTGGGGAACCAGCTCCAGCACGGCCTGCAGGGCCTCGTGCAGTTCGGCCCGGGACACCAGGCCGCTATAGGTCAGTTCCAACCAGGGCCGGTCGGCGGGCAGGCGCAGGGTCCAGCTCATTCGGTTCCCCGGGTTGTGTTCGCCGGCAGTCCGGGCTCGATCTCCAGCGTGATGGCCCGCAGCGAGTAGCCCACCTCGATCACGAAGAGGATGGAGGCCACCACCACCAGACCGATGGAGACCATCAGGAGCAGGGCCTTCAGCCAGCCCAGTTCCAGGCCGCCCAGGCCCTCCAGCGCCGTGGCGAAAATCATGGCGCCGCTGGAGACGATGCTGCTGGACACGCAGAGGATGGCCTTGCGCATGATCTTGCAGCGCCCGTAGATGATCCCGATGGACAGGTCCACCTTGCGCCAGTCCGCCATCGGTTGGGCCTGCTTTTCCTTGAGCAGGTGGCGGATGCGGTCCAGCGCGTGGTTGTAGCGGTTGGTCATGCTGAGCAGCAGCAGACCCACGCCGGAGATGAGCGCCACGGGCGTGAGCGTGGCCTGGAGCAGGTGGCTGAAGTCTTCCATGGGTCCTGTTCGGCTGATTTCAGGTTGCGGGCCTTCCGGTCAGCGGCTCTCGGGTCCGGGCATCACGAACCAGAGGAAGAGGTAGACCAGGATGCCTGGAAAGGCCACGCTGAGGATGGAGACCAGCACGTAACCCAGTCGGAAGCGGTTGGGCGGCCAGCCCAGGTGCTCGGCCAGGCCGCCGCAGACGCCGGCGATCAACGCGTCGCTGGAGCGGCGCAGGGTGCGGGGCGAATCGTACATCTTGCCTCCCGATTCAGGGTCTGTGACACATGTGAGGGGTCAGACGGCCGCCGGCGGATCCACGAAACTGGGCCCCACCCGGCAGGCGCGCACATCCACCTTCTCCCAGACCTTCTCCGTCACGTAGGGCTCTTCGGCCAGCCAGGCGTCCAACTCGGCGCGGGACGCGTACTCGGCGATGATCACGGAGCCCACCATGCGGCCGGACTCGTCCAGCAGGGCCACGCCGTAGAGGTGGCTCCCTGCGGCCCGCAGCCGGCGACCCAGTTCCAGGTGGGCGGGACGCGCGGCCAGACGCCGTTCCAGGGCCATGGAGTCCGTGCCGTCCCAGGCGCTGACGATGAATTGCATGCCTCAGGCTCCTTGCTTGCCGTCGTTGCGGCGGGCGCTCTCCGCCCGGGCCAGTTCGTTGATCCGCCACGTCTCCAGCACGGACTCCGGCGCGCCCTCGCGGGCCGCGCGCAACATGGCCCGCGCCAGATCCACCGTGCTGGTGATCTGCCGCGGGAAGCAGCGCCGCAGCAGGGGCAGGCTCCAGCCCAGACCGCTGTAGAAGGCCTGGTAGAGGCGGGTGCGCGAGCGCACGCCGCGCAGCGGCTGGATCAGGCCCGGCCGGAAGATCCAGACGCCGCGAAAGGGCATCCCAAGCAGCGCGTTCTCGGTGCGCCCCTTGATCCGCGCCCACATCAGCCGTCCGCGCTCCGTGGAGTCCGTGCCCTGGCCGGACACGTAGCAGAAGGCGGCCCGGGGGCTCTGCTCCAGCACGGCCCGGGCGGCGGCCAGGGTCAGGTCCAGCGTGAGACGCGTGTATTCCGCCTCGCTCAACCCCGCCGCGGACACGCCCAGGCAGAAAAGGCAGGCGTCGACGCCCTGCAGCTGCCCGCCCAAGGTGCTGAAATCCTGGAAATCAGACTGCAGTTGTTCGCGCAGTTTGGCGTGGGCGAGGCCGCAGGGACGGCGGCCGATCACCAGCACGTCGTCCACCGCGGGATCGTCCAGGCACTCCAGCAGGACGCCCCTGCCCACCATGCCGGTGGCGCCGAAGAGCAGGACTCGCATGGGACGGCCTTTCGTTGTCGTCACGATGATAGGTCTTTGGCCGCCGTGGCGGCAGGGGGAGGCCCGGCGGACGCGCGCGGCGCCCGCCGGGAGCCTTGGCCGAATCAGGCCAGGGCGGGATAGTCCGTGTAGCCCTTCTCCCCGGGCGTGTAGAAGCTGTCGAAGTCGGGCTGGGCCAGTTCCAGGCCCTCGCGCAGCCGCCGCACGAGATCCGGGTTGGCCAGGAAAGGCCGGCCGAACGCCACCAGCTCGCCCTTGTCCGCCGCCAGCTCGGCCTGGGCGCGGGCCAGGTCGTAACCGCCGGAGAGGATCACCACGCCGCCGAAGTTGCGCCGGATGACGTCCTTGATTTCCTGCGGCACGGCGGGCGCGCCCATGGAACTGTGATCCACCACGTGCACGTAGGCCAGTCCCAGGGCGCCCAGCTCGCGGGCCAGCAGGGAATAGAGCGCGTCGGTGTCGGCGTCGGCCTGCATGCTGTTGAAGGCGCCGTAGGGCGACAGGCGGATGCCCACCTTGGCGGCGCCGATGCGGGCGGCCACGGCGCGGGCCGTCTCCAGGGCGAAGCGGGCGCGGTTCTCCACGCTGCCGCCCCACTCGTCCGTGCGCTGGTTGCTGGCCGTGTTGAGGAACTGCTCGATCAGGTAGCCGTTGGCGGCGTGCAGCTCCACGCCGTCGAAGCCCGCCTCCACGGCCAGGGCCGCGCTGTCGGCGAACTCGGCGCAGGCCGCGAGGATCTCCTCCGCCGACATCGCCTGGGGCGTGGTGTAGGGCTGCAGGCCCGCCGCGTCGGTCCACATCTCGCCGTCCAGCGTGATGGCGGAGGGGGCCAGCACGCGCGCGCCGGCGGGCATGTTCACCTGGACGCTGGCCCGGCCCGTGTGCATCAGCTGCACGAAGATCCGCCCGCCCCGGGCGTGGACGGCCTCCGTCACCGGACGCCAGCCGGCCACGTGCTGGGCCGTGAACAGGCCCGGAATGCGCGTGTAGCCCAGCCCGTTGGGAGAGGGCGAGACGCCTTCGGTGATGATCAGTCCGGCGCCGGCGCGCTGGCCGTAGTACTCGGCCATCAGCGCCGTGGGCTGATGCTCGGCGTCGGCGCGACAGCGGGTCATGGGGGCCATCACCACGCGGTTGGCCAGGTTGAGTCCGTTCAGGTCGAGGCTCTCGAAAAGCGTGCTCATGGGGTGCTCCTGGTTATGATTGACTTGTTCACGTCGCGGTCTTGTTATCAAACCAACCGGTTGGTTTGATGGCGAATCCGCCAACGGCCCGCAAGCGGGCCGGGCGGATCAGGCGCTGCGCAGGCGCAGAGCCAGCAGGTGTTCTTCCAGGGTGGCCAGGGTGTCGGCGAAGAGCTGCGGATCCTGCGCGGTCTTGGCCGTGCCCGTGGCGCCTTCCACCACGGCCACCACGAAGGCCGCCTCGCGCGCCGGATCCACGCCCGGGCGCAGCAGTCCCGCTAGCCGGGCGCGCTCCAGGGCGTCCTGGATCAATAGGCGCCAGTCCCGCATCACGGCCTCGATGCGCCGACGGAACTCCTCGTCCAGGCCGGCCAGCTCCTGGGCCAGGTTGTTGAGCGGGCAGCCGTGCTGGACCGTGCAGAGCGAGGCCTGGTCGCGCTTGCGCCGCAGCAGCACCAGCAGGTCGGTGAGCGGATCCCCGCCCTGGCTGAGCCCGGCCCGCCACTCGTCGAGGAAGGGCGTGCGGTAGACTTCGTCCACCACGGCCAGGCCCAAGTCGTGCTTGGTGGCGAAGTGGTGGTAGAGCGCGCCCTTGCTGACGCCGGTCTCGGCCAGGATGGCGTCCAGGCTGGTGGCCTGGAAGCCCAGCCGGTGGATCTGGGTCGCGGCGCTCTCCAGCAGGGCGCGGCGGGTGGCTTCGGGATTGTGGGCGGTTCGACTCATGGGATGAACATACCGAACGGTCGGTTTGGAGTCAAGCGGTTGCTCGGGAGACCCGCACGACCATGGCCGTGATCAACGGCGTTTTGGAGATCGGCCAGGTCACGCCACGGCGCGCTCGAAGATCAGGATGTACTTGGAGAGGCCGCCGGAGTTGGGCGGCAGGATGTGGGCCAGCCGCCAGCCACGGGCGGCGTACTCGTTCAGGGTGGTCTCCAGCCCTTTGGGCTCGCTGGTCCACAGGCTGGCTTCCACTTCCACGGTCTCGTAGGAATAGCGCGACATGCTGCAGGTCTCCCCGGCTGGGTCCATCATGGTTCATAAGTGTGCGACTACCGCCGCTTCAGCGGAATCGCCTGTCCGCCCTGATGAAGCACGGCTCCCGTCACCCGGCCCGCGGCGTCGCGCTGGAACTCCAACTGGGCGTCGACCACCTTGAGAAAGAACAGCGAGGCGGATTCGGCGAAGAGCGGAAAGGCCTCCTGGCCCGTGGCCTGGGTCATCAGCTGACCGTCCCTCAGAAACACGTCGATCAGGAAGTCCGTGCGCAGCTCGTAGCTGCCGCTCACCTGCTGCAGCACCTCGGTGGGCAGTTCGACCTCCTGGCGCTCGCGGGCCAGCGTGACCGTCTCGCCCAAGGCCACGGCGGCCAGTTTGCCCGCCAGGTCCCCGGGAGCCGGGCCGCTCAGATTGCCCAGCACGATCACGCTCAGCCGCTCGTCGGGATACCAAGCCAGGTGCGTGTTGAAGCCCTCGATGCCGCCGCCGTGCTCCACCACCCGGTGGCCGTTCACCACGTGCACCATGACGCCCAGGGCGTAGTCGTCCAGGTGCGGGGTGAGCAGGGCGGCCAGGGCGTCCGGCCCCAGCAGCCGCCCGTCGTACAGGGCCAATTGCCAACGCAGCAGGTCTTCCGTGGTGGAATAGAGCGCCCCGGCGGAGAAGGGCACGCTCATGTGGATGAAGTCCGTGTTGACGGGTTCCTGCGCGCCGCGCTCGTAGCCGGCCGCGCGCCGAGCCAGCACCCGCCGGTTGGAGTCCTGGCCCGTGTCCTGCAGACCCGCTGGGCGGAAGAGCCGCTCCTGCAGGAAATCGGCGTAGGACTGGCCGCTGACCCGCTCGATCAGATGGCCCAGCAGCACGTAGCCCGAGTTGCTGTAGTTGAACCGCTCGCCGGGTTGGAACTCCAGGGGCAGGTCGCGGAAGCGCGCCACCAGCTGTTCCGGCGTGCTCGCCGTCCCCTTGCTGGCCTGGTAGTCCGGCAGGTCCGTGAAACTGGGAATGCCCGAGCTGTGCGTGAGCAGGTGCCGCAGGGTGATCGCCTTCCAGGCCTTGGGCGACTCCGGCAGCCACGTGCCGATCGGATCGTCCAGGTTCAGGCGGCCCTGCTCCACCAGCGCCAGCACGCCGACCGCCGTGAACTGCTTGGTGATCGATCCCAGCCGGAAGCGGGTGTCCGGGGCGTTGGGAATCCCCCACTCCAGGTTGGCGCTGCCGTAGCCCCGGCTGAGCCAGACGCTGTCCCCGCGCGCCACCAGCACGGCGCCCATGAACTCGCCGCTGTCCACGTAGCTGCGCACGATCTCGTCCAGGCGGGCGAGGTCCGGCCGAGCCTGGGCGGCGCCGGACAACAGGAGCAGCAGGCCGGCGGCGGCCGGCAGCAGCCGACGACGGAGGCTGGCGCGGAGGGTGCGAAGCGGTGCGGACATGCTGACTCCCCTGATTCGGTTTGTCGGGTTGGAGTCCGGCGGCGCGGCTTGTGTTACAACGACCTCTACCAATAGGTCTCCACGTGGATCTGGCCGGGCTGCTGCTTGGTGTGCCGCGTGAAGCCCTCCGCCGTCAGGGTGAGCAGGAGGGTCTCCACCATGGCGGGATTGCCGCAGAGGAAGACGTGCGTGTCCGCCGGCGTCGGCTCGAAGCCCCAGCTCTCGGCCAGCGTGCCCCGGGTCCAGAGGTCCTGGACGTAGCCGGACTCGCCGGCCCAGCGGCTGCTCTCGTCCCCCGGCCGGCTGACGATGGGCAGGTAGGTGAAGTTGGAGCACATGCGCTTCAGGGTCATCAACTCGCTGCGGTAGCCCAGGTCCCAGGAGTGGCGCGCGCCATGCAGCACGGCCATCCGGCGCGTGCCGCCGCAGACCAGCGTGGAGCGCAGCATGCTCATGTAGGGCGCCAGTCCCGTGCCCGTGGAGACGAGCACGATGTGCTGGTCCGCGGGGACTTCCGCCAGGGTGAACATGCCGCTGAACTTGGGCGAGAGCCAGAGGCGGTCGCCGCGGTTCAGGGCGAAGAGCCGCGGCGTCAGCGCCCCGGAGGGCACCAGCACCACGTAGAATTCGAGGAACTCGCGCATCACGGAAGAGGAGGCGATGGAGTAGGCGCGCTTGATCAGGCGCTCCGGCTCGACGGGCTCCTCGTCGGGCTCGCTGGTGACACAGCGGATGGCGCTGCCCGGCAAGGCCAGCACGCCGAACTGGCCGGGCTGGAACTCCGCCGGCTCCCAGCCGTCGGGCACCACGCGCAGGATGGCCAGGCCGGGCGAGACTTCGATGTGCTGGGCCAGGGTGGCGTTCAATTCGACGGCCATGGGTGGATCTCCGGTTGGAGCGGGTTCCCGGCCGTTGGCGTCCGGGAGTCCGCCGTGAAGGTCATTGCTTCGGGGGCCGGCGCGAGGCCACCAGGCCGAACAGGCCGCCGGCCGCCAGCGCCGCCAGGGCGATCACGCCCGCCTGCCGGCTGAGGGCGTTGGGGCCGCGCTGGGGATGCCGGATCCAGGCGAACAGCATCATGAGCAGGAAGAAGAGGACCGAGAAGCCCAGCCCCGCGCCCAGCCACCGGCGGCCGCGGGAAGGATGGCGGGAGGGCGTGCTGTTCATGGGTGCCGCTGCCTCGTGCTGGGGGCCGCAGGGCCGGGTGGTCCACTCAGGAGCAAGATGGGAGTGCGCGGGCGTCCATGCAGGAATTTTCCCGCCGGGACACAAGCCGCCCTGCGGCGGAGGAAAGGTCGTTCGGTGGAGATTTCTCTTGCGGCGGGAACATTTGTTCAGTAGCATGTGAACAAAACCCCGGAGGTCCCATGAGCCCGCGTGGCGCCAACGACAACCTCACCAGTCGGCAGGAAGAGGTGCTGGACTATCTGCGCCAGGCCCTGGAGAAGGGTGGCGCGCCGCCCAGCTACCGCGAACTGGGCGAGCGCTTCGGCATCAAATCCACCAACGGGGTCAAGGTCCTGCTGGACGCCCTGGAGCGGAAGGGCTACCTGCAGCGCGTGGCCGGCCGGGCCCGGGCCCTGGAGCTGACCACCTCGGCGCTCACTGACCGCCGGGACCTGGAACTCAGCGTGCGCAGCGTGCCGCTGCTGGGGCGCGTGGCGGCCGGCGAGCCCATCCTGGCGGTGGAGCACGTGGAGGACATGCTGCAGGTGGACGCCCAGCTGCTGCGCGGCGAAGAGAATTTCGCCCTGGAGGTGCGCGGGGACAGCATGGTGGAGGCGGGCATCCTGGACGGGGATCTGGTCTTCGCCCAGGTGCAGGACTCGGCCCGGGCCGGCGACATGGTGGTGGCCCTCATCGGGGAGGAGGCCACCGTCAAGTTCTACTTCCCGGAACAGGAGCGCGTCCGACTGCAGCCGGCCAACCCCCGCTACGAGCCCATTTTCGTGGAGCCCGCCAGCCCGGAGTTCCGCATCGCAGGCAAGGTGGTCGGGTTGATGCGCCGCTATCGGTAGGTGAAGCATGCGTTACGAGGAGATCGGGGATCCCATCGAGGTGATCACCCTGTTCCGCAACGGGACCATGAGTCCCCTGCGGTTCCGCTGGAAGAACCACGTCTACAAAGTCAGCCGGGTGAACGGCGGCTGGGTGAGCGACGAGGGCTACAACCGGCGCAAGCATTTCGCGGTCTGCGCCGAGGGGCCGGACGTCTACGAGTTGTGCTACGCCATCGAAAGCCAGCACTGGGAACTGACTCGTGTCTGTCTGGTGGGCTGAGCGGCCGGAACGGGGCGACAGGAATCAGGGAGCAAGGGAAAGGGTGTGGAGATGGACTACAAACCGCAGGACTACAACAGCCTGTCACCCTATCTGGTGGTGGCGGACGCCCAGGCACTGATCGACTTTGTGCAGGGCGTGCTGGACGGGGTGGAGCTCGCCCGCCACACGGCCCCGGACGGCCGCATCCAGCATGCGGCTCTGCGCATCGACGACAGCGTGCTGATGCTGGGGGAGGCGCAGCCGGAGTGGCCGCCGCTCCCCGCCCACCTGCATGTCTACGTCCCGGACGTGGACGAGACCTATCGGCGGGCACTGGCTGCGGGAGCCCAATCGCTGCAGGAGCCGGTGGCGGCCGGCGACGGGGACAAGCGTGGCGGCGTGCTGGATGCCAACGGCATCTCCTGGTGGTTCGGGACCCAGGTACCGTGACGGCGAAACCCGCTGGTGAAGCCGCTGCCGGTAGATGAAACGCCGCGGGCTGATGGATCCGGCCCTGCCGGGGTCCGGCCCACTGGACAAATCGAACAAGTGGTGTCAGGCACCGTGCCAGACACCATCCAGGCGGAGGGCACCATGGAGCGCTGCTACCTCCATGTGGACATGGACGCCTTCTTCGCCGCCGTGGAGCAGCGGGACAACCCCGCCCTGCGCGGCCGCGGGGTGGTGATCGGCGGCGGACCGCCGCCCTGGGGCAAAGAGGGCCGCCAACTGAGCGCCCGCAGCTGCGAGGACGCCCAGTCGCCGGAGGCGGCCTTTTCCGGCCGGGGGATCGTCACCACCTGTTCCTACGAGGCTCGGGCTTACGGCATCCACTCGGGCATGCCCATCGCGGAAGCCTGGCGGCGCTGCCCGGACGCCGTCTATCTGCCCGGCTCGCGGGGCAAGTACGGCGCGGCCTCCGAGCAGGTGATGGCCATCCTGGGCCAGTACACGCCGGATCTGGACGTGCTCAGCGTGGACGAAGCCAGCCTGGAAGTGAGCCGCTGCAGCCTGCTCTTCGGCGGGCCCTGGGAGATCGCCCGCACGGCCCAGGCCCGGGTGAGGAGCGAGCTGGGCCTGAGCTGCAGCATCGGCATCGGCCCCAATCCGCTGCTGGCCAAAATGGCCTCCAAGCTGCGCAAGCCCGCCGGGCTCTTCGAGATCCCGGCGGACCAAGCCCAACAGATCCTGGCGCCCCTGGACGTGCAGGCCATGCACGGCATCGGGGAATCCACGGCAACCAAACTGCGTGAATTGGGCATCCACACACTGGGGCAACTGGCGGATTTTCCCACGGCCATCCTGGCGCGCCGCTACGGGCCCGTGCTGGCGGGCAACCTCCAGCGGCTGGCTCGGGGCGAGGGCGGGCGCGTCACCCGACCCTTCGGCTATTCCCGGGAGGAGAAGTCCGTGGGCCATTCCCGGACCTTCGGGCGGGACCTCAAGACCCGGCTGGCCCTGGAGGCCGAATTGTTGGACCTGACGGAGCGGGTCTGTCGCCGGCTGCGCGAGGCCGGGCTGGCCGCGCGGCAGCTCACCCTGCAACTGCGCAGCCCGGATTTCCAGAACCGCTTTCGCCAGCAGCCCCTGCACCGGCCCAGCCAGCGGGAGTCCGATCTCTACGCCGCGGCCCGGCACCTGCTGCACGAAAACTGGCAGGAGGGCGAACCGCTGCGGCTGATCGGCGTCTCCGCCGGACGGCTCAGCCCGCTGGACCGTCAGACGGAACAGCTGGGGCTGTTGGACGGCGGCCGACCGGAGAAGGAGAACCGCCTGAACCGGACGCTGGACGAACTGAAAGACTGGTGGGGGCGGGACGTGATCAGCCGTTGCCAGGTGGTGATGCGCAAGGAACTGCGCCTCGTGGTGTTGGAGGAGGACCCGGCATGAACCAGCCTGTCTGGCCCACGCGGCCGGAGATCCGGCGCCTGGAGGACCTGCCCAACGTGGGCCGCGCCACGGCCGAGGATCTGCGGCAACTGGGCATCCGCGAGCCGGCGGAGTTGTGCGGCCAGGATCCCCGCGCGCTCTATGATCGACTGTGCGTGCTCACGCACTGCCGGCAGGATCCCTGCGTGCTGGACGTCTTCCTCTCCGCCGTGCGTTTCATGGAGGGGGCTCCGGCCCGGCCCTGGTGGGACTACACGCCGGAGCGCAAGCAGCAGCATCCGGATCTCGGCCCGGGAAAGGCCCGCAAGGGGGCGCGCTCCGCCTGAAGCCTGGCTTCCGGCCTGGAGCTGGTCGGGCCATGGGGCTGGTGGGGAAAACAAGGCGGACCGGGAAGCCGGTGTGCCGGGCAAGGGGGGGACGATGCCCGGCTCCTGACCTCCCGATCCGTGAAGTCAACTTGTTAAAAACACTGACCTTGCGCTTCGTTTCGGGGCAATTTTCGCTTCACAGGCTCCAGCGCAATCCCAGCAGCCAATTGCGCCCCGCCGCAGGATACAGACAGGGCTGGGGTTCATAGAGACCGTCCCCGTTGAGATCAAGCCAATCGTTCCAGTAGCCCGCGGTCTCGTATTCCAGGTCCAGCAGATTCTCCACCTGCAGACTGACGGCCAGTTCCTGACCCTGCCAGACCGGCAGACTCCAGCGGGCGTCCAACCCCAGCACCGTGTGGGCGTCCAGGGTCTTGGAGTGGCGCAGCCCGCCGGATCCGTCCAGCAGCCGCGGATCGATCAGGGCCGGATCCAGGGCGCTGAAGCCGTCGTCGCCGGAGGTGTCCAGGTACTGCTCGCCCACGTGCTGCAAGCGGGGCCGCAGCACCAAGCCGGTCAGGGGCCGCCACTCCAGCCAGAGGTTGGCCAGCAGGGCCGGGCTGAGCGCGGCGGGGTTGCCGCCCATGTCGCGGCGCACCACGCTCTCCGACCAATCTGCGCCGTAGTGCGTCTCGTGGAGCACCAGTTCGTCGATGCGGTTCCGGCTCAGGGTCAGGTTACCGCCCGTCTCCAAGCGGGAGTGCAGGCGCAGGCGGCCCGTCAGCTCCACGCCGGCGTGGTGGCTGCGCGGCGCGTTGCCGCGCACGGGGCTTTCCTCGTCCATGCCGCCGTAGGCCACGATTTCGTCGCGCATCTCCAGCCAATAGAGATTCAGCCCCAGCAGGTGCCGCGCGCCGCGCCACTCGCCCCCCAACTCCAGATCCAGCATGCGCTCCGGCTGCACGAGGGCGTCGGACCACTCCAGACTGCCATCGGCCAAGGTGTCCGATCGGGCGAACATGGGCCGCTGTCCCAGGTCGTCGGGTCCGGCGAAGGCGTTCCAGTATTCGCTGCGGCTGGGCTCGCGGCTGGAGGCGGACAGGCTGGCGAAAGCGCGCAGCTCCGCCCGGGGCGACCAGCTCAGGCCCAGGGAGGGATTGAGGAAGAGCTGGGAATCCTCGAAACGGTTGAGCAGGGAACCCTGGAAGGAGCCCCCTGGCAGCTGGCGCAGGGCGTAGCGCGAGTGCTGCAGCGCGAGGGTGGCCGTGCCCAGCCAGCCGGTCCCCAGCGGTCGGGCCCACGAAGCCAGCAGGCCGGCCTTCTCCTTGGCCGTGCGGTGCGTGTAGTAGCGCCCGTTGGGCAGTTCGCCACCCGGGGTTGGGCTGGCCCAGATCACCCGGCCGTAGTGCTCGGCGTCGTAGGTGTAGCCGTTCAGGCCCAGGGTCAGGCGCCCGCCGCCCCAGTCGCGGTGGTGATACAAGTTGAGTCCGCTCTGGCGCTTGTCGATCCAGCGGCGGTTGACCACGTCCACCGGGCCGCCGTCCTCCAGCTCCGGTAGGCCGTAGTCCAGCGGATCGCGGCCGGTCTTCCAGGTCTCGTAGAAGCCGGAGCCGTCCACGTGATACAACGTGGCCTCCAGCTCCGAGCCGTCGGGCAGGGCCAGCAGCAGCTGGGCCTCGCTGTGGGGCTGGCGGAAGTCGTCGATGCTGTTGTCGTAGGCGGCGTCGTTGTTCTGGCTGCGCTGGCGGGGTGTGCCGTCCAGGCCGCGCAGCAGGGTCAGGGGAACGCCGTCCCAGGCTGTGTGGGTCAGCTCCCGGCCCGTGTAGTGCGTCAGGCGCAGGGCGCCCCCCGGCCAGAAACGGCGGGCGGAGAAGAAGGCGCCCCAGGTGTCCACGCCGCTGGCCTGGCGGAAGCCGTCGCTGCGGACCTCGCTCCAGCGCGCGTCCATCTGCCAGCGACCCTCCACCACGCCGCTGGACCAGCCCAGGCTCTGGCGCCGGGTGCCGAAGCTGCCCAGGCCGGTCTCCAGCCGCAGGCCGGGCTCCTCGCCCAGATCCGTCAGCAGGTTGACGCTGCCGCCGAAGTTGCTGCCGCCGAAGTGGCCGCTGCCCGTGCCGCGCTGCACCTGCACGTCGCGCAGGCTGCGGCCCAGGTCCGGCAGGTCGACCCAGTAGACGTAGTGGTCCTCGGGGTCGTTGAGCGGCACGCCGTTGACCAGCACTTCCACGCGCTTCTGGTCGAAGCCGCGCAGGCGGATCTCGCTGTAGCCGATGCCCGTGCCCGAGTACGAGGTGGTGATCAGCGAGGGCGTGCCTTCCAGCAGGCGGCTCAGGTCCTGGCCGTGGTGGGCCAGCTCCAGCTCGCCGCGGCTGAGGTTGGTGTGCGCAAGGGAGCCGGCCGCTGCGGCGCTGCGGCTGGCGGTGACCGTGACGGGAATCCCCTCCAGCAGACTCTGGACGAGGGTCACCGTGAGGACCTGGTTGTCCCGGCCCTCCACCTCCTGGGTGGCGTACCCCACCCGGCTGACGCGCAGATGCGTGGCGCGGCCGTCCTCCAGCGGGAGCCGGAAGCGGCCCTGGGCGTCGCTGACGCAGCCGCGGGGCTCGCCGCTGACCTGGACGTGCGCGCCCTCCAGCGGTCGGCCCGCCTCGTCCAGGACGCGGCCGCTCAGCGTGGCGGCCTGCAACAACAAGGGAAACAGGCCGGCGGCCAGGACGGTCAGCCGGGCCAGGCGCTCCGGGCCGGGCCGGAGTCGCGGGGATGGGACACGGAACATCGTCCTTCCTCCTGGATGAGAAAGGGCACGTAACAAGGCGGGCTGGGGAAAGGAATCCGCTGTTCCCTGCGCCGGCATTATCCGGATCAGGTTCGGAGGGTGTACTCTCAGCCGGTTACGGCACCCCTACAACGTGGTGACTGGAAAAGAATGGCCGGGCGCTCCCGGCGCGGGCTGCAACTTGTCATTGCTCCGCGGGATGGTCAACCGTGCCAGGCGTGCTGGAGGCGCTCACGCAGTTCCGCCAGCCGCGGCGCCGCGGCGTCCTTGGGGGAGAGGCGCGGGTTCGCCAGCGGCCAGGGGATGGCCAGCTCGGGATCGTCCCAGCGCAACACGGCGTCGTGCTCGGCGGAGTAGGGCTCCGTGCAGAGGTACTCGAAGTCCGCCTGCGCCGTGAGGACGCAGAACCCGTGGGCGAAGCGCTCGGGAATCCAGATCTGCTCGTGGCTCTCCGCTGTCAGGTGTTTGCCCGCCCAGCGGCCGAAGGTGGGGGACTCGGGGCGCAGGTCCACGGCCACGTCGAAGACCTCGCCGGAGAGGAGGCGCACCAGTTTGCCCTGGGGCCGCACCCATTGGAAGTGCAGGCCGCGCAGGGTGCCCTGCTGGCTGCGGCTGTGGTTCAGCTGCACGAAGGGCCGGTCCAGGCCCAGACACGCGTAGCGCGTCTGGTGCCAGACCTCCAGGAAGAAGCCGCGCTCGTCGCCGTGCACCGTGGGGCGCACCAGCCGGACCTCGGGAATCTGCAGGGGCAGGACGTCCATGTCACCTCCGGCGAAAACGTAGGAATCGCGGGCAAATGCAACCTTGACCGCCGGTCGCGCTGTCACACGCAGCGCGCGGCTGCGGCACCGAAGGGAGCGGGCATGGGGAGCGGAATCTGGCGCCGGCTGGTGCCCAGGGTGGAGGACACGGATCCGGACATGCGCCGGATGCGTCACTACCTCATCCTGCTGGGAATCTGCTCCTTCGTGGGCTTCCAGATCTGGCGCGGCGTGTTCACCAATTTCGCCGTGGAGAGCGCGGGCATCACGGCCCCGCAGATGGGCATGATCCAGGGCTTGCGCGAGCTGCCGGGCCTGCTGGCCGTGCTGGTGATCTTCCTGCTGCGCCTGCTGCCCGAGCACCGGCTGGCCCTGGCCGCAGCCGCCTCCATGGGCTTGGGCATCGCCATGACGGGCTTCTTCCCCAGCTACGCCGGCCTGCTGCTCACCACGCTGATCATGAGCACGGGCTTCCATTACTTCGAGACCGTGGCCCAGAGTCTGGCGCTGCAGCACATGCCGCCGGACCGGCTGCCGCACTTCCTGGGCCAGATGGGCAGCTGGACGGGCCTGGCCGGACTGGTGGGCCTGGGGCTGGCCTTCCTGCTTAGCGGGCGGCTGGACGAGCGGCAACTGCTGCTGGCGGGCGGTGCCCTGCTCGTGGGCGGCGCGCTGTTCGCCGGCCTGCGCTGGCCGCACTTCCGCGAGCGGGTGCCCCAGCACAAGCACATGATCCTGCGCCGCCGCTACAGCCTCTACTACGCCCTGACCTTCCTGGCGGGGGCGCGCCGGCAGATCTTCGTGGCCTTCGCCGTCTTCCTGATGGTGGAGCGCTTCGGCTTCACGGTGAAGGAGATCACCGGCCTCTACCTGTTGAACAGCCTGGTTACCCTGTTGGCGGCGCCGCAGATCGGCCGGCTGGTGGGCTGGATGGGCGAGCGCTTCGTCGTGCTGTTGGAGTACTCCAGCCTGATCCTCGTCTTCTGGGGCTACACGGTGGCGGACAGCCGCTGGCTGCTGGCCCTGCTCTTCGTCACGGACCAGCTGCTCTTCCTGATGTCCATGGCCATCCGCACCTGGTTCCAGAAGATCGCCGACCCGGCCGACGTGGCGCCCAGCATGGCCGCCGGATTCACGATCAACCACATCGCCGCCGTGGTGATCCCGCCCCTGGGCGGCCTGATGTGGGCCCTGGACTATCGCCTGACCTTCTATCTGGGCATGCTCCTGGCCTGCGGATCGCTGCTGCTGGCCCTGCGCATGCGCACGGAGCGACCCGTGGCCGACGCGGCGGGGCTGGCCGAACTTCCCCAGGAGGCCTGATGGGAAGCGGGCGCCCACCGGATGACGACGAGTGGCGGGAGTTCCTGGCTTCCCGGTCGGCGGCCTCCGTGTATCACACGCCCGAATTCCGCCGGGCCCTGCGACTGGCCGGCCTGAGCGCGCACGTGGAGACGGTGCGGCGGGCCGGCCGGCTGGCCGGGCTGGGGCTGGTGCTGCTGGACCGCCTGCTGCCCGTGCCGCTGCTGGGCCAGAAGGCCTTCGCTCCCGCCGGCCTGCTGGCGGAGGACGAGGAGGCGCTGGTGGAGTTGCTGGACCGGCTGGACCGCCGGCTGCGCCCCCGCTGCCTCTACTTTGAACAATACCTCGACCATCGCGGGCTGGACGGGCTGGTGGCCGCGCGCGGCCAGCGCACCGACCGCCACCGCAATTTCCTGGTGGACCTGGACCGGCCGCTGGAGCAGATCCGCGCCAGTTACAGCCGGGGCATCCGGCGCAACATCCGCGCCGCCGAGGTCCACGGCTTCCTTTGGCGCCTGGCGCGCACCCCGGAGGAGCTGGTGGGAGCCCACGCCCTGCTGTTGGAGACCAGCCGCCGGGTGGGCGCACCCCCACTGCCCTGGGGCCTGCTCAAGGCCGTGCATCACGAGCTGGTGCCGGCGGGCATGTGCCGGATCTACCTGGCGGCGCCCTCGAGCGGGCGCGGGCCGGTGGTGAATGCGCGGGTGGAACTGCTCTTCCAGGGGCGGGCCATCGACTGGTACACGGGAACCTCCGAGTCCTGGGCCGAGAGCCAGGTGGGCACCTGGCTGGTGGACCAGATCCTGGCGGATCTCCACAGCCGCGGCCTGCGGGTCTTCGACTTCGGGGGCGGCGGCCGGGTGGGCGAGTCCTACGGGCCGGCGGAATTCAAACGGCGCTTCGGCGGCCGGGAAGTCGAGATCTCCCGCCACATGCAGGTCTACCACCCCTGGCTGAAGCGGCTGGCCCGCACGGGCTGGCGCTTGCTGCACGCGCGCTGATCTCTCGGGGGGAACTCAACCCGAGATACTCAACACAGAGACACAGAGGCACAGAGAATTTGAGATGGGGTCTTCCGCCAGGCGGAATCTCCTCTCTATTCTTCAATGTGTCTCTGTGTCTCTGTGTCTCTGTGGTGAGAGGTTCGAAGCGCGAGTCTAGCCCAGCTCGGGGTGTCCCACGGCGCCGCCCAGCCAGGCGGCCAGCAGCAGCAAGAGCGCGGCCGCGACGCCCAGGCCCAGGGCTGTCCAACGTTGGGCCCGCGCGGGCTCCTGTCCCTGGAACCGGGCCAGGACGCCCTGCAGCTGCGCGGCTCCCGCGAGCAGCAAGACCAGGAAAGCCGCCCGGCCCGCCACGCCGTGGGTCTCGGCTGCGGCCTGGAGCGACCAGACGCCGCCCGTGGCTTCCGCCGTCAGCCGCAGGTGCTCGTAGGCCGCGCCGCCGCTGAAGTAGACGGCGCCCGCCAACAGTGCCAGCAGCAGCCAGAGCCAGCTGAACAGGCGCTCCCAGAACGGCTCGGCGCGCCGCCATGCCAGCGCCCAGCCGGCCAGGATCAGCGGGAATCCCACCACCGGCAGATGAACCAGGGCCAGATGGGCGTGCAAGGGGCTCATCAGTTGGCGCTCGTGCCGATGGCCTTGCGCGGATCCACGCCCTGCTCCAGTTGCTGGTAGTTCAGCTCACTGCCCCGCATGCTGTGGGGGATGATGTAGGCGCCGGTCATCACCACGGCGGCCAGCACGATGATCAGCCGGTTGGGCCATTCCTTGGGCCGCGGACGCAGGCCCACCAGGCTGCAGGCCACGATCCAGCTCAACCACATGATGAGCATCTTGTTGTCCGTCAGGTCCTTGCCAAAGGGGAAGCCGGTCCAGAAGTGGCCGAAGGCGAATTTCTGGACCAGGGGGCCGAGCATCATGCCGCCCAGGGTCATGCCCACCAGCGCCACCCAGGCGTGGCGGCGCATCCGGCCCGGATCGACCAGCGCGGACAGACCGGCCCGCATGCCGAAGAGCACGGAGAAGAACATCATCACCACGTGCGGCCAGAGGACGAAGCCCGGGACGGGGTCCTTGTAGCGGATGATGATCGGATCCTCGGGCGCGGGCGGAATGCGCTGGGAGCCGTCCGGCGTGGTGACCTCCAGGTAGTATTCCAGCTTGCCCGCCGGCGGCTGGACGGGCAGCGCGGCCACCAGCTTGTCGCGGAGTTCGTCGGCCTCCTTCGCCCCCAGGTTGGGCAAAACCTCCAGCGCCGGACAGAGATCCAGCGGGATGAAGGGCTCCTGCACCTTGTAGCGTTTCCAGTAGAGCGTGGCGCTGACCTGTCCGCCCGCGGCCGGCAGGATCACCCAGGCCTCGCGGGATGTCTCCTGGCTGCGCACCAGCTTGTAGCGCAGGGATTCCCCGGCCACGACCAGCTCGCCGCGGCGCGGATAGGTGGGGCCTGTGCGGCGCTGGTAGACGATGGCTGCGAACATGATCAGCACGGCCAGGGTCCAGAGCAGGACATTGGCGAGTCGGCCGCGCAACGGGGCGGCAGGAATGGTGGTGGTCATGGGTCTCCTGGGTTCTGTCGTGCCTGAAGATAGGGTCCGGCAACCGTGACAATTGTCGGGGAAGGGTCAGGTCGGAGCCAGGTCGGTGCCAGGTCGGTGCCGGGTCGGTGCCTGGCCGGTGCCGGGTCGGTGCCAGGCCGGTGCCTGGCACCTTATCCACATCGTCCTCATTCCTGAACAGCCGTTGGTTGGCCGGCGGGACACCCTGCGGCAGGACGGGCCGGCCTGTCCTACCTTGGGTCGTCCGCTGAACGAACAGGGAAGCCGGGGTCACGCCCCACACAACGCCCAGGAGACCCCGCGTGGAGACGTCCCTGTCCTGGTTCACCCTCGGTCTGCTCTGGCTGGCCTCGCTGGTGGCCGGCTTCGTGGACGCCATCGCCGGCGGCGGGGGCCTGATCACCCTGCCCGCGCTATTGGCCGCGGGTCTGCCGCCCCACCTTGCGCTGGGCACCAACAAGCTGCAATCCAGTTTCGGCAGCCTCAGCGCGGCCCTGCACTACCGCCAGGGCGGGCTGGTGCGCTTCCGCGAGCTGGCCGTCGGCATCCTGTTCACCTTCATCGGTGCCGCCTCGGGCACCCTGGCCGTGCAGGCCCTGCGTCCGGGTCTGCTGCGCCTGCTGATTCCCATCCTGCTGACGGCCGTGCTGGTCTGGACCTTTCTCTCGCCCCAACTGGGCGAACACGACGAGCACCCCCGGCTGGATGCACGCCTCTTCCTGCCCCTGGCCGGGCTGGCCCTGGGCTTCTACGACGGCTTTTTCGGTCCGGGCACCGGCACCTTCTGGACCCTGTTCCTGGTGGCCGGACTGGGACTCAACCTGAAGACCGCCACCGCGCGCACCAAGGTGGTCAACTTCACTTCCAACGTGACCTCGCTGGGCTTCTTCGCCCTGGGCGGCCACGTGCTGCTGCTGCCGGGCCTGGTGATGGGCTCGGGCCAGTTTCTGGGCGCGCGGCTGGGATCGCGGCTGGTGATGCGCCGCCACGTGCGGTTGGTGCGGGTGATGTTCCGCCTGGTGGTGGCGGCCACGCTGCTCAAACTGGTGCTGGATTTGCTCGAGCTGCGGGCGTAGGTTCCGCAGCGGCGGTCCGGCGCAGTCGGGCGTCGGACCCGGCCCACAAGAACGGAGGTGCCCATGATTCCGCGAGTCTTGAGCGGCTGGCTGCTCGGTCTGCTGCTGATGGGCGGAACCGGGTTCGCCCAGGACGAAGTGGCCTATCCGCCGGTGGACGGCGAGCTCGCCGCCTGCCTGCAGGAGGCCAAGCTGGTCTGGGAGCCCGACGCCGACGGCGACTGCCGCCTCCTGCTGGAGTACGAGTCCGGCCGCAGCCAGCAGGTCTTCGTCAATTCCCGCACGGAGGAGTTGGACGGTTGGCGACTGCGGGAGATCTGGTCTGTGGCGGGAATGGGCGCGGCGCTGCAGGAGCCGGTGACCATGGAACTGCTGCTGCGGACCAATCCCGACCAACTGCTGGGAGCCTGGGGCTTCCGGCAGATCGGCGAGCAAACGGCCGCCGTGTTCGTGTTGAATGCCCCGGCCACCTGCGATCCGCAGCAGCTCCGGCGGCTGATCGGGCTGGTGGGTCGCGGCGCCGATGAAATGGAGCAGTCGCTGGGCGAAGGCGACCAGTTCTAATCTCTCGCACGAAATCACATCTCAACACAGAGACACAGAGACACAGAGCAGAGTGTTGGTTTGTGACTTGGACGTGTCAGCTGTCCAGGCCCGCGCAACTCCAACTCAATTCTTCTCTGTGACTCTGTGTCTCTGTGGTGATTCCCCCTCGCTGGAGGGTCAGGAACGCTTGGCCCGATCCACGGCCTTGAGGATCTTCAAATTCAACACCACGAAGCGCATGAGCTGGAAGAGCTTGTTGTTCATCCAGAAGCGGTCCTTCTGCGTGATTTCCATCCGAGGCTCCTATTCCGGAATGAACTGCCAGCCCGGGCGGCCCTGCAGCTTGTGCATGAAGGTGTGGTGGATCATGCGCTTCATCCAGGCGCCGGCCAGACCCATCTCCATGTGCGTTACGAAGGGATCGCGGCCGTTCTGATCCGGGAACTGCTTGTGGTTGGGCACCACGGGGTAGATCAGGATGGTGGCCGCGGATCCGTCCCAGAGGCTGTCGCCCATGCTGGCGATGCAGGCCGCGGCCATCTCCGTCATTCGTTCCGAGTGGCTGGTGCGGCCACGGGTCACCAGGTCGATGATGTTGAGCGCGCAGAGGCGGCCGATGATCCCGGCCACCATGCCCGTGCGCGGCGGCGCAGCCGTGATGGCCAGGCCCGTGGGCGTGGTGTGCGGCTGGCTGATGGGCCCGGGCGGCGCGAAGGCGATGCCTGCGGCGAAGATGTTGGGGAAGCGCGGATTGCGGTAGTCCGCCGGCCAGGCCTCCGGCGTCTGCTGGAGCTGGTCGTAGGGCAGCCCGTAGATCCCGTCCACCTTCACGAAGCCCGCCGGGTTGAAGATCTCGTCCGCCAATCCCTCGCCGCCCTCCACGCTCAGGCGCTGGCCCTGGAACTGGGGAATGAGCATGGAGAAATCGAAGGGCGTCTCGCCCGGCCGGCCCTCATAGTCTTCCCAGTAGATGCGCCCGGGCTCCACGGCCTTCACGCCTTTCTGCACGTCCCAGCTGATCCCGAATTCCTTGAAGGCTGCGCCGAGGAAGGCTTCGCTGGTTTCCGCCCGCGAACCCGGTGGCATGTGGATGCCGCCGATGCCGAAATCGCCCAGGGCCGCCTCGTTGGAGAGCCAGTGCAGGTCGGCCTTGTCCCGCAGCCCGCGGGCCACCAGATCCTTGTGCAGGTTGCTGATGTACTCGAAGGCCGCGCCCTGGCAGGTGGCGCCGGGATGGCCCGTGCCGATCACCAGGCGGGCGCGCTCGCCGCGCTGCATGCGCTCGACCTGCTCCAGGTAGCGGTCCCGGGCGTTCTCCGCGTGGGGCAGCGTGCAGATGCTCTGGCTGTGGCCGCCGTGCGGTCCCAGTCCAGGCGTGCCCTCGAAGTTGAGCTTGGGGCCGGTGGCCACCAGCAGGTAATCGTAGTCCAGTTTCAGGTCGCCCGCCGCCCCGGGCCGTTCCACGCGCACCCACTGTTCCAGCGGCTGGATTGCGCGGGCCATCCCCTGCACCAGCCGCACGTGGAAGCGGTCCAGCACGGGCTTGAGCGGAAAGCGCGTACGGGCCGGGGCCATCCGGCCGGTGCCCACCCAGACGAAGGAGGGGATGAAGTAAAAGTGGTCGCTGGCGTTGACCACCGTGATGTCGTGCTGCTTCCCCAGGGCGCGACCCAGGTACAGCGCGGCGGTTTGGCCGGCAAAGCCGGCCCCGATGACGACTACCTTGGCCATGGGCCTTCCTGTTTGTTGCTGGTGTGTGGCTGGCTGACGGGCCGCCTGTCGGACTTGGCGGCCTCCCTGTGGCGTACCCAATGTGGGGTGCCCGGGACGGCGATCGCAACGAAAATCTGTGTCCACGGTGGGGAGTGGCGGCCCCGGGCGGCGGGGGTCCAACTTGTCGACTCTGTGCTGGATCGGGCGGTTTGCGGTCGGATGCTGAACACGTTTCCGCAGTCGTGGAGTGAACTCAAAGCTGCTCAAGGGCCGGTCCGCGCGGAAAGCGATGGGCACGGGGTTTGCACTTTCCGTGGTGGTCCTCAGGGGGCTAGAGGATCACTTGCAAACACACAGCACGTGCTGCGGCCGGCGCCGAGGGGGCGTCGGCCGCGTCTCGTTTCAGCCCTCCAAGCGGCCGTAGTCGTCTTCCCGCCGCTCGATGTCATCCTCGCCGAAGTAGCTGCCCGTCTGGGCTTCCACCAGCACCAGGTCCGTCGGGCCAAGATTGGCCACCCGGTGCCAGCTGCCCAGCGGAATGTCCAGCGAGCCGCCCGCTGCCACGTCCAGCTCCTGCTCGTCCAGGGTCACGCGCGCCGTTCCGGCGGCCACGAACCAGTGCTCGCGCCGCTGCTGGTGGCGTTGCAGGCTAAGGCGCTGGCCGGGCTTGACCACGATGCGCTTCACCTTGAGTTCGGGATCGTCCAGCAGGACCTCGTAGTGGCCCCAGGGACGGTGACTGATCTCCAGTGCGACGGTCATGCGTTCCTCCGGGGTGCAGAGTGGCGATTCGGGGCAAGCAGGACAAGCCGCCCGGACAAGGAAAGCGGCCCCGCAGGGCCGCTTTACAGGGTCTTCGCCTGCGTCCGGCGCAGGATTCAAGCTCCGGACTTCACTGAACGACGCCACTGGATCGCCTGAAGGCCAACCCCGAGACATCCAACAAGCGCCGCGCCTGGGCCGCGTCGGGTGCGGGACAGGCCTGAACGCGGGCGGAGACCGACCGTCGGTCATGACGAACAACCCCAGGGGATACCCGGGCCGTTCTGGTTCGGCTGCACTGGGTCCGATGTTCGGGTCCGGCGGTCGCCGGAACGGATCGGACAGGTTCTAGAGCGACAGGGGCTCGTGCAAATCCTGTTCCAGCTTTGGAATTGCTTGCGGATCATGTCTTTGGCCGCAGGAGCCTCCACCGGAGCTGGCGAAAGTGTGCAGAACCGGTCAGCTTTGAGACATAGGTTGGCGACGGCTCCTGCCAGTTGTCTGGAAAGCTGCGCGCCGAACCCGTGCCCCGGCCCGGCCGGCGGCCAGACCTCCCACCTTGCATGGGGCGGGGCTGGGCCCTATGTTGGCCGCATGGACTACGAACCCATCAAGGGGCGGCTGGCCCGCCTCTTCCTGCGCCAGACCTGGCTGAAGCACCTGCTCTTCCTGTTGTCACGCCAGGTCTTCCTGCGGGAGTTGGAAGTCCGGCGCGCCCTGCGCGCCCTGGCGGAATCGGGATTCCGGCCGCGCCGCATCCTGGACGCCGGCACGGGCTACGGGCAGTACGCCTTGGCCCTCAATCGCTTCTTCCCAGGCGCCAGCATCCTTTCCGTGGACATCAACCCGGCCTGCGTGGACCAGCTGCAGGACCTCTGCCGGCGCGGCGGGGTGACGAATGTGGAGGCCCGGGTGGCCGACCTGCTGGACTTCGAGCTGGACGAAGCGGTGGATCTGGTGCTCAACGTGGACGTGGTGGAACACATCGAGGACGATCGGCGCGTGTTCCGCAACTTTGCCCAGGTGCTGGCGCCGGGCGGCCGCCTGCTGCTGCACACGCCGGCCATGGCCGACGAACTGAGCGAGGCCGAGGTCTTGCGCCGCACGCCGGCGGTGGGCGAGCACGCGCGCGAGGGCTACACGCGGCCGATGATGCGGGAACGCTTGGCCCAGGCGGGCCTGGAGGAGCTGGAGCTGCGCCCGACCTATGGCGCGGCGGGCGGGCTGGCCTGGCGGCTGGGCGTGCGCGGCCCCTTGCGCGCGCTCAAGCTTGGCTTCTGGACCCTGCCCTTCGTGCTGGTCTGGTCCGCGCTGATGCTGCTGCCCGTGCGCCTGCTCAACGAACTGGACCTGCGCGGCCGGCGCAGCCGGGGGGGCTGCCTGCTGGTGCTGGCCGCGAAACGCTCCAATCCGACAGGGCGCTGACCGGTACGGGAGGCAAGCGAACACCACCGGGTGGGAACGGAGGCACATGCGGGGAAAATGGCGAGCCGTCATCCTGCGCGGCGGCGGGATGCGCAGCCTGGTGCTGTTGCTGGGCGTGGCAGCGGCCATCTTCATCCTGTTCCTGGCCCGCGAGCTGGTGGAGGATCTGCGCGCGGAAGCCCGCCGCAACCTGACGGTACGCGTGGAGCACTACGGCCTGCTGGCCACGCACAATCCCGAGCAGGTGCTGGATTTCCTGCAGACCATCGACTTTCCGCTGATCGTCACGGACGCCCGGGGCAATCCCAAGTTTTGGCGCACGCTGGACTCGGCCTTCGACAGCACCAAGACCCCCAACACCTTGTCCGCCGCGGACAGCACGCTGCTCTATGGCATGATCCGCCAGATGGACGTGGTCCACGAACCGATCCCCTTCCAGTACGACACGCTGACGGACTACTTCCACTACGGGGATTCCCGGCTCATCGAGCGCGTCCAGCTCTTTCCTGTCTACACGCTGGTGGCCTCGATCCTGGTGGGCTTTCTGGGCTACCTGGGCTTCCGCCAGATCCGGCGCGCCGAGGAGAGCGGCGTCTGGGTGGGCATGGCCAAGGAGACGGCGCATCAGTTGGGCACGCCCATCTCCAGCCTGATGGGCTGGATCGAGGTGCTGGAGTCCGACCCGGGTATGGGCGAGGCCCTGGATCAGATGAAGCTGGACACGGCCCGGCTGGAGAAGATCGCCGCGCGCTTCAACAAGATCGGCTCCGAGGTGGAACTGACTCCGGTGGACCTGCCCCGGCTGCTGGAGCGCGTGGTGGATTACTTCAGCAGCCGCCTGCCCCGGGGCGGGCGGGACATTTTCTTTGAGATCGTGGTGGAACCCGGGCTGCCCTCCGCCCGTTTGAACGCCTTTCTGTTCGAGTGGGTGATCGAGAACCTGGTCAAGAACTCGCTGGACTCCATCGGCCAGTGTGGCGGGCAGATCCGCCTGGAGGCGCGCACGGCGCGGCAGGGACAGCGCGTGGTGCTGGATGTCTCCGACACGGGCAAGGGCGTGGACCCCTCCCTCAAGGAGCAGATCTTCCGACCCGGCTACACGACCAAGAGCCGCGGCTGGGGCCTGGGCCTCTCGCTGGCCCGCCGCATCGTGGAGGACTACCACCGCGGCCGGATCTTCGTGCACGACACGCGGCCCGGGCGGGGGATCACCTTCCGGATCCAGCTCCAGGCGGCGCCCAAGGCCGTGCAGGGCTGAGAGCCCGGGGTGGGAATCACCACAGAGGCACAGAGGCACAGAGCTTCGAGTTGGATTTGCCTGGGTCGAGGCTCGGTTGCCCGAGAGTCCGTTTGAACACGAAGGCTCGAAGACTCGAAGACGATTTGTGTCACGTGAGGTGAAGGCCGACTGCGGGCGACCGGCTGAAGAGCTGAACCACAGAGGCACAGAGGCACAGAGAGTTGAGTTGGATTTGCCTGGATCGAAGGCCGGCTCATCCGAGAGTCCGTTTGAACACGAAGGCTCGAAGACTCGAAGACGATTTGTGTCACGTGAGGTGAAGGCCGACTGCGGGCGACCGGCTGAAGAGTTGAACCACAGAGGCGCAGAGGCACAGAGAGTTAGTTGGAGTTGGCCTGGGTCGGGGCTGGCTCATCTGAGAGTCAGTTTGAACACGAAGGCACTAAGACTCAAAGACAGTTTGTGTCACGTGAGGTGAAGCCCGCAGGGCTGAACGAGAAAATGGGTGAAGCGCGAAGCGCGAACCAACTAGCTGGAGACAGGAAGGAGCTGCTGCCGCCAGCGGAAGCCCGCCGGGAGGCGGGCTGACTCTGGCGGGTGAGAAAAAGCGCCTCTTTGGCTCCACCTTTCTGGCGCAAGCAGAAAGGTGGAAAACAAGGCTCCCGGACAAATGCCGGGATGACAGCACATCGCCGATTGGCAAGGAGAATCCATGCGTCTGGGGACCATCTTGGACTTCGAAGGAAAAAGCCCGCGGCTGGCGGATGATGTGGCCCTCCTGCCGGGCTCCATCGTCCTTGGCGACGTGGAGATCGGCGCCGGTAGCAGCGTCTGGTTCAACGCCGTCGTGCGCGGCGACGTGAACTGGATCCGCATCGGCGAGCGCAGCAACGTGCAGGACGGCGCCGTGCTGCACGTTACCCACGACACCGCGCCCCTGCGCATCGGCAACGAAGTGACGCTGGGCCACATGGTCATGTTGCACGGCTGCACCATCGAGGACGGCTGCCTGATCGGCATGCAGGCCACGGTGCTGGACGGCGCCATCGTGGGCACGGAATCGCTGGTGGCGGCGGGGTCCACGGTGCTGGAGGGCATGATCATCCCGCCGCGCTCGCTGGTGGCGGGCAGCCCGGCCAAGGTCAAGCGCGCGCTCAGCGCCGAGGAAGTGGCCAAGCTCAGGCAGAGCGCGGCCAACTATCAGGCCTACATCGAGCGCTTTCGTGCCTCAGGCTATCGGTAGCGGGCGCCGGCCGGGTTTCCTGCGCCGGACGCGCCGGACGCTGGGCTGGCTCTGGGCCTTCAGCCTGGTGCTCGCCTTCAGCGGGTGCGCCAGCCTGCGCAGCCAACCGCGCTTTCGCACCCCCGAGTCCGAACGGCCGCCGGCCCAGGCGCCCGCCGGCAAGCAGGCCAAGCCGCGCGGCTCGAAGCCGGAGCCGGAGAAGTCCGGCGGCGCCTTGCGCACCAAGCGCAAGAAGGACGCCCGGCGGGGCGGCGGCCTGCCCAGCCTGCGGCTGTTTTCCAAGGAGAGTTCCGACCTGGTGGAGACGGCGGAGCAGTTCCTGGGCACGCCCTACCGCTTCGGCGGCGACACGGAGCGCGGGATGGACTGCAGCGGCATGGTCCGCCGCGTGGTGCAGGAGGCCTGGGGCAAGGATCTGCCGCGCAACAGCGCGGAGATGTCCAAGCTGGGCATGCCCGTCTCCCGGGGCGAGCTGGAGGCCGGCGATCTGGTCTTCTTCGCCACCAGCGGCGGGCGGCGCATCTCGCACGTGGGGATCTACGGCGGCGACGGCCGCTTCATCCATTCCAGCACCACCCAGGGCGTGGAGTGGAACACCTTGGAGGAAGGTTATTGGCGGCGCCATCTGGTTTGTGCCCGACGCGTGACGCCTTCCTCGATATCTCCTTGATGATCAAGGCTTACCTTAGAAGGTGCATTTGCCATCTTCTTGCGGGAGAAACGAAACGAAGAAAGATTCCGCCTACATGAACCTGTTGAAACGACTCTATCGCATCCTGTCGTCGCTTGGACTCGGCGTCAGCCTGCTGTTCCTCATCGCGCTCATCCTGGCCTTCGCCACCAAATTCGAGTCGTCCACCTCGACGCATCTGGTGCAGGCCTACATCTACCGGACCGTCTGGTTCGACCTGCTGTTGGCGCTGTTCGGCGTGAACCTGAGCCTGGCCACCTGGAACCTGCGTCCCTGGCGCCTGCGGCATCTGGGCGTGATCTGCATCCACACCTCCATCCTGGTGATCCTGGTGGGCGCGTGGATGACCCGCCAGTATGGCTTCGAGGGCACGATGAGCATCGACGAAGGCGGTTCGTCGGACTACATCTCCACCCGCGAGCTGGTGCTGACGGTCTACGATCCGCAGAAGCTCGACGTGCCGGTGGTGGTCTTCCCCACCAATCTGCAGAGCAGTCCGCCCCAGGAATTCCTCAACGAGGAGTACCAGATCCCCGGCGGCGGCAGCTTCACGGCGGACCGCTACTACACGGACGCCCAGCCCAAGCTGAACGTGAAGGAGGATGGCCCGGTGGAGAATCCGGGCCTGCATTTCCTCTTCAAGTCGGCCATGTTCTCGGAGGAGGTCTGGCTCTTCCCGCGCCGGCCCGGCGAGAACGTGCGCGACTTCAACGGCATGCTGCAGTTCGAGGCCGTGGAGGCTCCGGACCAGGCCAGCTGGCTGGCGTCGCTGGCCTCGGCGGGCAACGGCAGCCTGGCCTTCCTGCTGGGCGGGGCCCGGCAGAACGTGGAGCTGCCGGCGCCGGGCGAGTCCGTCGCGCTGTCCGGCGGCCACAGCCTGCAACTGGTCAAGGTGTACCGCAACTTCTCCATGAACGAGAAGGGCGCGGCCCTGGACATGCCCGGACCCGCCGCCAATCCGGCGCTGGAGTTCCTGCTCGCCAAGGGCGGACAGAGCGACCGCTACGTCTACTTCCAGAACATGCCCGACTTCGATCCGCTGCTGGGCAACGAGCCCACGCTGACGCGCCTCTCCGGCTTTCAGTGGCAGCCGGTCTTCTCCGACCACGACCTGGGCGACAAGCAGATCCGCTTCGGGCTGATCGGGCAGGACGTGCGCGCGGCCTGGATGGCCGGCGGCAAGCTGGTGGAGCAGCCCGTCGCCGTGGGCGGCGCGGCCCTCACCCTGCCCTGGATGGGCTTCCAGCTCTCCGTGGACCAGGTGTTGCGCAAGGCCTGGCGCCAGGAGGACATGGAGAACATCGGCGTGAAGGGCGAGATGCCCGCCCTGCGCCTGCGCCTGGACAAGGACGGCGTGGTGGAGCAGAAGTGGCTGCGCATGGGCCAGCGCAAGCCCATCGAAGTGGACGGCAAACTCTGGCTGATCGGCTTCGAGCAGAACCGCATTCCGCTGGGCTTCAGCCTGACCCTGAAGGATTTCGTCGAGGACCGCTACCCGGGCACGATGATGGCCGCGGGCTACGCGTCCTTCGTGGTGCTGGACGACCCGGAGCAGGGGATCACGGGCAAGGAGATCGAAATCTCCATGAACAACACCCTGATTCACCGGGGCTACAAGTTCTTCCAGTCCAGCTTCCGGCGGGCCCAGAACATGGGCGGGCAGGAGACCACCATCCTGTCGGTGAACAACGACCCGGGCCACCTGGTGGTCTACGTGGGATCGCTGTTCCTGGTGCTGGGACTGTTCGTGGTTTTCTTCCTCAAGAAGAAGCTGATCGATCTGGAGCGGCGGAACAAGGCCGCGGCCTGAACCAAGCGCGGGCGGGATCCGGGATCCACGCAAGTGGCCGCCGGATTCCGCCCGTTTTTCCGTAGCCGTGCGACGCCTGCGCGGTCCGGCTTTGACAAGCTTCACGCGACCGCACTTTTGCTTTGAAGATTCTTGTTGGATATCCCACTTTTGTGACCGCGATCAACAAGGAGGCGTCATGTCACACTCTGGCTATTGCATGCGTTGTCGGGCCCATCGGGAGATGAAGGATGTGGCCAATCTTTCGATGAAGAATGGACGGAATGCCGTCAAGGGCGCCTGCAGCGCCTGCGGTGCCGGCATGTACAAGATTCTCCCGGCCGAGGAGAAGAAGCCGAAAGCCTGAGCGCGGTCTCCCGTGCCCAGACTGCCTGATTCCCCAAACCGAAGCGGGCCGTTTGTGCATTGGGAAGCCGGAAATTCTGAAAGCCACCCTGGGGCTGGGTGGCTTTCCTCATGTCAGCGGGTCGCCGGCTGCCACCGGCCAGAATCCTGGGGTTTGAATGAAGTCATTGCTGGGTATTGATTTAAGCCGGATGTTGGCTGGAAATCTGGGCGGCGGCGGCGGGTTGGCGGCGGCCGAACTGGACGCGCTGGCGCCCCAACTGGAAGAGATCCGCACGAGGCTGGCCGCCATGGTGGAGAGCGAGACGGGCACCTTCGCCAACACCTTCCGGCGCCCGGAAGTCGCCGCGGCCAAGGCGCTGGCGGCCCGGCTGGCGGGGTCCTTCGACGACTTTCTGCTGATCGGGATCGGCGGCAGCACCTGGGGCACCATCGCCATCCAGGCCGCGCTGTGCCACGGTTTCTGGAACGACCGGCCCGAGTTGCGGGGCGGACGGCCGCGCTTCCACGTCCTGGACAACAGCGACCCCGACGCCCTGCGAGAAATGCTGCACGTGCTGGCGCCGGGTCGCACCCTGGTGAACATCGTCAGCAAATCGGGCACCACCGCCGAGACGGCCGCCAATTTCATGGCCGTGGCCGACTGGCTGCGCAAGGCGCTGGGCGAGCGCTGGCGCGAGCACGTGGTGGTGACCACCGACGCCGGTCAGGGCCTGCTGCAGCGCCTGGCCGCCCGGGAGGGCCTGGCCGTGCTGGACATTCCGCCCAAGACCGGCGGACGCTTCTCGCTGCTCAGCAACGTGGGGCTCTTTCCGGCTGCCGTGCTGGGCCTGGACGTGGACGCGCTGCTGGCCGGCGCCGAGGCCCTGACCCTGGACGCCGCCCGCTCCCCGTGGCAGGAGAACCGCGTGCTCTGCGCCTCCGCCGCCGCCTGGCTCTGGTTCCAACGGCTGGGTTCCGTGCACGTGCTGATGCCCTACTCCCGCCGCCTGCGCTACGTGGCCAACTGGTACGTCCAGCTGTGGGGCGAATCCCTGGGCAAGCGCAGCGATCGCCAGGGCCGCGAGGTGCATTCGGGCAGCACGCCGCTGGGGGCATTGGGGGCCGCGGATCAGCACAGCCTGCTGCAGCTCTTCATGGAGGGGCCGGCGGACAAGCTGCTGACCTTCGTGCGACTGGAGGCCTTCCAGGGCGCCAGTCCGATTCCGCGGATCTTCGAGGAGGATCCCGAGGTGGCCTATCTGGCCGGGCATGACCTGTCCGAGCTGATCAACGCGGAGCAGGAGAGCACGGCGGAGGCCCTGCGGGCAGAAGGTCGGGGCAGCCGGACGCTGTCCCTGCCGACGCTGGACGCCTACTGGCTGGGCCAGCTCTTCCAGTTCTTCATGCTGGAGACCTTCGTCAACGGCGAGCTGCTGGACATCAACACCTTCGACCAGCCGGGCGTGGAGGCGGGCAAGATCCTGACCTATCAGCGGATGGGACGGCCGGGTTTCGCTCCGCTGGAGCGGCCGCTGGCCGACCGGCTGGACTTCCCGGTCCGGGATTAGCGAAGGGTCTCGGGCGTTCCCTGATCACCGAAGCCGAGCGCGGGCCGGGAGGAATCCCGGCCCGTTTCCGTCCGGGCCTCCGGACCCTGCCAGGCCAGCACCCGGGCCCAGCCCAGGTCGCCCTCCAGCCCGGCCTGACCTTCCAGTTGCAGTCCACGACGGCCGGGCAGCAGACGCAGGCTCCAGCCGGCGTCGGAACTCCAGCGGCACTCCACGGAATCCGGCCCCACCTGGTGCTGGGCCCAGAGCGCCTTGATCGCCGCCTCCTTCAGGCAGAAGAGCTGCAGGGCCAGGCCGACGGGGTCCGGGGCCGCGCCCAAGGCCTGGCGCTCCAGCGGCAGGAACCAGCGTTCCAGGAAGCCGGAGTCCCGCTCCAGCGTGCGCTCCAGGCGGGCGCGCTCCTCCGTGTCACAACCCACACCCACCAGCTCGCGCAGGCGGGCCTCGTCACCATGCAGGTCAGATGTCATAGGAACCGCCCGGGCGTTGGGGCTGCCCGCGCAGCCATTCCAGGGTGCGACTCAGCCCTTCCTCCAGCGGCACGCGCGCGCTGACGCCCAGCACGCGGCGGGCGGGCTCCGGATCGCAGCAGAGGCGCAGCACCTCGCTCTCCGCGGGGCGCCGGCGGGCCGGATCCTGGACCACGCCCAGCTCGCGCCCCAGCAGGCCGCCCGCCAGGCGGATGACCTCGTCGATGGAGGTCTCGCGGCCGCTGCCGTAGGTGGTGACCCGCCCCAGGGCCAGCGGGGCGTGACCCGCCGCCAGGAAGGCCTCCACCGTGTCGTCCACGTAGTTGAAGTCGCGCGTGGTCTCCGTGGCGCCCAGTTGCAACTCGCCGCCCGCCAGGGCCTGGCCCAGGATGGACGGGATCACCGCGCGCCCGCTCTGGCCGGGGCCGTAGGTGTTGAAGGGGCGCAGCACGGCCACGGGCAGACCGAAGGAACGGTGATACGCGAGGCCCAGCTGATCCGCGGCGATCTTGGAGGCGGCATAGGGCGATTGGGCGCAGAGCGGGTGGTCCTCGGGCATGGGCACCTGTTGCGCGCTTCCGTAGACTTCGCTGGTGGAGGTGAGCACCACGCGCTCCGGCCGCTGCTGGCGCGCCGCCTCCAGCAGGGCCAGGGTGCCGCCGGCGTTGACGCGGAACACCTCCGCCGGGCAGGCATAGGAGTAGGGGATGCCCACCAGCGCGGCCAGATGGAACACCACCTCCGTGTTCTGCAGCGCCGCGCGCAGGAGGGCCGTGTCGCCCACGTCGCCGCGGTGGACCTCCGCCTGGCGCAGGATGTCCTCGGGCAGGCGCTGGGCGGCGGGCTGTGAGACATAGCGCAGGAGGATGCGCAGGCGGGCGCCCTCCGCCAGCAGGCGCCGGCACAGGTGACGGCCGATGAAGCCGCCGGCGCCGGTCACCAGGACGGTGCGGTCTTGCCAGGTCATGCTCAATCCTCCACTTGCAGGGGTCGATCGTTCCAGGCGCTGACCCGGTAGCATCCGGCCCCGCGCCGCTGCTCCCGGGCAAGTTTCCAGCTGGTGCCCGTGGTCCAGCCCAGGCATTGCGCCGGTTGGCAATCCACGCGATCCACCCGGTAGTGCGAGGCGCCCGGCACGGGATCCCAGGCCAGGCAAAGCGCGCCGGCCCAATTGTTCACGCGCAGCTCCGGCGGGGCCAAGCGCCCGTTCACCATGAGCTCCAGATCGTCGACGTACCAGCGGTCATAGGCGCCTTCGCCGCCGTAGAGCAGGCCCAGATCGAAGGTGCCGCTGGCGGGCACGGTCCACGGCAACCAGGGCGTGGTCCACCACTCGTCGGCCGGACCCAGCCAGGGATCCTGGATCAAGTTGGGCTCGGCGAGGATCTGCCACTGGGTCGTGCCGCTGAGCCGCCAGCAGAAGGCGTGCCGGCGCAGGCCCGAGGAGTGCCGCCGGTACTGGCTCCAGCGCAGGCCCAGTTGCGCCCCCTCCTGCAGGCGCAGGCCGCCCAGGAAGACCACGTCTTCGCAGGTCAGGCCCTGGATGGGGGCGTCGTGCCCCATGAAAGGGCCCGGCCGGCCCAGACCCTGGACCAGGCGCCAGGCATGGTTGGCGTCGCTGGAATCCAGCAGCTGCTCGGTGGCCAGCGCCCATTCGTCCCAGTTCGCGATCAGCAGGTCCGCCATGCTGGTGGCCCCCAGCAGGGGAATGGTGCGCACGGGGTTGTTGGTGGCGTTGGTCTGCAGCAGCAGCGCCCCGTAGCCCAGGGAATCGCCGCTTCCCTCCCAGTTGACCTGCAGGAAGAGCGTGTCCGGCGGCATCAGGGAATCTGGCCCCAGCAGCCGGGCGCTCCAGCCCGGGCCCTCGGTTTCAGCCTGCACCTGCAGCGGGGCCGTGCCCTGATTCAGGACGGGCACGGTGATGGACAGCGGCTGGCCCGCCGGGCCCCGTCCCAGATCCAGCCGGGTCCAGGGAAACTGCAGATAGGCCTGCGCGGTGTCCAGCCAGACCTGGGCACAGAAGTGCATGTCGCCGAAGGGTGTGCCGTCGGGCGCGCCCCACCAGACGATCTGGCCGTTTTGCAGGAAGAAGGAGTGGCCCGTGTAGGAGCCCAGGCCGGCCGTGACGTAGGCGACGGTGTCCACGGAGGCGGCGGGCAGGAAACTCAGGCCCAGGAAGAACTCCTCACCCTGGCCGAAATCAAAGGGCAGGCTCAAGGGGATGCTCAGCACGCCGGTCTCCACCGTGTCCGTGCTGAAAATGGACATCTGTTCGAAGGGACCGGGCAGAAGGCCCACTCGGCGGTGGACTGTCAGCTGCACCAGCCCCTCGTGCCGCAGGTTGCCCGGGAAGTTGTTGTACAGCCGCAGTTCGAAGGCGTTCATGTGCCCCGAACTGCCCGGCGTGATGCGCTGGAAGAGCGGTCCCACCGCGCCGTTGCTTGGATGGGGCTCCTTGACGTAGTACGTAGAGCCCTGGTGGTAACAGATCAAGGCCTCTTCGCGCTCGCCACCCGGCGCGTGCTCCTCCAGGGTGACGGCCGGCACCGGCCGGGCGCTGGATGGCAGACACAGCTCCTGGGCGCGGAGCTCCCGGGCGCCGGCCGCGCAGCAGGCCAGACACAGGACCAAGCAGAGCCAGCCCAGCTGGTGCGCGCTGCGAGACGGGGAGGATGCCGGGTGTCGCGGTGTGTGTCGGGACGCCATTCGCCTTGACCGATCAACTGTCTGCATTCATGAACCGGGTCGCAAAAAGAGTGCCATCCCCTTGAGCGGCTGGGGCTTGATTTTACCCCCCGTCCGGGGCGCGAACCAGCGCCGCAACGGGCCTCGAGCGCCACTTCCGTGAAGGGGAGCAACGAAGTGCAAAGAATTCAAGACAGCCCCGCGGGAAGGTCGCTGCTCGGGCCCCGGTCCGCCCCGGCCCCCAGTCTGGGAAATCGCCGAACAAAGTGCGATTTCGCTTTAGGATTATTTTGTTGAGCTGGCAGATTGAATTCGCGGCTCCGAGGGATGCGCTCCAGCGGCCCGCCTGTCCGTCCGGGCTCAATTCTGGCGTGATTTCTGCAGAAAATTCCACGTTTGCACCGTATCGCCCGGCCATTTTCGGCATGGTCTCCCCGGCAGCTTCGGCAGCGTGTCGCGCAGCTTGCGCGGCGGCGGGCCGGCGGGGAGCGACCTGCGAACAGGGCGGGATCGTCCCAAGTGCTGGATCTAGTCCGGAACGCGTATGATCATCATTGCTTTGTTGGTCGGGCTGATCATCCTGCTGGGCATCGCCGAGTTCCGGCGGCATCAGCGTCATCTGCTGTCCATCCCCATCCGCATCCACGTCAACGGGACGCGCGGTAAATCCAGCGTGACCCGCCTGATCGCCGGCGCTTTGCGCGCCGGGGGCATCCAGACCGTGGCCAAGACCACGGGCAGCGCGCCCCAGGTGATCCTGGAGGACGGCTCGGAGATCCCGATCATCCGGCCGCGCGGGGCCAACATCATCGAGCAGACCCGGGTGATCAGTTTCGCCTCCGCGCGCAAACCGCGCGCCCTGGTGATCGAGTGCATGGCCGTGCAGCCGGAGTACCAGTGGATCGCCGAACACAAGATGGTGCGCTCCACCATCGGCGTGATCACCAACGCCCGGCCCGACCACTTGAAGGAAATGGGTCCCACGGTGGAGAACGTGGCCCGCAGCCTGTGCAATACGCTGCCCTGGGGCAAGGTGGCCTTCACCTGCGAGCACAAGCTCATCGGCCTGATGAAGACCGTGGCCGCCCGGCGGGGCACGGAGCTCCACGAGGTCACCGACAAGCCCGTCAGCGACGAGGACATGCGGCCCTTCGGCTACATCGAGCACAAGGAAAACGTGGCCCTGGCGCTGGCCGTGGCCGCCCAGCTGGGCGTGTCGCGCGAGGTGGCGCTGGAGGGCATGTACCGGGCCGCGCCGGACTGCGGCGCGCTGAAGAAGTTCAGCGCCGTGCACGAGGGCAAGCGCATCACCTTCGTCAACGCCCTGGCAGCCAACGATCCCGAATCCACCCTGGCCATCTGGCAGCGTGTCACGGGCGTGCAGGACGACCCCGGCGCGACGGTGTTCATCCTCAACACGCGCAAGGACCGCTTCGAGCGCAGCGAGCAGCTGGTGGAGATGGTGCACCAGGACACCAGCTACTCCCGGTTGGTGCTGATCGGCGAAGTCACCGACAAGCTGCTGGGAGTCTGCTACCGCATGGGCCTGCCCCAGGAGAAGGTCATCAACCTGGGCATGGTCTATCCCGAAGTCACCTGGAATACGGTGGTGGGCCTGCCGTTTGAAACCATGACCGTCATGGGCATCGGCAACGTCCACGGCGGCGGACACGAAGTGGCCCATTACTTCCGCGACAGGAGTGCGGCATGATCGAAATCAGCGTCGGCCTGGGCGTCATCCTGAGCATGATCTTCCAGGAGGTGATCGGCGTGTCGGCGGGCGGCATTGTGGTGCCGGGCTACGTGGCCCTGCAGATGCACGAACCGCTGCGCCTGCTGGGAACCTTCCTGGTCAGCTTCATCACCTTCGGCATCATCAAGGGCCTCTCCAAGGTCATGTTCATCTACGGGCGGCGCCGGCTGGTGCTGTCCATCCTGATCGGTTTCGTGCTGGGCTACTTCTCGCGCCAGTCCACGTTCTACGACATGTTCGGCGTGGACCTGCAGATGCAGGCCGTGGGCTTCATCATTCCCGGCCTGATCGCCAACTGGATGGACAAGCAAGGCGTGGTGAAGACCCTGCTCTGCCTGCTGCTGGTGGCCAGCTGCGTGCGCCTGCTCTTGATGCTGTTCACCGGCGGGGAGGTGCTGCATGTTTAAGCCCAGTCTCAAATCCATCTGGACCCTGCTGGTCCTCTCGCTGGTCTCCTACGGCCTCTACAACTGGGCCGAGTTCAGCCGGGTGGAGCACAAGCAGCCCCACTACGACGAGAAACTCGAGGCCGCGCGCCTGATGGAGAATTGGGTGGCGCTGCTGCGGGAGGTCAAGGCCCCCGAGGCCGCCTTCGTGGATGTCGTGAACGATCCCGACCGCACGCTGCTCATCGGCCAGAAGCACACGCCCATCACCTCCACCGAGGGCAACCACCAGGCCAAGCTGGCCACCACCAACCCCAACACCGCCGCCATGATGGTGCAGATCTTCAAGGACGCGGGGCTGGAGAAGGGCGACAAGCTGGCCGTGGGCATGACGGGCTCCTTCCCGGGGCTCAACCTGGCGCTGCTGGCGGCCTGCAAGGTTCTGGAGCTGGAGCCGGTGATCATCACCAGCGTCAGCAGCTCGTGGTATGGCGCCAATGATCCGGACTTCACCTGGCTGGACATGGAGCGCGTGCTGGTGGACAACGGCCAGGTGGGCTTCCGCAGCGTGGCGGCCAGCATCGGCGGCGCGGACGACCGCGGCCGCAGCCTCTCGCCCGAGGGTCGCGCCTTGGTGCGCGCGGCCATCGAGCGCAACGGCGTGGCCTATCTGAACCCGGAGACCCTGGAGCAGGCCGTGCTGGGGCGGATCCAGGTCTACAAGGACGCGGTGAAGGAATCCCTGCGCGGCTACCGGGCCTACGTCAACGTGGGCGGCGGCGTGGTCAGCCTGGGTCACCCGGACAACGCCAACGTGATTCCCCTGGGCTTCACGCGGCACCTGAGTGACGACAATCCGCCGGCCAAGGGCGTGGTGCACTACTTCTCGGACAGCGGCGTGTCCGTGATCAACTTCAAGTACGTGCCGCGGCGCTTCGGCGCGCTGCTGGCGCAGTACGGCATCCCCTGGCGGCCGAGCCACGTGCCCCAGCCGGGGGAGGGCGCGCTCTTCGTGGAGGGTCGCTACGACCTGCGCGTGGTGGGGCTGGCGGTGGCGATCATGACCATCCTGGTGCTGGTGGTGATCCGCTTCGACCTGCGCATGCAGCGTCTGGGCGAGGCCGCCACGCCGGACGAGCATCTGTGAGCACGTCCCGGGGCGACAGAATCCCGGGCGACATCGGGCAAGGCGCGGAGGACGCATGCTGAAGAACTGGAAGCACCTGAACCGGCGGTTGCAGGCAGGCACGCTGGTGCTGGTCGCCGCGCTGCTGCTGGCGGGACTGACCCACGCGGCCTGGACCACCATTCGCCACGTCAGCGGCGCCCAGCGCGTGATGGCGCAGGTGGACGGCAAGAGCCGCGTCTACTGGCAGCTGGCCAAGGACGGCACCATGAGCGCCACGGTCAACGGACCGGCTGTGCTGCGCGTGGTGACCCGCTCCCCCTGGCGCACCAAGTACAAGGACACCCAGACCCGGCTGGCTTGGACCCTGGACGGCCAACCCGGCGGCGAGTTCGCCCACCCGGTGAAGCGCTCCTCGGGCGTGCGCCTGCAGCCGGCCAAGGATGACAAGAACGCCGCCGATCCCGCCAAGTGGCCGCGGCTCTCCAGCTCCGTCACGGACGAGATCCGCATCCCCTACGGCACGCACAAACTCACCTTCCAGGTGAAAGAGTCACCGGGCGACTTCGTGCTGCTGCGCCTCAAGCGCAAGGCCGTGCATCCGCTGCCCAAGGGCGGGACCATCGACCTGCTGCCCCGGGAGCGGATCCGCACGCGCGACGTGAGCGTGGCCGAGACGCGCAGCACCTACCAGGTGCTGACCTCCGGCGAGGAGTTGGCCTTGGAGGCCACGGGCCCCACGGTGGTGAAGGTGATCAGCCGGTTGGACTGGAACACCACCATGGCCGGCCGTCAGAAGTACCAGCTCAAGGTCTATGAGGACGGCACCCTGAAGAACACCTGGGTCCTGCGCGGCCGCCATAGCAACCAGGCCGTCTACGTGGGCAAGGACGACAGCACGCCCGCCCGCGGGGAGCTGATCTACATCGAGGTTCCGGCCGGCCGGCACGTCTATAAGGTGAAGTTCCAGGACAGCGGGCGCGAAGTGAACCTGCGCTTCCTGCTGCCGCGGGAATCCCTGCGCAATCCGGGAAAGTGACGTGTCCATGCGCCCACGCCTGACGCTGACGCTCCTCTGCCTGGCCCTGGCGCCGGCGCTGCTGCCGGCCGCGGCTCCCGACTGGAGCCTGAGCCTGGAGGAGCGTCTGGTGACGGACGACAACATCCTCAAGCTCTCGCCCCGCGACCTGGAGCAACTGGAGGAGGATCCGGCCTTCCAGCCCGACGTGGAACGCTCCGACGTGCTCAAGCTCGAGCACCGGGTGGGCGCCGAGCTGCGCTGGCGGCTGAAGTCCCGCCGCGGTCCACTGGCCAAGCTGCAGAGTTGGGTGGGCGGCAAGCCGGGCCAGGGGCGGCTCAGCCTGGGCTGGGACGGCAAGTGGACCTCCGTGCCCGCCGTGGCGGGCGGCGCTAACACCAGCCAGCGGCTGGCGCTGGGCTGGCAACCCCGGCCGGGCTGGGGCGCGGAACTCTCCTGGCGCTTCCTGGACAACTACGACCTGCGCCGCTTCACCGACCGTGACACAGGCCGCGAGCGGGGCGCCAGTTTCGACTCCGACCTGACCCAGTTGACCCTGCGGGCCCGCGCCCGGGATCTGGGCGAGTGGTTCCGCCAGCCGGGGCTCAGCCTCAGCGCGGCGCGCTCCAACGAGTACTACAACGCCTGGTTCACCGAGTACGACTCCGAGGCTTGGAGCCTGGGTTTGGAGTTGACCTGGCGCATGCCTGCCGGCCTGAGCGCCGGACTGGGCTGGGAATTCAGCGACACGGACAACGTGGGCTACCCGGGCGTGCAGCCCGGCGAGGTGAATCTGGGGGCCGACAGCGAGAGCGGCGACGCCACCCAGCAGGAGGACCAGTACAACCTGAACCTGGGCTGGAGCGGCACCCTGGGCGGCTGGAAGTCCGGCCTGGACGCGGGGCTGGTGCTGCGCGACCGTCGCTACCAGAGCGGACTGGGCGAGCTGCTGGACCCCTTCCACTCTGCCCGCCACGACCGGCGCTGGCTCTTCCGACTGCAGGGCCGGCTCGATCTCAACCGGCAGCTGCGGCTGATTCCGCTGCTCGAGTACGAGCACCGCGACAGCGAGGCCGCCTGGAGCGCCATCGGCGCCGTGAAGGATTTCACCGTGCGCCGCGCCGGCCTCGGCCTGCGCTGGAGCCTGGGCTCGGACTGAGTTCCGCCGCCGACCAACCACAATCAGCAAGAGGGGCGCACGTGCGCCCCTCTTGCGTGTTTTAGGTCATGTGCGCCGCGCGGGCCGCAGCACCGGCTACTTCAACAGGTGCAGGAGTTGTGAGCCCGTGCCGCTGCCCGTCTCCAGCACTGCCAAGTAGAGACCACTGGCCAGCTGGTCGGCGGACCAGCGCAGCTCGTGATGACCGGCTGCCAGGTTGCCGTCCTGCAGGAGTGCCACGCGCTGCCCGGCCACGTTGTAGATGCTCACGCGCACGTGCCCGGAATGCGCCAGGTCGACGGGCAGGGTCGTGCTTGGATTGAAGGGGTTCGGATAGGCCGGGCGCAGGGTCCTGTTGGCGGGTTGGGGCGTGTCCTGCTGGTCGGCCAATGCGGCTTCACTCGCCCTGGGCAGGCTGCGGACGTCGCCCCAGATCGATTGGCTGTCCAGCCCGGCTTGCAGCGACCACTGCCACGCCGCCAGGCTGTCCGGCCGGACGCTGAGAGTGTCGATTCCGGTTCCATCCGGTCCCGGACCGGCCACCCAATGGGGCGGATCCTCGTCGTGCACGACCACGATCAGGTCGGAGGGCTGGCCGCAACCGTACGCGTCGCAAGCCTGATAGGCGAAGACATAAGTGCCGCACTTGCCCGCGCGCGGACGCCAGCTCCAGGCCTGGCCTTCGATGGGCTGACCATCCACCGAGTAGCTCAGCTCATCGCCGTCCGCGTCGTAGCCCGACAGAGTGGCCCGGGCGGTCTCGCCGTCCCGAATTACCAACTGGAGGCTGGCCACGACGGGTTGGTGATTGAGGGCCATGCCGTCGGGGGCGATGCCGATCACGGCGCCCTGCACGTCGCCGAAGTAGTAGTTGCCGGGGCTCAGGTCGTCCAGCAGGAAGTAGCCGTTGAAGGTCCCGCTCCAGCCCCAGTTGATGTGGAACCAGGTGCTGTCCTGCACGCCGTCCACGTCGTAGGCGTGGCCGCCGTTGGGGCCCTGGCCGCGGTAGATCACCGGGCGGCCGGCGCTCAGCTCGGCGTGCAGCAGGGTGCGCCAGGACTCGGCCGTATAGCTGCTGCGCCAGACCATCCGGGTCGCGTCCTGATAGCGGAAGTAGCTGCGCAGCGCCGTGGAGATCATCGAACTCTGGGCCGAGGAGGAGTTGGGGCCGTAGTTCATGCGGACGGCGACGCCGGCGTGATACAACAGCTCTTCGACGTCCGCGTTGACCATGGTGGGCGAGATGGCGTCCCAGTTGTAGAACTCCTGGTTGAAGTCCACGCTGATCTCGCCGTAGGTCTCGTGGTAGTAGCTCTGGATGAACTCGCCCTGCTGGGGCCAATTCCAATACTCGA